>JANOXF010000001.1:0-9178 GCA_031418275.1 Candidatus Kaiserbacteria bacterium
GGGAGTCCGATGAACGCAATTAATGATTCACGATTTGCAAAAGCATGGGAAGACATCGGTGCACACCTCCCCACCCCTCGTGCCGTTATCTGTATGAGCGCACACTGGCTGACTGATGGGACTTACGTTTCAAGTCGGCATACACCACCCCTCATATACGATTTCTATGGATTCCCGAAAGCATTGTACGATGTGCAGTATCCCGCACTCGGTGACGCGGCACTCGCTCTGGACGTCGTGACCTCTGTTCCTGGAGTTACGATTGATACCGAACGTGGACTCGACCACGGTATCTGGACTATCCTTATGCATCTATTTCCAAAAGCAGAAATACCTATCATTCCACTTAGTATCGACTATGGACACGATCGCCGCGCGCAGTATGAGCTCCTCCAGAATCTCCGCCCGCTTCGCGACAGAGGTGTGCTTTTCATTGGGAGCGGAAACATCGTCCACAACCTCATGCGTATTCGAGAAGGCGCACCGTACGACTGGGCATTGTCATTTGATGCAGAGACAACACAATATATTGGTGAAGGAAACCATGATGCACTTATCAGTATTGAATCACTCGGTGAAATGGCAGCACTTTCTGTACCGACCGACGACCACTACCGGCCTATGATTAACACACTTGCACTGAGTTACCCGGACGAATCGCCAGCATTCTTTAACACTGATATTGATCTGGGGTCAATTAGTATGCGCTCGTTTGTGCTTGCACCGTAATACTATCCTGCTCTTGAGAAGTCAGCCTCAGTAAACTCTATCGAATCTCCGGGACGGAGTCCTCCTTCAATAATCTTGAGGGCGATTTTTTCTTCAATATTATCCTGTATCGCGCGGCGCATAGGGCGTGCCCCAAACTTTGGGTCATAGCCCTCTTTCATAAGTTCGGTAAGAAGCACATCGTTAATAACGAGTGCATAACCCTGATTGCGAATGCGGGTTTCGAGCTCTTTGAGCATGAGCGATGCAATCTTTCTCTGTTCAACTTCACCGAGCAACTCAAAAATGATAACTGCATCAAAGCGATTGATGAGCTCAGGCTTGAAGATATGTTTCTCAATAATTCCATTAATGATGTCATCCTTTGCATCAACCGGGCGCTTTCCACTCTGCATAAGTTCCCATATCATGTCGCTTCCTGCGTTTGACGTCGCAACGATGATTGTATTTCGTGCATTGATACGGGTACCGCGTGCGTCAGTAAATATTCCCTCGTCAAGTATTTGAAGAAAGAGGTCACGAACAGGGGGTGCTGATTTTTCAAACTCATCGAGAAGAAGCACACCGTAGGGATGCTCGCGAAGTGCTGAAGCAAGTGCTCCTGGCTTTCCTGAAGCACCAATGAGTCGTGCGAGGCCATCGTCGTCACTAAACTCAGACATATCAAACCGAATCATCTTGTCTTCATTTCCAAAGAATACATGCGCGAGTGCCTTTGCGGTCTCTGTCTTGCCGACGCCCGTTGAACCGATGAATAGGAAGGAGCCAATTGGTCGTTCCTTGCTCTCAATTCCCGCGCGTGCTCGTCGCATAGTACTCGCAATAGCTTGGATTGCGGCATGTTGTCCCACGACACGCTCATGGAGGACGTCTTCAAGATGTACGAGGAGTTCACGCTCACGTTCGAGGACCGGACCAGTGGGGATACCGGTCTTCTTACTTACACAAGCGTCAACAAATTCCCCGTGCACAAACACACGACGTTCCTGCATTGCTTCAGCAGCTATCTCGGAGAGTAAACTCACTGCTTTATCAGGCATGACGCCATCAACAATGTACTGGTCTGCACTCTCTGCAATGCGCACGAGAGCTGGATAGGTAAAGAAAATATTATACCGGTGTTCATGTTTCCAGGTTGCCTCCTCAAGGACCCGAATGGTACTCGTAAGGTCTGGTTTTTCAATAATGACCGATGCGAAATGCTGAAGTAATTGTTGGTTTCCTTCGAGTGATTGGTGATAGCTTCCGGGGTCTGTGGTCGCAACGAGTTGCACGTCTGGCGATGAGAGAAATCTCCCGAGAAGTTCACCGACATCAACTCCCAGTGCTGCTACACTCGACATAAATGACGAGATACTTTCAATCACCACAATTATATTACCCGCATGCTCAGTCTGGAGCATGAGTTTGAGAAATGCATACTCGAATTCCTCCTTTGAATTATGCGTCGCTATGAAGGCATCAGTATCAAACACAACGAGGCGCTTCCCTGAAAGTGACGCAACGGAGTGCCCCTCGCGCATTCTTCTCCCGAGTTCGATGAGCATATCCATCTTTCCGACTCCAGGCTCACCGACGAGAATGACATTCGCCGCTTTCGAGCGAGAAAGTATTGTTTCCACCTTCGTAATTACTTCATCGGCGTACGCAGTATTGTTGAGCACGAGAGAAAGTACTGATGTGCTATTGATACTCCGCATGTAGCGCTTGAGCTCATACGCAACTCCATACGAAAGCTCACGTCCCATACCACCAATCTTTCCGAGGTTATCTTTACTCCACCACTGTCTCTTTTGCTTATGTAGCATGCGTACCCGGGAGACCCATTCATTTGCACCCTTAAAGAGTTCCGGGGTGATTCCCTGCTCAAAAAGAAATGCCTTGAACGATGCATCGTGTTCAAGAAGGTACTCACCAACATCCTGTAGAGTAAGAAATGTGTGTGCTATGAGCGGGATAGAGTATGAATCGATAGGAATTCGCCTGGACCTTAGATACGCATCGAGTCCGGACGTGTCAATACCCGTACGGAGCATAATTTCCTTACCATACGATGAGGTGAGGAAACCGTGCGTCAAATCATCACGATTCCTGAGACACACTACGGCGACATCCTGAGTAATTCCTTCTTCATCAGTGAGCTCTTCGCGAAGAATGACCTTCAACCCTCTATAGTAAAGCGTATTGTAAAAGAACGAGAGCTGCATAAGCACTACATAAGGACCAACAAGAAGCATGGAAACTCCTACAAAGTACCGTGCGTTTCCTCCAAGGCTCTGCACATCGAGGGAATGAGCCTTGAGTGAATCATATCCAATGTACCCAAGAACAATTCCACCAAGAAGTAACACTATGATGCTGAGGAAACGTGTGAGTATTCTCCTCTCTGTCCGATGAAGTACCCTATCGAGTGCAATTGCGGGAGCGTACTTTCGTATTTCTGATTGCAATGTGTTCATAATGTAAGAAGTACTAACCCGTAGAAAAAGGCTGCAACCGAGAGAACGGGTAGACATACCCAAAGAGCAATGAAGAAGAAAAATCCCAATGTACCGATGAGGAGAAAGAGTACTCCTACCGTGATTACAGACATGCGTGCTAGAGCACCAAGTACACGAGACATCACATTCATGAGGTGCGACGCAAGGAAGTCTTCAATACCTTTTGGTCGAGACTCATCGGTGATGCGTTTCCATGGTGCAAACATCGTGCGGAGAAGAAGCGGTACTGAAAAGAAATGAACAATGAACCACATAAAATTAAACCATACAGCAAGAATGTCCCGGAAAGCACGGGTGTAGTACCACACTGAAAAATCGAGGAGCATGAACGTTCCACTCATACCATTATTATAAACTACTCCTCACCCCAATCAGGGCCATATGAACACTTCTCCTTTGTTTCTACACTGATACACGCTGCCAAACACAGCTATTGCCGCACGCTGGGCCGATGTACTCAACATGTGTCACCGCACAATTGTTAAGCTCATTGACGTTACCGAGCGTCTTCACAAGATTACCCAAAGTGAGTGTACGATCTTGGCACATATACATAATCATTAAGTTTATGAACACTGAATGTGAGACAACAATGACTGACTTGTGCTCCTCGGTAAGCGATTCTATATAGTCAAAAGCATTTCGAACGCGTGCATGGATATCAGTGAAATTCTCTGCATCCCTATAGCGCCATAAGGGTGTATCTCGAAACAGAACTGACATGCCAACATACCAGAGCGATCGTATACCATAGAGCGGTGTATCGGCGAGGTTTGACGGTCGCTCAACTTCTCTGAATATATCCTTGCGCACGGGGAGTAAACTCGTTGCCGCACCAATAGTACGCGCAGTTTGAAGCGCTCGTTCATAGGTGCTCGTGATGAGATAATCAGCATTAACTGCACGGAGATACTCTCCTGTGCTACGTGCCTGACTAAATCCATTCTCGTTAAGTGGTGTACCTGGAGACTGGTGAACACGACGAACATTTAAGTCTGTTTCTCCATGACGAACAAAGTACACATGCATACACAGTCTACACAGAAGTGACTTCAATAACTGCAAGTTCAAGGGGGAGTTCAGGAATGCTTGAAAAGCCAAGTCGATTCCCTACTTCTAAAAACCGCATGAGGAGCTTCGAATTAATCGGTGATGTTACGTCATGCGCGAGCAGAGTAATGAGCGTACGCTCATCGTCGGTTACACTCTCGAGACTTCGGGCATCAAGTGCCTTGTTGCGGAGAAGCATAATCATGCGCACACGCTCAAGGAACATGGTGAGGAAGATACGCATATCTACACGACTCTCGCTCGCATCGTGGAGTGCAGCGAGCGCGACCGGAGTATTTTTCTCATGGAGTGCTTTAATAAATGTGTAAAGTATCACACGCTTTGGAGCACCAACAATGACGGCTATTTCATCTGGGTCGAGAGTAGCATCTCCTGAAGCCATCATGACCTTCTGAGTAATGCCGAGAGCATCACGATATGAACCATCGGCTGCTAGTGCGATAGTGTCAGCACCGGCTTCACTCAGAGTAAACTTTTCTAACTGTGCAATATCGAGTACGGTCGCTTTGAGTTCGCTTCGTGTTGGTGCTTTAAACGTAAATATCTGACAACGCGAAACAATCGTATCAGGAAGCTTATCCTGTTCAGTAGTCGCGAGTATAAAAATAACATGTTCAGGTGGCTCTTCAAGTGTTTTCAAAAGTGCATTCCATGCTTCCTTCGTGAGCATGTGCACCTCATCGATGATATACACCTTATAGGGAGACTCAAACGGGAGAGTGTTCACTGATTCTTTGAGTGCACGGATATCGTCAATGCCACGATTTGACGCTGCATCAATCTCGTAAATGTCGATATCTGTTGCCCCCACCGCGTGTGCAAAGATGCGTGCAGTCGTTGTCTTGCCTGTCCCGCGCGAGCCCGTAAATAAAAGAGCATGGGGTACCATGTGCTTTTCAAGGGCACCCTTAAGCACCCTAATAATGTGGTCTTGATTTCGGATCTTCTCAAATGAATCAGGACGGTATTTGCGATAGAGTGCAAAAGATGTTTCGGCCATATACAGTGGTGATTATATCAGAAATCTACGAGAGCCTATCTAAGTGATACCAGAATACGTCCAATATCTGTTTTGAGATCATCACTCCCGAGGAGCACAATACCGACTTCGCGATTTGAACTTGGAAGTCTGAAC
Source organism: Candidatus Kaiserbacteria bacterium (assembly GCA_031418275.1). Taxonomy (GTDB): domain Bacteria; phylum Patescibacteriota; class Minisyncoccia; order Phycocordibacterales; family UBA918; genus Damh-18. The sequence goes on from JANOXF010000001.1 coordinate 5,437, forward strand.
GAACCGACAAAAGTCTTACCCGCTTCTGGAGTAAATCCTTGCTTTCCACCGGTGAAATTTGAGAACGTACGACCCGGATTATTGTTTACGAGTCCACGCTTATCGTTTATATACATTCGTAACTGTGTGATATCAGTGATATGTGGATATGTACTTTTAATGAGCGTGAAAAACCGTGCGAGGTCACGCGCTGAAGATACGTCATCCTTACTGAGTCCCGTCCCATCCACAATGTGCGTATCAGTAAGACTCAGGTTACTCAGTGCCCATCCGACCGCTTCCCCATAGAGTGGTCCAAACGTACGCGCAATTGCACTCCCTGCATCGTTCGATGATTCGAGAAGAAGGGGGAACATCAAAGAGCCGAGGGTGAGCGTCTCTCCATATTTGAGTTTCCCAAATGCACCTTCTGTGTTGATATCTTCCGCAGTAATTGTTGTCTCTGCACTCTGACCCCCCGTGTACAGCACCATGTATGCGGTAAATAATTTTGTAATTGATGCGATAGGGCGAACGGTTTCAATATTTTTTCCATACTGGATATTTCCAGTAGCCGTATCAAATACAGCCCACGTGTCGGTCGTGAGTATGGGGCTGTGTTTAAGTACCAATGCCTCTCCGTCCCTAAAAGGAAAATGTACAAACGCTACGTAGCTGAGTAACATGAATGCAGAAATGACCGCAAATGCGAGTGACGTGTAGAGTGAAGTTTTCTTAAGCATGTATATACAGCATACCGCGTCCGTAGGACGCGGTACATTTTTCCTGTTAATTCCTCCCTATTTTATCTCTTACTTTGCAGGAGCTTTCTTCGCCACAGCCTTCTTTGGAGGAGCTTTCTTAGGTACTGACTTTGCTACAGCACCCACTTTCTTTACTAGTTTATTTCTCTGAAGCTTCTCCCAATGACCAAGCATTTCTGATTTGAAATCCTTAAGTTCGCCCTTTGTTGCACGTTCTACCGTACCGTATGCCTTACTCGCCGTATCAACAAGTGCGAGGTACTCTGCTGCACTTACCTGCTCTGCCTTCTCGAGGGCTTCGAGTACTTCTCCTTTTGCTTTAAGAGTCCACCCTTTCATTTTCTTTCGATTCTGTGCAGCATGCTTACTTCCAAGAAGAAAGTACGCTCCGGCAGCGGCGACCGCAGCAGCAGTGAGCCCAATACCGATACCTACTTTTGCCGCAGTGTGATTTCCCCCTTGTGCTGGTTTCTGTACTTTTTTTGCAGTCATACGTTATTTATTATTCTTCGTTTTTAATACGCAACTCAGTTCTCTGTTTTGATTGAGCCTTTCGAGCACTTTTTGATGAACGCGAAGGGCGCTCTGCTTCATCCTCTTTTGTTGAGTTTCGCGACGAGGTAAAGAATCGTGAAAAAAAACTTTCTTCTGTCACCCATACCCGGAGCCGTTCGACATCGTCAGCTATTGCTTCACTCTCAGCTTCTACTCGCTCCATAATCTTCCGAACAGACTTCAGTATCTTAATGAAATGAAAAAGTGCAACTGAAAGTAGAAAGGTAAACACAATCACCGCGATGCTTGTGATGAAGAAAAAAATATTTGCTTGTAGTATTTCACTCATAGTTGAATACACTTTTGCATTACGACCTCCACACACTGCACGTGACTATACGACTATTGTATCAGACGTCCACGAATGAAGCTCGGGGTGTTTTTTCATAAATCTGTTTACAACTCCGTCAATTTTCTCAACTGTTTTTGATTCCATAAGTTCGGTGCGAAGCTCATGGGCGCCAGGGAAACCATTTACGTATGCCTTATAATGTTTCTTCATTGTTGCAAAGTTCTTGAAGGGGAGAAGCTCAGCAAAGAGCCGTGTGTGTTCAAGCATCACGCGGAACCGTTCTTGGAGTGGTACGTTGTGTAAATCGTCAGTAGGATGAAAGAGCCATGGATTTCCAAATATTGCCCGTCCGAGCATTGCGCCATCAGCGCCCGTTGCTTCACATTTTGCGTAAGCGTCTTCTACAGAGAGTACGTCACCGTTTCCAAATATAAGCGAGTTACTCTGCATCTCATTTCGAATTTCAACTGCGCGCGCGATGCGCTCCCACCGTGCAGGTACTTTTGACATCTCTTTGCGGGTACGTGCATGAAGAGTAATAACTGCTGGATTCTCCTCAAGGAGGACGGGGAGCCACGTCTCAAGTTCATCTTTGTTGTACCCAATACGTGTTTTTACAGAAATAGAGAGTTCCTTTCCTCCGAGGATTGCCCCTCGTCGTGCGGCACGGATGATCTCGCTTGCTGTTTCAGGATTCTTGATCATAGCCGCGCCGCAACCCTGCTTCTCTATCGTGCGATCAGGACATCCCATATTGATATCGATACCGTCAAAACCAAGTTCAGCACAGAGTTTTGCTGCAGCTTCCATGTGCTCGGGAACAGACGAAAAAAGTTGTGCGACTATCGGTCGCTCAGCTTCGATGTACATAAGATCAGCGAGAAGTTTCTGACGTCCAGGCTCGGGTGCACGCACAAGACCATCAGCGGAAACAAACTCAGTCCACATGACATCAGGGCCGCCGATGGTACCGTCGGTACGCGTGTGCGCTGAGTACTTTGCAATCATGCGCCGAAAAGCAGCGTCAGTGACGTCCGCCATAGGCGCGAGGACTACAATTGGTTTTTTGAGTGTGTGCCAGAACGACATGTCTTTACGATATGAGCTTTAAAATGTATGCTAAATTCTGGCGAAGTCAACCAATGAAAGGTCGGCCATGAAACTCCGTTACTACGCTGATCGGGGATTCGTACTGTTGTTGTGGTTTGTCTTCTTGAGTGTGCTCGTCTTTATCGGGCTCGTCTCGGCAAGCATGATTTATCGTGCACTCGAGAGAGAGGACGCTTTGGAACTCACCCTCATGATCCTCTTCAGCATTGCATTGCTTTGGGATTTCTGGATGCGAGGCACCCCAGGTCTCAAGAAGGACTGGCGCCGTGTGACAAACACCTCTCCTCGGTAGTTCATACCAAAACTACGGCGCGCCCACAGGCGCGCCGTTTATAATTCCGTTGTCGTAGAAGTTGTTGTTGCGACTTTAAGTTCCTCTTCGTTCACAAATATTTTGTTCCCAAATCGAAGATCAATGTACTGGAAATTACCTGGCTCAAGATGAGCAAAGTCTTTTGACGCAAGCACCGACTTTAGATTTTCAAATACTGCATCGAGGGAGTCACCGCCAGCAATTCGTATTTCACCACCACCATTCACGCTCACATACAGATCATTATCTTTTGTATGGAACACATCAGTCACTCGCAATGAGAGTTCACTGCTCAACTTTTCTAGAAATGTGTGAACTTCTGCAAACGTCTTACTCGGGATTAGCTGACCAACCTCGAGGACCGTACGATCTTCAAATGTATGTCGAACGAGTGATCCGCCCGAGAGTGCTGGACTGGGTGCGAACGCAAATCCATTTTCGTCAAGGAAGTAGCAATCGGGGGTTGGCGTAAGGGGTACACACCACAGCGCAAATGGTGCATATTCGCTGAAGACCACATCAAGCTGAGTGCGTCCCTTCCGCTCGACCGTAATAGCATGAATGCGTGGTATACGTTCAAGTGTTTCAACAATAACGTCATGGGGGTACCAAAAGGCGAACCGATGTGGTACGAGACGGAGATACTCACCGCGCAACTCGTTTTCAACTTCAGTGCGTACCTCCTCATGAGAAATTGTTTCTCCTCCACGCACCTGTATTTCCTTGATA
>JANOXF010000002.1:0-2372 GCA_031418275.1 Candidatus Kaiserbacteria bacterium
AGTTCTTCCACGCTCCCCTCTTCTTCTTCCGTCAGTTCTAGAATGGGAAGGAGCGATTTCGATTTGAGAAGGAGTAGTGTTGCAGCAAGTACAATAAAATCAGCAAAATCTCTGAGTGAGCGTTCACCCTGGGTCGTAATGTAGTGCATATAGTCGTCAGTCACCGTTGCGAGTGAGATATCATTCACAAGGAGTTTGCGTCGCTCAATGAGGTCAATAAGCAAATCCAGCGGTCCTGAATAGACCTCGGTTTGAATATGAAATTGATTCGCCGTTTCAGCGTTCTGAGGATGCTCTACGTCCACGTATCTATTTTAGCACTATTAAATCATTATATTTCAACTATCCCCTACAAAGATTCAGCAATCTTCACGAGCAGTCGCACTGGTTCACCTGTTGCACCCTTTGCAAGTTTGTCAGAACCTACCGATGTCATGCGAGGTGCCATATCGATATGGGCCCATTTGAGCCCTTTGGTGAAGTGTGAGAGGAACATACCGCCGTTGATACTCCCGCCGTAGCGTGAATCTCCTACGGGTACGTTGGTAATATCTGCATTCGCACCTTTTGTGTACTGCTTGTACTCATTCCAGAGTGGAAGTGGAAATGTGTAGTCACCACTTTCTTCGCCAAGCTCGCGGAGTGTATCTTCAAGTTCGCGGTCTTTAGTCATAATGACATGCGCGTGTTGTCCGACGGCGACGAGCGCTGCGCCGGTGAGTGTTGCAACGTCAATCACGAGTCGCGGTTTGAATTGCTTCGCATAGTGGAGTGCGTCTGCGAGCACGAGTCGCCCTTCTGCGTCGGTATGGAGTACGTCGACGGTCGTGCCGGACATCATGGTAAGCACGTCTCCTGGGCGCATTGCGGTCCCCGAGACCGCGTTTTCTGCTGCTGGAATGAGTCCTATGACATGCTGAGGAAGCCCAAGCTTTGCGATTGCACCAACTGCAGCGATGACCGCAGCACCACCAGACATATCCATGTGCATTTCATACATCGACATCCCGGGCTTTACCTGAAGCCCGCCAGTGTCAAACGTAATTCCCTTCCCCACAAACACCATTGGACCTTTCTTTGATATCGTACCTTTTGTTCCTTTGTATTCAACAATGATGAATCGTGGCTTGTGATGAGCACCTTGTCCAACACCAAGCAGACCGCCCATCTTGAGTTTTGTAATGGCTTTATCATCGAGGATTCTTACCGTGGCTTTGGTACCTTTGAGCACACGTTTCGCTGCCTCTCCAAGAAGTGCTGGTGTCATGTCTCCTCCAGAAGTATTGGCAATATCGCGACAGTGGTTAGCGTACGTTGCCACTACTTCTCCGTGCGCAATCCACTTTGAGATATTCTTTTCGTGTACATCACTGATAAGCATTTCTGTGAGCACTGCTTTTGGTGCTTTGCTTTTGTACTTGGTGAACTCATAATGCGCGAGGTGAATGTTTTCAGCAATGGTCTGCCATACCCATGCGTCTCCGTAGTCCTTAAGCCCCGTGAGTTTCTCCGTCTCAAATCTGAGCACAACCTTTGCAATCTTATGCTTCTTTGCACTCATGACAATTTCACGCACCAGTGTACGGAACGTGCGTGGAGTGAGCTTTGAAAGTTTTCCAGAAACAATGTGAAGTTCCTTAATTCCATCACGTTCAACAAAGTGTTCACTCCCCTTCTCGGTGAAGATAACGCGCGTGTAGTCTTTCTTAACGTCCGCGAATGATGTCTTTGTTGTCTTAAGAAACATGGTCATCTTTTGGTTGTGCGAGTAATGTATCAATGCGGTTCATATCACGGGGGAACAGTGTTGCTTCGCGAATATTTTTAAGGCCAAGGATTTGCATGGTCATGCGCTCAGCTCCAAACGCAAATCCCCCCTCTGGCGGAACCCCATACTTAAATGCTTCAAGGAACATAGCGATAGCACTCGGATCCATATTCCATTTTTCGACGTGTTCGAGAAGTTGTTTGTAATCATTAATGCGGCGTCCACCTGAGAGCCATTCAATGCCACGGCAGAGGAGGTCCATTCCTTCGTTAAACTCTGGTTTCTCGGGGTTTGGAAACACGTAGAAGGGTTTCTGACGCGTTGGGTACCCGTAGACATAGACAAAGTCTGAACCCGTTTCTTCCTTGAATATTTCACATAGTGCTCGCTCATCCTCAGGGTTAAGATCTTTTTCGCCCCGTACGTCACGCCCGGTTTTCTCGAATATCTTATCCTGAGCTTCAGTGAGGGAGAGCGTGGGGGTTTTATCAAGCATTATCGGAAGAGAGGCGTTGAGGTAAGAGAGTTCTGAAGAACATTTTTTCTCAAGTTCTTTGAGTATGTATCGAACGCAGTTCTCAGACATATCGCGTACGTCTTCCCA
>JANOXF010000003.1:0-19659 GCA_031418275.1 Candidatus Kaiserbacteria bacterium
TATGCCTAGACCTCGACGAGACTATCATAAGCCACAATAGTTGGTTTGACTTGGGCATTGCACTTGGCATAACTCCCGAGGAAGATAAACGGCTCTATGATTTATACAAAGCAGGCACAATAACGTATGAAGAATGGAACAATCACGTTCTTGCGCACTATCTGAAGCATGAAGATGCTCATCGTGAAGGTGTAACAAAAATACTGTCTTCATACACGTTCAACGATGGTGCACGTGAGGCTGTGGAGTACTTGAAAGCACAAAAATATGAAATTGTATTGATATCAGGGTCTATCGATATAATTGTCGACAATGTCGCTCGCGATTTGGGGATACAGTATCGCAAAGCAAACAATGTATTTGAGTTTGACGAGCACGATAGACTTAAATACATCCGGAGCTACGGGAACGATACCCTTGCTAAGTTGGCTCACCTTGAAAGCTTTTGTGAAATGCTTGGAATACAGATTGAAGAATGTGCGTGCATTGGCGACGAAGCAAATGACATAGCAATGTTTAAAAAGACTACTCATGGAATTACCTTTGCCAATTCACCGATAAAGGATGAGGCGTGGAAAATTATTGATTCACTTCACGATATACAGAAGATTCTTTGATTAAAAGAAGCCTTTATTCCACACTTTCTTAGCCACAGGTAAGGTAAGGAGATATCATGTTTTACTGTTATACTGAGCAAATGAGCCTTGATTCTCAAATAGAGGCGGTCTTGTTTTATAAGACAGAACCGTATGAAAAGGACGCACTTGCTGCGTTTTTGAGCGTGTCTCACGACGAGATAGCTGGTGCTCTCACCATACTCACCGAAAGATTGCGAACGGGTGGAACACGTCTCATTCAAACTGATACGAGCGTGCAATTGGTGACCGCGCCTGAATTTAGTTTGCTCATCGACCAACTCAAGAAAGACGAGCTCTCAAGTGATATTGGAAAAGCGGGAGCTGAGACACTTGCCATAATTACCTATCGTGGTCCTCTGTCGCGCGCAGAAGTAGACAAAATTCGTGGCGTTAATTCGACCTTTATCATTCGCAATCTGCTTGTACGCGGACTTGTAGAACGGAGAGACCATCCCACTGACTCACGTTCATTCCTATATGCAGTAACCCCTATGCTCCTCTCACATCTCGGAGTAACTACTCGAGAAGAACTTCCTGATTTTGAAACTGTCATGAATGCTATCGACAATTTCGAGAAAAGTGCGGAAACAGGAATTACTGAATCAACGATATAACTATGACAGAAATATCTGAAGAATCTGAAATCACACATACAGAAGGAGAGAGGACTCTTCCAGGCCACATTCCTGTGATGAGACAACTAACTGTCGCGCTTGGTTTGCTTGTTGTCGTTTTCAGTACGTCTTACATTGGCACACTCACCGCACTTGTAAATAAACGTGTCGTGCCAGAAGACGTCCTCGTAAGTACCCGTCTTGCTGAAAGTGCTCAGGCGAATGCATATATAAATCCATTTGATACTGCCGTTGTCACCGCTCGCTCAGCGTTTGTATGGGATGTGAAAACAGGCCGTGCACTGTTTAATAAAAATGCTGATGAAGTACTCCCCCTTGCCTCAGTCACAAAGCTCATGACTGCACTTGTTGCGTACGAACTTCTCGATGATACGACGATTGTCAATATCTCTAATGATGCTATTAAGACTGACGGTGACAGTGGGCTTTCTGATGGAGAAACGTTTAGCCTCAAGAATCTGACCGATATGGTTCTTGTTGCATCATCAAATGATGGTGCAGAAGCGCTCGGCGCAGCTGCAGGTGAATCTATCGGTGCGAAAGGTAAGCCACAAGATATCTTTGTGCATGCAATGAATCTTCGTGCTGAACAACTTGGACTCACTCACACTTCATTCAATAATGCATCAGGACTTGATATTTCAAAAGAAAAGGCTGGTGCATATAGTAGTGCTCGGGATATATCCTCCCTCATGGAGTATATTGTGACTCATTATCCTGATGTAACTGCCCTGACTAAAGTAGAAAATACGTATGTCTATAATGAGTCGGGTGAATACCATGAGGTAGAAAATACTAACGAAATCGTCAACAAGATTGACGGCCTCATCGCATCGAAAACTGGCTACACTGAACTCGCGGGTGGGAACCTTGTTATAGCTTTCAATGTCGGTCTCAATCATCCAATTATTGTCGCTGTGCTGGGCTCAACATTTAAAGACCGTTTCAGTGATGTGCTTTCACTCACAGAACTCGCACGAAAATATGTAGCTACTCAGCCATAACCTAATCATTATGGAAACAGCAATTCTCAAAGTATTTATCCCAACAGCAATTGCATTCTTTGTCGGTATTATCATCACTCCACTTGTCACACACTACCTCTACACATACAAAGTATGGAAGAAGAAATCAGGGAAGGGATTCGGATATGGTGGGGGAGAGACACCTTATTTCGACACACTGCACAAGACAAAGGATACGAATACACCACGCATGGGAGGTATCGTCATATGGGCAAGTGTTTTTGTAACGGTCTTTTGTATATGGATTCTCCAAATACTGTTTCCTGAGACATTTTTCGGAACACTCAATTTTCTCAGTCGTTCACAAACGTGGTTGCCACTCACCGCGCTCGGTATAGGTGCTTTTGTTGGTTTTATTGATGATTATCTCGTAGTCAAAGGGACAGGAAAACACTTTGCAGGAGGACTTCCACTTTCACAACGGCTTATCGTTGTTGCGACGACTGCACTTTTTAGTGCATGGTGGTTCTATGAAAAACTTGGAGTGAGTGAGGTGACACTCGTGGGATACGGACCAATAGACCTTGGTATTTTCTTTATACCGTTCTTTATACTTGTAGCTATTTCTATTTATGCCTCAAGTGTCATTGATGGTATCGACGGCCTCTCTGGAGGAACGTTTATGTTTATCTTCACTGCATACGCCGGTATTGCACTTTTCCAGCACCAAATAGATCTTGCTGCCTTTTGTACCACTATCGTCGGAGGCATCCTCGCGTTTCTCTGGTTCAATATTCCACCTGCTCGGTTCTACATGACCGAAACAGGCATCATGGCGCTCACCATGGCGCTCACCATTGTTGCGTTTATGACTGATACACTCGGTGGTGGGGAAGGAGTATCCGTGCTCCCTATTATTGGTTTTCTCCTTGTTGCAACTGTTGCTTCTGACATCATACAAGTTACTTCAAAAAAACTGTTCGGGAAAAAGGTGTTTCTTATCGCACCAATACATCACCACTTTGAAGCACTCGGTTGGCCAGCTTACAAAGTAACTATGCGCTATTGGATTCTCGGTTTTGTAACCGCTATTATTGGTATGCTCATCGCTATAGCATTCTAATATGACGTCATCAATTGACCGCGTACTCCTTATACTTTCTATTGTTCTCGTGGTTGTTGGTTTTTTTATCTTCTCTTCTGCATCACTTGGGCTTCTCGCACGTGATGGAGCTCGATTCTCTTCAACAGCAATGAACCAACTCCTCTTCGGAGTCCTTGGTGGAGGCATCTCACTCTTTATTACGAGTACTATCCATTACCGAGTCTGGCGACAGTCTGCGTTTTACATTTTTGTCGGAGCAATTATTCTCACCATTCTTGTCTTTGTTCCTGTACTCGGTTTTGAACATGGAGGTGCTCGGAGATGGATTCAAATAGGTTCCTTTACATTTCAACCCTCTGAGATACTCAAAGTTGCTTTCATTATTTATATGGCGACCTGGCTATCTGGAATGAAAAAAGGTATTCGAGATTTCCTTACCGGTACATTGCCATTTCTTGGCTTCCTCAGTGGTGCAGGTTTACTTTTATTACTTCAGCCAGACACAGACACCTTTCTCATACTCGCACTTGCATCAATTGCAATCTTTATTACTGCAGGAGGAAGAATACGCGATGTCCTTTTTATGGCACTTGCAGGCGTGGTACTCATCGGGATTCTAGTACTTGTACGCCCCTATATTAAAGAACGTGTTATGACTTTTCTTGATCCATATCGTGACCCTCAAGGCGCTGGATACCAGATAAAGCAGTCACTCATAGCAGTCGGGTCAGGAAGTATTTTTGGAAGAGGATATGGTCAAAGTATCCAAAAATTTGAATATTTGCCCGAACCAATAGGAGACTCAATATTTGCTGTCTATAGTGAGGAATTTGGTTTTGTTGGTTCAACACTCCTCATCCTCCTCTTTAGTGTTTTTACGTTTCGTGCATTCCGTATCGCAACGCGTGCACCTGACCTCTTTGGTATGCTTCTTGTTGTTGGTCTTACCACACTCATCATTACTCAGGCATTTCTCAACATTGCTGCAATGCTAGCGCTTGCGCCACTTTCAGGCCTGCCGCTCCCCTTTATTAGTCACGGAGGGACTGCACTCCTTGTGACACTTGCTTCGGTAGGTATTATTCTCAATGTCTCAAAGTATCAAAAAGCTATTTCCAAATAGCGCATGCTAAAATGAATACCATGGATAGTGAAATTCGAATACTGCTCGTTGGGGGTGGTTCAGGTGGGCATTTTTATCCGCTCATGAGTATCGCGGAAAAACTACGCGTGCATCCTACACGACCAGCTCTGTATTACATGGGGCCAGATGTCTACGACAGAGATGCACTCACTGCAAGACAAATCTCCTTCATCTACTGTCCTGCAGGAAAGCGAAGAAAATACACATCGTTTCGTAACATTCTTGATGTCTTCAAGACACTTTGGGGAACGTTTATTGCCCTTGTAGAACTCTACAAGCTCTACCCAGACGTCATTGTGAGTAAAGGAAGCTACACGAGCGTGCCCGTAATTCTTGCAGGGGCTTTTTTGAATATCCCTATTGTGGTTCATGAGTCTGATACACGGTTAGGTTCAGCAAATAAACTCGCATCATATGTTGCTCGACACATTGCCATCTCTTTTGAGGAAATCATTCCATTCCTTAACGGGAAAAAAAATGTCACGCTTACCGGGATACCCATCAGAGAAGAGCTCCTTGTGCCTGCAACCGATAACGTGCGTGAAGCACTTGGTATTTCAAACAGTCTCCCTATTATCTTTGTGCTCGGAGGGTCACAGGGAGCCGAGCGCCTCAACGAGTTGATACTGAGTACACTTGATACACTTCTTCCTTCATACAACATCGTACATCAAACAGGGAGGGACAATTTCGATGTCACCGTGCTCTCAGCACGCGAGCTCATACATGATACCGAACTTCTTACACACTACAGGCCTGTGGCTTTTTTTGCTGATGCGCGTGTAATGAACGACGTCTATCACGCTGCATCTCTCATTATTTCTCGCGCAGGGACAGGAACTATCTACGAAATTGCGGTGCACGGGAAACCTTCAATACTTATTCCTATACCGGAATCGATAAGTCACGATCAAAAGACAAACGCATACGCATATGCACACAGCGGTGCCGCATCAGTGCTCGAGGAAACAAATCTCCGGGACAACTTGCTTACTGCTGAAATAGACCGTATCATAAAAAATGTTGATATCTATATACCTATGGCGGAAACGGCAGAGAAGTTTGCAGCTCGAAATGCTGCTGAAAATATAGCTCAAATTATAATTTCGCTCGCACAAACTCACTAAAACAATGTCTTCATCACATTCACGTACCATTGTGACCCGTATGGCTCCAAGCCCTACTGGTCATCTTCATGTGGGGACTGCACGAACTGCACTCTATAACTATCTTTTCGCAAAACGCTATGGTGGAACATTTATTCTACGGAGTGAGGACACTGATCCAGAACGAAGCGAACGAGTCTATGAGGATGAAATTATTGAAGGTCTCAATTGGCTTGGCATTACATGGGATGCATTCTATAGACAATCTGAACGAGCAGGGTTGTATCGTACCTATCTAGAAGGTGCAATACAAAAGGGGACGGCGTATGTAAGCGAGGAAGAGAGTAAAAAAGATGCAGGAAAAACAGTACAAGTGGTGAGACTTCGTAATCCGAATACTACAGTCACCTTTGATGACGAAATCCGGGGGGAGATTACGTTCGATACGACCGAGTTGGGGGATTTTGTGATTGCACGGTCACTCGATGACGCACTCTATCATTTCACTGTTGTTGTTGACGATCACGAAATGGGAGTTACCCATGTCATTCGTGGAGAAGACCACATATCTAACACGCCTCGACAAATTTTAATACAAGAGGCAATTGGTGCCGAGCGTCCAATCTATGCACATCTTCCACTACTTCTTGGTGCAGACCGTTCAAAACTTTCGAAACGAAATGGAACAGTGCAACTCTCTAGTTACCGTGACGCAGGGTATCTCAAGAGCGCGCTCGTAAATTACCTTGCACTTCTGGGCTGGAATCCAGGTACTGATGAAGAAATATTTACCCTTGCGGAACTCGAACGCATATTTGATTTAGGTGGTGTGCAGAAAGGCGGTGCTATTTTTGACATTGAAAAGCTAAAGTGGATAAACAAAGCACACCTTAAACAAGTCGACAACACTACATTCTACGATACGACTCTTGAACGCATCACTGAACGTGTCCGCGCTCTTCCACAATATAGCGAAGAACGATTTGCAAAACTCGTTCCATTAATCCGTGAACGAGTATCTGTGGCAGGTGAAATTACCGAGCTTGCCAACAGTGGGGAATACGATTTTGCTTTTGCAGAGCCGAGTTACAATCCAACACTCATAAAATGGAAAGATGACGAAACGCCTTTAGAGACTCTTCCTCGCCTCCAAAAGATTGCTGAAATCATCGCTGTTGTGCCTGAAGGGGCAACAAGTGAGGAGATAAAATCCCGAATCTGGGATTACGCTGTTGAAGTAGGGAAGGGGCAAGTGCTTTGGCCACTTCGCGTCGTCCTTACCGGCAAAGACAAGTCCCCTGACCCATTCACTGTCATCTCAATTATTGGCTCTTCAGAAGCGTATCGAAGAGTTCGAAATGCATGTGATACAATTTTAAGTATGCGGGACTAAATGTAACAGTACTGCATACTCATATGACTATACTTCGTCCGGTTTTTATCAGTGTACTTTGTATGCTTATTGTTGCCGCATCATGGTGGCAAAGTCCCTTCGTGCACGCTGAACAGACTGAGATAGAGAAACTGAAAGGGGAAATCACGGAACGGAACTCACGGCTGAATGAAATTGAAAAAGAAATTGCTTCGTACAAACAAGACTTGCAAAAAGTTGGTGCAGAAAAAAATACACTGCAGAAGGCAATTAACCAGCTTGAACTCGAACGAAAAAAAGTTAATGCAGATATTTCATATACGCAAAATAAGATTGGTGCAACTGATCTTACCCTCAACAAACTCAAAATTGAAATTACTGATACTGAAGATATCATTACAAACAATAAAGACGCCATTGGCGAAACATTGCGTGAACTCAACATCATAGATAACGATACACTCGTTGAAGCACTGCTCCGACACTCCAATCTTTCAGAACTCTGGAAACAAATAGATGAGCTCGAAGAGATTCGTGGTGTCATGAACAGTCGTGTTAATAGTCTCATATCACAAAAACAGCTCTTGGTAAAAAAACATATTGAGACCGTTGAACGTCGTGACGAGCTTGTTGGACTCAAGAAACAATATTCAGACCAAAATTCCGTACTTTCAAACAATAAAACTGAAAAAGATAAGCTCCTCAAGTCAACGAAGAGTGAGGAGGCAGCCTACCAGAAACAGCTCAAGGAACGGGAAGCAGCACGTGAACTCATACTCAAGGAACTTAGAGATTTCGAATCAAAACTTCAATTTATACTTGACCCAAATACGATTCCACCTAAAGGAACTGTGGTGTTTCGATGGCCTGTAGACAATGTCATTATTACACAGCTTTTTGGTGGTACTGAATTCGCAAAACAAAATTCAAGTGTGTATGGTGGAAGAGCGTACCATCCCGGCGTTGATTTTGGTGTGCCACGCGGTACCGAAATACATGCACCCCTCAGTGGTACAGTGCGAGCAATGGGCGATACTGATCTTGTCCCAGGATGCTACTCATGGGGCAAGTGGACGCTCATAGACCACGCAAATGGACTCTCCACGCTCTATGCACACCAGAGTGTCCAGAGTGTTTCACCCGGACAGAGCGTACAAACAGGAGACATCATCGGGTATTCAGGAAACACTGGATATTCAACTGGCCCACACTTACACTTTACCGTATACGCAAAGGCAGGTGTATCCGTGCGTAAATTCAGTGAAATAAAAGCAGTCACGAGCTGTGGTGCAGCAACAACTCCAGTAGCGGCAACTGATGCATATATTGATCCTATGAGTTATTTACCCGCAGACTATAAGATGAGTCTTTGATATTGTGCGACACTCACAGAAATGTGCTAGGCTTTTTAAATGAAGAAACTATTTGCAGTTGGATTGCTTGTTTTTGGACTTTACTATACCTCATTGGGTACACTTGGTTTTATCGGTACACTTACGAATGGTAACACAGCACTCTTAATGCAAGGTGTTACGCAAGACAAACTCAACACTACGATACTCGATTACTACAAAGCAAATGTTGCAAAGGTAGTGAGTGAACTTTCGCCTCAGATGATAAAAACAATCATAGGTGACATCGATGATGATGGAGACAAGGACGTTATCGCGACAGTAGAGTCAGGGACAACATGCGGGTCAGCTGGGTGTATTGCGAGTATTTTCCTAACAGACGATTCAGGTGAACTTAAACCAATTCCATTTTCATATGCAATAACTGAAATCAAAATCCTCGATAGTGTGACTCAGGGAATGCACGATTTACGCATAAATGGTGATGTACAGAATAAAATGGTTTGGAATGGAACATCATATGAACCTAATCGAATCTAATCTATTTTATAAATAGACCTGGGAAGTGGTAGTCCATACTATATGTCGTAAAAGATATATTGTGCGACACATATAGTATTGAACCGCGGCCTATTCCCTACAGAGATCCCAGTTACATTTTTTCTTCGCCACTTAATTCTATGCTGAGAGATTTGTCTCGACTGAGTACGGATTCAATCTCAGGATGGTTGTCCAAGTACTGTTTAAGTTTCGCTGGGATAATTTCATCTTGCGAAATGACCATCGTTTTGTATATCTCCCGAACGTGGTCTTTGAGTACCGTATAGTGCGTACAGCCGAGCACAATAGTGTCTCTATCCCCTACTTGCCCGTAGATGGCGATTTCAAGTGTCGTACACGCACCCTTTATATTTCCTGATTCAATGTAAGGCACTAGTTTCGGAATTGGAATGCTCGTCAGTTCTATTGTCGAAGAGATTTTTGCAAGTTCTCGTTCATACTTATGCGATGAAATTGTCCTTCGTGTACCAATGAGTAAAACCTTGCGCGCACCACTTTCTACAAGTGCTTCGACGGTAGGGATAATGACACCGAGAATTTTTCTCTTTGCATACGCACCTACAAGAATTGTGTCCTGTAGTTTCCGGAGTGTCTCTGCAGATGCAGTATTACACGCGATGACAACGAGTACCGCCCCTTCATCAAACAGATGTTCGACTGCAGTCTTAGTGAGCACATAGATTTCCTCTTCAGTCTTATCTCCATACGGGACGTGTGCAGTGTCACCGAAGTATATGTAATCGTACCGGGGCAACACTGTACGCACGGCATTGAGGATGCTGAGTCCTCCAACCCCTGAGTCAAAAAAACCAATTTTCATTTTATACGTCAGTTCGTGTAAAACGTTCAAGTGTTTTTCCATCCATTGTTACCTCACCTTCAAACTCATCTTGTGGTCGTATCCAGGTTGCATTGTCCCCGTGGTCATCCGACACATACCCTGCCCGATACACAACAAACCGTTCATCGGGGTTACGCTCGAGCCTTCCGATTGCAACAACTGTGTACACATTCTTATTCTTGTAGTGTACGTAGCTTTTTCCAATTTCTGCTTTCATAGCTATTTATAGATTAGTTAACCATGATAATAGTAATCTATTTCCCACCTTCAACACTACCCAACTCCTTTGCTATTTCTCTAAATGATCCTTTCCCCAGTATCCCTTCAATAGTTCGAGCAAGTGGTAAATAGTTGCCTGTGAAATGCGCACGCGCAAATTCGTCAAAAAGTTCATTTTTCTTTATCTTCCCTTTTCCCGCAATGACTACCCTATCCAAGATTGTATCTAAGAGCTCTCTTTCTTTTCTTCTTTCATGCATCAAACTTCCTGAATCAAAATCAGTTTTATAATATCCTTCAATAACACCCATTTTGTAGTCATCATCAAAATTTTCTTTTTTAAGTAGACTATGGATGAGCTCGTTGTTTGGAAAGATGAGTACTTCATCAATGTTTATAATATTTTTAAGAATTTGTTGCTCAGAAATTCCTGATCGTCTCACATAATCACGTATCCAATCTTTAATGAATGCAGTTCTCTCAATCTCTCTTTCGTAATGTGCATCGTTTGCTACGACATGTTCGAAGAACCTCCTGGAGAGAACTGCAATGATTGCTTCTTGAGCATCGGCAAAATAGTATGCTTCCTCGTTGCGACCAACCATCCCAATGCCGTTTCGATATGATCCGTAGGCATTGTCATCAAATAACTGAGCGGATTGGTAACTTGCTAAGTGGAGTGCCTCATGAAAAACTGCTTGGGCTACCAATGCGACAGACTGTGCCCTATCGACTGCAGCAGACTGTGATGTGATGTTACACATAGCTACTCTCAACTTGCCTTCAGTTAATGAAGCCGCGCCCTTGTTCCTAAGCATAAAAATCCTCTCAGGATTGACAATTCTACTAGACCCGTAGTGATTCGCTGTGTAGTTGGCATGGTCAACAGCAAGCTGTATCGCATATCTCTCCTCAATCGTTGGTTCGACTACAAACTTATGGTAAAGCGCTTCGCCAGACATTTGAGACTTACTCTCAGTATCAGAAGCTACTTTCGCAAGCTGCTCGACTGTACCTCCAATTATTTTGTCAAATGATGGTTGCCTTTCCATAAGGTTATTCTCAAAACTTAAAGTAAGTATGCGCTTGAAATACTTTTCTGCAACTATCAATACGTATTTCAGTACTTTCGTATAACCCCGCGAACGACTGCTGCAATTCTGAGAGACTCTTTCGGATGAATGGGTTTATAGTTCTTATTTGCAGGCATAAGCCATATCTTCCCTTTTTGGTTTTTGTAATACTTAAGCGTCCACTCACCATCAACTTCAGCTACGACAATATCACCATCTCGCGCAGTTGTAGTGCGCTCAGCAACAACAATGTCTCCCTCTTCAATGTGTGCCTCAATCATAGAGTCCCCTTTCACTTCAAGGAGAAAGGTGCGTTCACGGTTAGCAATGAGGTATCCGTCAATACTGAGTGAGTCAAGATTCTGTGACTCTGCCATCGTGGGAGTACCTGCCTGTACGAGCCCGAGGAGTGGCAATTCAAAAAGTCGTTCTGTAGGGGTGAGTCTCCCCTTTTCGTCTTTTCGAACAACACCTTCATCTATGAGTTTTTGTACAAGCTTAAAGACAGCATTCTTAG
Source organism: Candidatus Kaiserbacteria bacterium (assembly GCA_031418275.1). Lineage (GTDB taxonomy): Bacteria > Patescibacteriota > Minisyncoccia > Phycocordibacterales > UBA918 > Damh-18. The sequence continues at coordinate 11,529 of JANOXF010000003.1, forward strand.
ACTTGAAACCGACGAGTGACAGTATCTCCTGATACGAAGGCATACGCTTCTCTCGTTCGTAGTAGGCAACAATTTTTTTCTTATACGTTTCGTACATACACTACTATTGTAGCCTATCTCCAGAGCGGAAAAAACGCACTCAGTAATCGGGAAAATCTACGTCGAGATTCGTCTCTCCTCAGCTGTGCAAGAAGCGTTTTATGGCGACGCGCTTCCCTTCGGTAGTCACAGTCGTCTAGAATCTTACGATCAATAATCTCGTTGAGCTTCTGAATTTCTTTATTGAGGACTTTCAAGTATTCTCGCTGGCTCATAGTTTCAGGGCTTAGATTGATAGAGTCTAAGTATAGGTGAACGAACGTTCACCGTCAACCGAATACTTCTACTCATGTGTTGATAACTCAAGAATCCGTATGTAGTGTTTTTCTGCAACAGGCTGGACGGAGAGACGCATTCCCCGTTTTACGACTAACATATCGCTGAAAAATGGATCAAGTTTCAATGCATTCAGAGTGAGTGGTTCAATAAACTTTTTTTTAAACTTTAGATCAACTGATGCCCAACGTGGATTTTCTTTTTTAGACTTCGAGTCGAACTTATACGACATTGAATCAAACTGTGTTGGGTCGGGGTATGCTTCACGCGCGATAGTGGCTATGCCCACAATACCAATGACGTCAGTACTCGAGTGATAAAAAAGCACTCCATCTCCTTTCTTCATGTCACGCATGAAATTGCGCGCCTGGTAATTACGTACATCATCCCACATCCCTACTCCGTCACGTTTAAGGTCATTAATACTGTAGCAGGACGGTTCGCTTTTCATGAGCCAGTAGTTCATATGCCTAATAATTGTACCGTATCATAGAGCCAATTTTACTATTTATATCTGTTATACTTTAGTTAGTTAGTACAAAGCATTATTTTTACATCATTTTAAGCCTTATGAAAGATCTATTACACTGCACATGTGGTGATGCTTGGAAAGACAACGCATATGTAGCGCTTCGTGTCGTTACCGGCCTTGCTTTCTTTTACCACGGATATGACAAAGTCTTTGTGAAAGGGGTTGAAAATGTTATTCCCTTTTTCAACAGCGTTGGAATTCCTTTTGCAAACATAACTACGTACCTCGTAGCGTATGGGGAACTCATCGGCGGAGCTGCACTCATGGTCGGTTTTCTTAGCCACTGGGTATCAAAAATGAACATTGTGATTATGCTCGGTGCGATTGGCTTCGTGCACTTTGGTGCAGTGGGAGGTTGGTTTAATGGCTACGGTGCAGAGAAAGGATATGAGTACCCGTTACTACTTTTGGTAGTCAACGTGTACATAATGACCCTTGGTTCAGGCAATATGTCAGTTGATGCATACCTAAAAAAGAAGTAGCGGAAGAGAAGTCGATAGAAAAACACCCACGAATGTGGGTGTTTTTCATGAGTGATCTTAGCGCATCGCGACAGTTGGAGACCAACATGAAGCTGATGAGCTCCATGGTTTGGTTCCTTGCCGTGCGTAGAGATCTCGAGCATACGAGAGGTTGCCCTCAAGGGTGTGAAGATCATACCCCTTTTCGAGAGCAGTTTCTCCATGGTAGCGCAGATTAATCTGCATCACACCTGTATCTGCTGAGTCTATCCTACCTTGAAGCACTGTCCCATCGGGGAGTGCCTGTCGGAATGCTGACTCACAACGCGCTATTTGTATCATGACCGGAATGTCACTAAAGTAGGAGCGCACAACTTCTTCTGTGTTCTTCCCTATCAGCCGTTCTTTAGTGACATTGTCTGCATCCAAGGCAATTTGACCGTATGCTGTGTCTATAACTGACCCAGAAACAACGCTCGAAACCGCAAGGATAGCAGTTATGACGCTAGCTAAAATAAGCCAATTGTCTTACCTAACTAAATAACGGCCGAAGCCGTTATGTATTTACATTATAGCACGTCTAGAGCACATGTCAATGCTAGACCATAGAGGTTTTACGGTGTCAATGAGTATTAAAAGCCTGTATGTAGCCGTATAATAGGCACTCCGGTGAGTATCAAAGGTGATGCTCTTGAAGTAGTGCAAGTGCCCCATAGAGTCCCCCATCATCTTTGAGCACAGCATCAACAATGAGTGGACATGGGATAAGTCCTTTAAGCACTTCTTTAGTGTGCCGCTTAACATCTTCAAGGAGGATACGTGGATTTCCTACCATCATCGAGCCACCAAGGACAATGACGTCAGGTGACCAGTAGACAATGGTATTTTCAAGCCCAAACGCGAGATAGCCCGCAAGCTCATCCCACACATGATCTTCCTGCGGAATGTCATACGGCTTTTTACCCCGCCGTTTTTCGAGCGCAGTACCTGAAATAAGATTTTCGAGCGTGTGCTTCATATGGTGTCCAAAAATACTTCTATCAATATCAAGTTCTTGGTGTCCCGGTTCGAACCCAACACTTGCGCGGTCGAGCTTACCGCCTACAAATCGTGCGCCACCGACACCAGTACTCACCGTGTGGTAAGCAACAATATCGTACCCCTTCCCTGCCCCAAAGACTGCCTCCCCAAGTCCAACGATTGCCGTATCATTTTCGAGTAGTACGGGCACATGGTATCTCTCTGCAATCGCGAGGACGATATCTCGTCCAACCCAATCCGTGAGTTTTATTTCGCTCACAATACCCGTCTTCTCATGATTGAGTGGGCCACGAATGCCTCCCGCAATTCCTTGTATGTCTCCATGGGGCAGAAGGGTGTCTATCGCAGCAAACAAAGCCTCAATACCATCTCGATACATGAGTGGCGTTTCATACTTAATTGGAGTCTCAAGACTCTCGAGCGTTTCAGCTTTTGCAACGCGCGTCTTTGTCCCACCAATGTCAAAAAGAATGTATGCCATAGTTACTCTACAATGGGATTAATTGTTTGATTAAAAATCTGAGAGGCCTCTTTACAGTATGATTCGATATGCATTTTGAAGTATGGCGGTTTCATTCGTTGAATATTACCAATTACGTAATATCCGATTGAAAGAAAAGTGGCATACCCACACATATCGGGGAGCAATATGTGTATACGTTGTCCGATATCACCAAAAATAGTATTTTGCATTCCAAATGAAATAAAACATTGGTTCTCTGAGGAGACCACCGTCTTCGCGTGTTTTATTTCTTCACTGGTAAATACACGCGCATGTACCATAGGGCCAAAAAGTTCGTCAAACTTTGTCTCAAACATTGGTCTAAAGACAGAAAATTCTGGTGGTAAGATAAGCGTATATGATTCATAAGAACCTATGTTCATGGGAATCGAAGGTGCAACCTTTTCCGATATAAATTGATGTATTGTTGATACAGATTCTAGTGTTGACCCAAGAATCATACCGAGATATGTCGAGGTATTGTACGTGTAAGGCTCACGCATATACGGATACACAAACACTCGATCGGGGGATACGTATTCGCTTGCAGGAGATTTGGGTACATCGGTAATGAGATACAGTGGACGATTCATGCCTGATAGACGCTCAGCAATGTGCACAGCATGCTTCCCTCCTGAGGCTGAAATAAGGTAAAACGCATCAATGACGGGTACACGCGACAAGGCAGCTTCATAGTTTCCTTCATTAGCAAAGACTGCATCTACATCTCTGAACATAATCTCTCCGGTGGGAAGAGCATTCCCACTTCCAATAATGAGTGGACGTGTGTGAAGAGATACATCGAGTTGCGGAAGGGTTTGTGACTCTAGAAACTCAAGTGCTCCAAACACAACCTCATCGAGGTTTGGTAAGTTCGCGAGCGTAAAGTCTTGCATGAAAGAAAGATAATGTAATTCCAGGCTTACACCTGACGAGGCGCGCAGGGGTCAACATGTTCACGGATGTAGTCGTACGCATCATCAACGGTGTCAACAAGGTGAAACATCTCTAGGTCAGTTGCGTCAATTGTCTTGTATTCTTTCGCGAGCGTCGTTTTCATAAATGTAATGAGCGGTGTCCAGAACTCCTTACCATAGAGTATTATAGGGATTTTTGTGATTTTCTCAGTTTGTATAAGCGTCACGATTTCAAACAATTCATCGAGCGTTCCAAAACCTCCAGGAAAATACACGTACACCTCTGATGCAAAAGAAAGCATAACTTTTCGAGAAAAAAAGAAATGAAATTGTTTTGATTCAGTGACATACGGGTTGAGTTTTTGCTCCATAGGAAGCTCAATATTGAGTCCAACTGACTTCCCGCCAACTTTAAAAGAACCAACATTTGCTGCCTCCATAATGCCCGGACCACCACCGGTGATTATGGTGAAACCATCTCTTCCCAGTTTAGCAGCAAGTGCTTCTGCGGCTTTGTATGATGCTTCTCCTGGTTTTGAGCGCGCACTTCCAAAGAATGTTGCAGCCGTACTGTATTTACGCAATGTTTCAAATCCATCAACAAACTCAGACATGATGCGGAACACGCGCCATGATTGCACAGCGTCATCCTCTTCGAAGAGGTCGGTGACGATACGGGTGTGCATACCACGACTGTCCTTCTTTAGAGGGAACTTTTTTTCTTCTTTCCCATTTTTCGGTTTTCGTTTAAGTAGTGCCATGTGTACAGTTTATCACGCGATTAGAGCCAAGGAATTTCAAAATGGGAAAACTCTGGAAGAAGTTTTTTATCGTAGAGTAGTCTTGAAATAATTTCTGCATGTGAGAGTGCTCCAGTAAATGCATTATGCGGCTTTGGTTCTTCGGGAATACCGCAGTAAGGCATCACGACATCCATATTTAAAGCAGAGCGGCGGTGTTCAGGGTCAACCGGAGGGGTAAGACCCCGCTTCACCATATGCATATAGCAGAGCGTATGGGTATCGATGGTGCGATGCGCAAGGTCCCATGAAAGTCCCTCTCGTTCACAAGCTGCTTTGAGAAAGTCACGGTCAAATGAGACGTTTTGCCCTGCCAAAGTCCTGTCTCCCATATGTTGAGACCATTCAAGAAATTCGCGCACAATTTCGCCTTCAGGCTTTTTGCTAGGGTCTGTCACTTGAGCCTCGGTGTACTCACTGATCGCGAGTGATTCTTCATTGATGTGCGCACCCTCCCAGATTCTACATTCTGCGTAAAAACGCTGCTCAGGATAATCAAAATCAAGCGCTCCAATAGCAACAATCGAGTGCTTCTGATAATTCGTCCCCGACGCCTCAATGTCTATAACAATCATGGAAATAGCATACCACAGCGCGTCCATTCATTTTCGTATACAATATTGGAATGGAAGTAGCAATCGAAGAATCTTGGAAAAACATGCTTAAGGATGAGTTTGCGCTCCCTTATTTTACAACGCTTCAAGAAAAAGTGAGGAAAGCGTATCTTGGCAATGCTCGTGTGTACCCACCACCAGAGCTCGTGTTTAACGCCTTTGCACTCTGCCCATTTGATACCGTGAAGGTCGTTATTCTTGGGCAGGACCCGTATCATGGTGAAGGACAGGCACATGGACTTTGCTTTTCGGTACAAGATGGTGTGCGTATACCGCCTTCACTCAAAAATATCTACAAGGAGATTAAGGACGATCTGAGTATTTCTAATTCTCTCAAACCTTTGCAATTGGATGCAGTTCGAGGCGCGAGCGAAACTCGCGACCAAGACGTACTCAGTAGCACGGCGCGTAGAGCGAATAAGCGAAGCAACGACAAAATGCGGCAATTGCAAAGGTTTGAGACTGGAAATCTGGAGCGTTGGGCCAGGCAAGGCGTACTCCTCCTCAATACAACACTCACCGTTGAGGAGGGTAAACCAGCCTCACATCAAGGACTCGGCTGGGAACGGTTCAGCGATGCAATTATTCGCACGATATCTGAGAATAAAGAGCATGTGGTATTCTTGCTTTGGGGTAAGTATGCACAGAATAAGAGTTTCTTAATAGATGATTCAAAGCATCTTGTACTCATGGCCCCCCACCCTTCCCCATTCTCAGCGCACACTGGATTCCTAGGCTGTAAGCATTTCAGTAAGACAAATCTATACCTGCAGAGACATGCGCAAGCTCCTATCGAGTGGTAAAATAAAGCAATATGGAAACAGCTAAAAAAATCCTTATCGTTGACGATGAGCAAGACTTGCGCGACGCACTCCGCACCAAACTGGAGTCAGCGGGATACGAGGTAATCGAAGCAATTGACGGTGAGGACGGGTACGCAAAGGCAGAACTTCACAAACCTCACCTTATTCTTCTTGATATCACTATGCCGAAGATGAACGGGCATCAAGTACTCAACCTCCTTCGCCAAACTCCATGGGGACTCCATATTCATGTACTCATTCTCACAAATGCCGATGATCCTCATAACATTACCCAAGGGGTCGTTCTTCATAGCGACGATTACATCATTAAATCGCAAACGAGTCTTGAAGACATTCTAAAAAGAGTGAAACAACATCTTGCGGGATATCACAAATAGAATAACCTTCTGTGATTGACACACATCTTCTCAAATTAGTGTTTTATCGGTAAAAGGTATTTCCCTAGCCACAGGTGAACGGCATACAGATAGAACGCAAATACCTGCTCTTATTTGTTCAGATACCTTTACAATTGGCAGCTGGGGTATATCCGGCAGCCTCTGCCTCAGCTTTTGTCTTGAACCAGACTTTATTTTCTTCTTTAATTCGTTGCGCTCCACTACACCATGGAAGGTGATACTTTGTGCCACTTTTTGAAGCGACATAGTTACCCTGAGAAACATCTAATTTCGTAGTTTTTGATTCTAGGTCTTTTTGTTCAGTTTGAAGTGGTTCGTTCACCGATACACTATTGACCTCAGCAGTTACGGGAAGTGCCTGGATTACGTCACTTTGGCTCGAATTAGCTCCAATCTCCATTCCTTGTCTAAGACCTCCATCCGATAGGCGTCCGAGCGAAAACGAAGAAATCCCCACAAGCAAAATAGCTCCTATAGTACCAATGTCTGGGTTCCTTAACAGATGCTTGATATTTAGATATATTTCTTGTATACTCACCACCACTATTATACAGACAGAGGCGGGTGACCGCATCATGTAGCCCAAAGAAACATGTCAACTAAAAAACAAGGCGGTACAGCCAAAAACCTAACTGACTCAAATGCGCAATACCTTGGTGTAAAGCGTGGCGACGGCCAGACGGTGAAAATCGGCGAAATCATCGTTCGTCAGCGTGGCACAAAGATAGAGGCTGGAAAAGGTGTTGGTATTGGCCACGACCATACCCTTTTTGCAATGAAGGTAGGAAAGGTCTCTTTTGGAAACATGCGCAAGACGAATTTCCATGGTCAAACAAAGATGAAGAAGAAAGTGAGCGTCATTTAAAGAAGAGCTTGCAGAACAAAGAAAAAGGCCGGCACACTTGCCGGCCTTTTTCTTTGTTTGGTATCGTCTGTTACTACGATGCTTGTTCTATCTTGACTGATTCTATAATAACCGGATCTATAGGGAGATCACGTGGCCCAGTCGTTACAGCACTAATTGCGTCGACGACATCCATACCATCTATAATTCGTCCAAAAACGGGATGTTTTGAAGTAAGTGGTTCCTTGTCGAAATCAAGTCCGGTATTATCAACAGTATTGATGAAGAACTGACTACCTCCTGAATTCGGTTGCCCGGTATTAGCCATAGCTATAGTGCCGCGAACATTTGAGAGTAGCGGGTCTTTCACGAATTCGTCTTGAATCGTATAGCCTGGGCCGCCCGTTCCATACGATGCGATATCGGTACCCTTACTATTCGTGTCTCCTCCCTGAATCATGAAATTCTTAATAACTCGGTGGAATTTCGTACCATCATAATATCCTTCTTCCGCGAGCTTAATGAAATTGCCAGTCGTAATGGGCATTTTATCCTCAAAGAGCTCAATCTTTATGATGCCTTTGTTGGTGTTGAATACTGCAGTGCGATTCATAGTATTTGTGACTTCTGGATTATTAGTAGTGAGTTCTTTTGGAGTAAGTGGTCCATCAAGCGTCTTTGAATTCTCAAGAACTACCTGAGAGGTTGCATTATTCGACTGAACCCACCAACCAATAAGACCAATGAGTGCTATCGAAAGCGTGAGGACAATTGCAATGTGTTTTATGTTACCCATAGTATCAATACCTAGAATTAACTAACG
>JANOXF010000004.1:0-9372 GCA_031418275.1 Candidatus Kaiserbacteria bacterium
TGCCGAGGACGTCATCGCTGAAGTGGGGCGTGTCTACGGGTATGAGCACGTCGCATCGGTAGTACCAGAAACAGTACCACTCACCGAATACAATGCTCGGCATTACTACAGTGAGCAGATTCGTGCAGTTCTGGTCGCTGAAGGATTTTCTGAAGTCATTACCTCATCATTTCGCAAAAAAGACGAAATCGAACTCGCGAACGCACTCGCGAGTGATAAGGGCCATCTCCGCAGTTCCCTCTGCGAAAATATAAAAGAAGTCCTCGATAGAAACATGCCAAACGTTGATCTCCTCGGACTTTCGAACGTGGAGGTGTTTGAAATCGGTACGGTGTTCCACAAGCATGAGAGCGGAAAGGGTGTTGTCGAGCACGTAGCTCTCGCGATCGGCGTCCGTCAAAAGCAAACGGGGTACTCGCCAAAGGACGATGCTCGTCTTACTGATGTGCTCACGAAGATTGAATCCCTGCTGGGCATTCCATGTGGAGCGACAATTAAAGACGGAATACTTGAGTGTAATCTCACCGAGCTCATAGAGAAATTGCCGAAGCCCACTTCGTACCCACCGTATACACCAGAATCCGACACTCACTTCACTGCATATTCACAGTACCCATTTGTATCCCGAGACATCGCGCTCTGGGTGCCAGAAGGTACCACGAAAGAATCCATTGAGACTCTTCTGAGAGGAGCAGCAGGGGAGCTTCTTACTCTCGTCACCTGCTTTGATGAATTCCACAAAGATGGAAAAATCTCGTATGCGTTTAGACTCATCTTCCAATCCTTTGATCGTACGCTCACGGACGAAGACGTGGGGGAGGTGATGGGGAAAATCACTAGCGTTCTTACAAATCAAGGCTATATGGTGCGCTAGAATCCTCAACAAGGACAAGACGAATCGTCTAAAATTTGCTATACTCCAAGGTATTAGAGCCGTATGTGCTCGTTTTGTGTAGTTTTCAGTTTTAGTCATGGCAGATAAGAAAAAGAGCTCATATAGCGCGGATTCCATCCAGGTTCTTGAAGGGCTTGAGCCGGTGCGTAAGCGTCCGGGTATGTACATTGGTACGACCGGTCCTGATGGACTTCACCATCTCATTTGGGAAATCTTCGACAACTCACGGGATGAGGCCATGGGCGGTTTTGCGAATCGTATCGAGGTTGCACTCCTTCCGGGTAATTACATACGCGTCGTCGATAACGGTCGCGGTATTCCTGTCGACATGCATAAACAGTCAAAAGTCTCTGCACTCGAGACAATTCTTACCACACTCCATGCAGGTGGAAAATTCGGGGGAGAAGGATACAAGGTCTCGGGAGGTCTCCACGGCGTGGGGGCATCCGTGGTGAACGCACTCTCAACACACATGATTGCAGAAGTGCACCGCGACGGCGGATACTTTATACAGGAGTACCAAATTGGAAAGCCGAAGGCGAAGGTGAAACAAGTAGGGAAGTCGAAACTCCAGGGCACAATAATCACGTTCTCGGCAGACCCTACCATTTTCCCTGAAATCAAGTATGACTACAAGCGCGTCGTTTCACACCTTCGCCAGCAGGCGTACTTGGTGAAAGGACTCCATATTACAATCATCGATGCACGAGAAATCTCAGAAGCTGATGAGAAGCGACTCGATATTCAAGGAAAGATGTACCTCGCTGACGAGAATCTTGAGGCACCGAGCATGACCTTCTTCTTTGAAGGCGGACTCAAGTCACTTGTTGCATTCAATAATCAATACCAAGAACCTGTTCATAAAAACATTTTTTACATCGAAAAGAATGATGTCGATAAAGCCGTCATGGCTGTAGAAGTTGCGCTTCAGTATGTTGACGACATCACTCCACGTATCAGTGCGTTTGCAAACAATATCTACAACCCAGAGCACGGTACGCATATCACTGGGTTTAAGACGGCACTCACCCGAACGCTCAATAACTATGCAAAGAAGGGTAATTTCTTCTCGGTAAAAGATAAGGACGCTGGATTCACCGGAGACGATGTACTTGAAGGCATTACGGCTGTCGTCTCAGTGAAAATGCCGGAGATTCAGTTCGAGGGCCAGACGAAAGCAAAGCTCGGCTCGGTTGAAGCGCGGAGCGCCGTAGAAACAGTTTTTGGAGATGCGTTCGCCGCATTCCTTGAGGAAAATCCAGACGATGCAAAACAAATCATCAATAAAGTCATCATTGCGGTTAAGGCACGCAAGGCCGCAAAGGCAGCGAAAGATTCAGTACTCCGCAAGGGAGCCCTTGAAGGGATGACGCTCCCGGGGAAACTTGCTGACTGTCAGTCAAAGAGCGCTGAGGAGTCCGAGATTTTCATTGTAGAGGGAGACTCCGCAGGAGGTTCGGCAAAGATGGGTAGAGACCGACGCACGCAGGCAATTCTTCCGCTTCGTGGAAAAATTCTTAACGTTGAACGAGCGCGTCTCGACAGGATGCTCGGAAGCGAGCAGGTAAAGAATCTTGTGATTGCAATGGGTACAGCAATTGGGGACGTGTTTGATCTTTCAAAACTCAGGTACCATAAAATCATTATTGCAACTGATGCAGATGTTGACGGAGCGCATATTCGTACGTTACTCCTCACACTCTACTACCGCTACTTCCGCCCTATTATCGATGGAGGATTTCTCTACATTGCCCAACCGCCACTCTATAAAATTCAAAAAGGGAAAGAGGTTCATTATGCGTTTACCGACGAAGAGAAACACAAAATTGTTGGGATTGTTGCGCCAGGTCTCGAGGAAGTAACTGAAGAAAATGAGGAAGAAGTACTGGAAGAGGTCGAAGTGGCAGAAACTGAAGCGACTACTAAAAAGACAAGTAAGGTGCGTATTCAACGGTACAAAGGTCTTGGTGAGATGAACCCTGAAGAACTCTGGGAAACGACCATGAATCCGAACAATCGTATTCTGAAACAAGTAACGGTTCAAGATGGTCAGGATGCTGATCGTGTCTTTGACATTCTCATGGGTGTTGATGTTTCAAGTCGCAAGTCTTTCATTCAATCGAATGCGAAGCTGGCTAATCTGGATGTATAAATATGAACAAGAAAAGCCTGGGCTCCCGAAGGGAGCCCAGGCTTTTCTGTAAGAAGAACCAATCCTTATCCACCCGACCCTCTCAAGACAAGCCCATATCTGATAGTATTAAAACAGAATGTACCCAAAAGTAATTATCCTCACATCGAGTAGTAATTACCTATTATTTCTTCGTATAACTACCACTTAATCATGCACGTCATTACAAAGTCCCTCCTCACTCTCACACTCTTTCTTTCACTTATATTGTCACCACAGTTTGTGAATGCACAAACAAACGATATTGGAGTACTCACGCAAATAGTGCAGTCACTCCAAGCCTTGGTGAAGAGCCTTACGAAGACAGCGAACGCGGTACCAAGCAAGGCGCAGGTAGTCAGTGCTAGCCTCCCCTCAACGACAGGAGGGACATTTAAACGGTTGGGCGCCCAGACATTGTATGAATATATCTACGCCCAGCGCACCGCCACGTCAGAGGGATGGAATGCTGCGAACACTAGGATGTTACCGCCCGATGGTCAGCTATATTACAACGGAGCGGTGATTTGGCGTGATAAATACAGTCTTGGTATCAGTGGTGGACACTCGGGAAGTATGGATGATGCGCACTACGCCTTTAACCTACTTACGAACCAATGGGAGACACTGGCACCGACGACGCCATACGCTAGTACGTATGCAACTGTAAATAGCTATGGTGAGTGGACTGCAAATCCTGTAATAGGGAGACCGGCGGCGCAACATAGCTACAGTCATTTGGTAACTGTTGGTAATGACATCATTCAGGCACACGGATATGCGATTGGCTACCAAGCAGCAGGATCTAAACAGGCTCATCGCTGGAATAACGCACTCGGAGCCTGGGAGCGCTACGGTTCACTCAGTGGTTCCTTGCCGAACATTTTGGGGAGTGCACTCTATGAACCGACACGAAACAGAATTGTACGTTTCCCTGGCAGTGCTAATTCTGGAGTAATCGATACTATTCCAGCAGATCTGGCGACAGGTGATGCAACGACCCCTTGGACAACAGTTAACATTACGACGAGTGGTGGCACGTTCGAAAAGTGGCCAACAGCTGACATATATAAGGCTATTGGATACCATCAAACGCTCGATTGTTATGTCATGGTTTCGCCACATGATTATAGCCCGACAAATAGCGTCTATATAATGAATGCTGCTAATCTCAGTGCAGGTTGGACAGCAGCTCCTGTTAGTGGCATTACACCACCAGCAAGCATGTATGCTTCTGGACTTGAGTATGTTCCGCCCATGAACACTTTTGTCGCTGTAGATCAACAGCAAGCCGATAGACTTTATTACCTCACCCCTACTGGCACATGCACAGACCCATGGGTCTGGAGCAGTGAAACATTTACTGGATCAGGAACCCCAGCTCAATGGGACAGTGGGACATATGCGGGACCGTACACTCGTGCTCGTTGGTCGAACTTACTCAATGGACTTGTGATTCTTAAGAATACACAATCACTGATGGAAGTTTTTACACCGTCAGCGCTCGGTAAGACAAACCCTGTTCCACTAACAAATGGTGTCTGCGGTAGTGCAAATGGCGTCACGGTCTCCGCTGCGCCCACCACGAATCTCTGTAGTGCAGGCATCACAGGAAGTGTGACTACAAATACCAGTACCTACACCTGGAATTGTGGAGGAATAAACGGAGGAACAACCGCACAGTGTGCTGCACCACGGATGACGACAATAACTCCCACAGTTTCACTCTCTTCCTCACCGACTAGTATCGCCTCAGGCTCATCAGCAACACTCACTTGGTCCTCAACAAACAGTACCTCTTGTATCGCAAGTAATGGCTGGACTGGTACGAAAGCAACAAGTGGTACACAGTCGGTGACTCCATCCGCAAATACGACGTACGCCCTTTCTTGTACGGGCACTGGAGGTACAGTAACTCAGAGTACGAGTGTGATTGTAACTACGAAGCAATCCACGAGCACTAGTTCAAATTGGCAAGCACGTTCGAGTGAGTCTGGCGTCATTGCTGCATACGACTTCTCTTCGGCGCCAGCAAACGGTGGTACGTGGAAGTGGGGAAGTCTATCAGCAAATCCGAAGGTCACGGTCGAAGCGCAGAACGATTCCGACCCTGTGGTTGGACCAAATCGCGTCATTGATACAGGAATATATCCCTCAGGATCAACCGCCTCACTTCGGTGGGATATTCCGAGCGGAACAGGTGAACGTTCAGATTTGTGGCGCATTAGTATCGATGATTACTCTAAACAATTTGGAGCAAACTCAGAATTCTGGGTGCAGTGGCGTACACGAATGAACTCAACGATGGCGTCGTTCTTTTTTAAAGATCGTGATCCATCTGGCTTTTATTTAACATCATACAAACAAACCCTCTTTGGTGAGGGTATGCAGCGACCGTATGCCCCAGAGGGTATTCCTCGAACATATTATGGTTACGAAGGACCAAATACTCAGACTGATAACGTACTTGCTGATACTCGTAGCGATTCTGATCATGAATTAGCTCTTATCCATTTCAATGCGACGGATAGCAGTTTTGCTCCCGGTTACGGATTCAAATATCCGGTAACGTACCACTCTAAGTATTTCTATGGTACAGATACGAGAGGTCAGGATATTAATTACTTAACCTTCCACAACAGTGGGAACGAAGCGCCACATGTCGCCGATTGTCAGTTCACAGACCCTGGCGGTGGCGTGGGTAATCTTTATACCGATAAGAATACCTGCTTCATTTACCCGACCGATCAATGGTTTACGCTCATGTATCACGTTATCGTAGGACCGTACGGAACAGCCGTAAGTAGTCTTTCGGGCCAGTCAATGACCGGATACACAAACAGTACCATCGAAGTATGGGGGGCACCTGAAGGGGGAGGTATGCAGCTATTACATCGACGTACTGGTGTAGTGTTGCGCACCGATCCTGGTCTTGGAGCTGAAGGGCCCCAGAAATACGGCACGTTTGGATGGACTACATTCATGACCCATAAAGACTATACACAAGTGCATCCTACCGCTAAGATCTGGGTTAGTCAGGTTATTGTAAAATCGGGCTCCGTCCCGCCCTCAACTCCTGGTGGTACCTCAAGTTCCACCAACCCCACCCCACCGCCCACCGTCACCATCTCAGCTTCACCATCATCCATTCCGCAGGGCACAACCGCCACGATCTTCTGGACCAGCACAAACAGCACTTCCTGCACGACGTCAAACGGTCTCCCTGGCCTTTCGGGTAGCTTTCAGACATCATCACTCACCAATACAACCACATATAGTGTCACCTGTACCGGAAGTGGCGGAAGTAGTACCCAGAGTACGACGGTCCAGGTCGCAGAACCGTCCGTCACGGATACGACACCACCTACGGTCACAATGACAACACCAAACAACAATGCAACCCTCTCCGGCAGCGCAGCACTCATTTCTGCCTCCGCACAGGATAACGTCGGTGTCACCTCGGTCCAGTTCACGCTCGGTAATACAAACCTTGGTCCAGAAGACACGGTAGCTCCCTTTACGATTACCTGGGACACGACCACCATCATTGATGGTGCATACATCCTCACCGCAATTGCACGGGACGCGGCAGGGAACACGACGACCGCAACCCCAGTCAGCATCACCGTGACGAACACGATTCCGCCCGATACCACGCCACCTACGATCTCGCTCACTGAACCCACGAACGATGTCACCCTTCAAGGAACTGCGGTTGCACTCTCAGCAGCAGCACAAGATAACGTAAGTATCGCATCAGTCACCTTCACCCTCGACGGCACCACCCTCACGACTGACACAAGTGCACCATACGGTACACTCTGGAATACCACACAGAGCCCGAATGGCATGCATACCCTCACTGCTTCCGCGCGTGACCTCGAAGGGAACACCGCCACCACCCCAGTGGTCACTGCCATCGTAAACAACGTCGTCAGTGTCACTGACACGACACCTCCCACCGCACCACTCACCTTGACCGCAACCACTCGTTCCTCAAGCCAGATTGATCTTGCGTGGGCGCTCAGTGCTGACGACACTGGCGTCACGGGCTACCTCGTCGAGCGGTGCACGGGAACCGACTGCGCCACCTTTACTCAGGTCGGTATCGTGACCGCAAACGCATACCGTGATAGTGCGCTGAGAGCACAGACCACCTACCGATACCGTGTCCGTGCGACCGATGCTACCGGGAACAGGGGAGGTTATTCACCAATCGGCGCCGCAACCACGCTCGGAAAGGGAAAGAAGCCACGTTCGTCAGGCGGTGTCGTCGCGGGTGCTGCATGGCTTACCCCTGACCACACCACCAAGCTCACCGTGAGTGGCAATACCGCACCTCAGCCAACCGGATTCCTCACCGAAACCCTCTCCCTCGGCTCAAAGAGTACACAGGTCACCACCCTCCAGACCATCCTGAAGAACCAAGGCTTCCTCACTCTCGATTCAATCTCTGGTTTCTACGGACCGAAGACACAGGCTGCGGTACAGCAGTACCAATGCCAGAAGGGTATCGCCTGCAGTGGTACACCCCAGACGACCGGCTATGGCATGGTGGGACTAAAGACCCGCACCGCACTGAATGGAGGGACACTCCCGACTACTCCCGTATACACCATCCCAACCTATACACCACCAAAGACCACCATCGTCACCCCACAAACGAGTACGGCACTCACCACGACCCTCACTCTTGGTATGACGAGTCCTCAAGTCCTCACCTTGGAGAAGTTCCTCATCCGTGAGCGCTACCTCACGAACGTAACCGCAGACACCACCTTCGACACCGACACCGAATCCGCATTGAGGCGCTTCCAGTGTGCAAATCGTCTTGTCTGCGAAGGAACACCGGACACGACGGGTTATGGAGGGACGGGACCGAGGACGAGGGCATTAATTAGATAATCAGAGTACCAACAAAAAGACCGGCGGGTGCCGGTCTTTTTGTTGGACATATTGAAATGTCGTTTATTCGGTCACCTTTACTGACCAGTTGAATGTATTGTTTTGTGCGTTCGTATCATTCTTTTCATCAACAAGTCCATTGAGGGTAAACGATGTGCTGTCTGATTCGGGGAAGTCAAAGCCTATGGTGTAAAGGGCTTGTTCGCCAGGTTCAAGCGGTGTTTGTGGTCCAGATTCATACCGTCCTTGAGGAAGATCAATCGCGTATGTCCACACCCCTGATTGTTTAGTACCAATGTTTGTTACCGTAAAGCGAAGTCCAGCTCGGCTACCGACTCTAAATGTTGCGGAAGGGGTGAATTTGTTTTCTGACATTGTCCCTGCAGCGGTAAAGCTCATTTTGAGGTCAGTAAAACGAGGTGCAGGAGCCGGTGGTGGTGGGAGAATAGACACAATAGCGCTTGCTGGCTGTGTTGGTTTTGTAGGTGTTACCGCGGGTGTGGGTGGAGTCTCGGTCATTGGTTTCACCGTGTCCGTGTTTTTTGTTTCTTCATCTGTAACTTCTTGTGGAGGAGGTATGGATGCAGTAGGAACGGTAGCATTCACAATGGTCACACGGCTCTCGGCAATGTGGTCATCTCCTTTTTCCGCATCAAAGCGTACCGAAAAGGTGAGTGTGCTAAAGCGCTGCGAACGTGATGTTGCCATGATAAAAAGTCCCGTTGCCTCCTTAGGAAGTTCAAGATCTTCTGTGCAGCTTATATTTCGAAAATCACCATCACCCGTACGAACGCTCACCTGTACCCCTTCATCGCAAGAGTACCCAAAATGGTACACGCCATTTGAGCGCATCTCAGTCCAAAATATTTTAAATGTCTCACCAGAGTTTACGATATTTTTATCGATTGTAATTTCGAGCTGACGTTCAGCCTGATACGTACTGACGCTTTCAGCTATTGTCGCAAGTGAGGAGAATGCGTGGGGAAATATGCGGACACCTTGTACGAGTGCCCATGCAATAAGGGCAGCAACAGCAAAGAAACCAACAATCGCAAGCAATTTAATGGTCGCCACCTTGAAACTTTGAGTTTGTTCCATATCTAACATAATACCACAAATTAGAGCCGTGTCAATGTTTTCTTTGTTCCATCTGCCTAGCACAGATGCTACCACCAAAGACCAAGAGGGGGCAGTTGACAAAATACAAAAACACTGTACTATACTACTGATATCTATGTCTACACACACCGAAGACCGTCAGACACGGTTTTTATATGCATCACCAACTGAGGAACGTCTCGTATTTTTTTTGGTGTTCACCGGAGTACTTGCGCTCACCTACGGTCTTTTTTTTGTGATTGATTTTCTTCCTGAGAAACCGAGTGTTCAAGAAAGTACCATA
>JANOXF010000005.1:0-4835 GCA_031418275.1 Candidatus Kaiserbacteria bacterium
ACTTAAGATGCGTCCCGCTCGTGTGTCATGCGCTGTTGCGACGAGTACGCCGTTTTTGTAGCAGGTCAGCACGACGTCCGCAGCATTCGTAGCATCGTACCTAAATTCTATAACGTCACCATCGACAAGCTGACCAACTCCTGCACCTGTTGTGGGCAAGTCAAATACAAAGTCACCCATCGGTCCGTTCCAGCGGACAATCTGCATTCCTCCTGACCAGTTGATAAGCCACTCATAGAGCTGCACATTATTAGGACTTATGTTGGCCCCAACAATGAGCTCGATTTCGTGGTTGCCAGTCGGAGCGTATGTAGGGTCTTTATATACAGTAGCGGTAACCTTGTGTTTATTGTTATTAAAGTTATCTCTGGCCGCTACGTTGTCGTCATAACTACCGGTAGATATCCCTTGTCCGTATGCAATCCCACCAGAAGTTCTCACGTTTTGCCAAAGGAGACCGTGAATACCTCCTTGTTTCCAGTGACCGTCTTCTATCATTGGGTTTTCTGTCTGGCTAAACGTGGTCGAGTAGCTACCGCCGGTGGCCGGTGGTGAAATCACCACACTCGTCACACTCACACTCGTACTCTGATTTGCAGTTCCCCCACTCCCTGTACACGAAAGTGTGTACGTCGTGTTTGTGGTTGGTGTCACTGATTGTGTGCCCGAGGTGGTTTTGGCACCGGTCCAACCGTTACTTGCGGTGCATGAGGTGCTGTCTGTACTACTCCAGGTGAGAGTTGCTGAGGAGCCGGTCGTTATTGATGTTGGGGATGCAGAAATACTTACGGTCGGAGCAGGAGTAGGAGTTGGGGTAGGTGTGGGTGTACCTGATACGGGGGTTACGTTCCATGCCTGTACTGAACCACTGAGACTATCCGCCCAAATAAAGACACCAAGGTGTGGTGCATCCATAAATCTGCCCCAGGCACCATTGCTTGCTTGTGGATTTTTTGCAGGAGTTGCCGCACTGTCACCAATAAGTGATTCATTGACCCACGTCCATGTCCCTGTCATAAGTGATCCTGTCGGCGGTACGAGTTTGTGAACGAGGTACGATCCATTCGCTTCATAACAGACAATAGCACCAATTCTTGAAGACCATTCACCTCCACACCGACGATCAGTCGGTGGAGTGCCACTCTGGGTCACTGCGGCAAAGGGCTGAGGTGTATTGTTAATGATTTCTGAAACATATACGCTCATGTTCACTCCACCTGAACCACTTCGTCCCATACCTACCAAGAACTCGCGGCCACTAGCGTCACGTGCAAGGGTGAGGGTGTTGTCCCCGTACTCATTGTACTGAACCGCAGGATAAATCGTTTGGCTGTAGTCGCTAAAACGAGTGAACCTGAGTGGTCCATTTCCATTAGTTGAGACTGCCCACCATCCACCACGTGCTGCATCCTTTGCAGTTGAACAATAATTGTTTGCAATGCCGAGATTATCAAGGATGCGTACAGGAACAGCCGTTGCTGATGACAAATCAAATTTATGTACTGATCGACTGCCCGCCATCGATGATCCGCCATAGCAATTTCGGATAAGTGAACCTTGTGTTCCACCTCCTTCAGACGGACTCGCATAAATTAACGAGTCATATGTATGCGGGGGATAAGTATGACCAAGTGTATCACTCAGAATACTCTCGCCATTACTATTGAAACTTGCAGAAAAATCAGTGTTGTAGGCTTCAATAAGCGGTTTTGCTGGGCCTGCACGATGCATCCACGCTCCACTGTATAGATCAAAAACCCCCACACCAGCCCAGAGCGCAGCTCCAGCAGCAAGATGTCCAGACCCATGCACAACGTACCCACCTGACTGACCAAATTCTGGTGCAAGAGCTGCTCCAGACCAGTTACTAAATGGTCCTGCAACATCAGACGTCGGATACCCCGGAGGTGTCACATTGTTCAGTGTGTTGACACTAATGTTTTTAAAATGTCCCTGGGCTGGTTTCGTCCACGTAGTTGCAGATGAAATTGCCCCCACCTGCTTACTCCCCTTAAGGAGTCGCGCAATCGACTCAAGCTGTGAACGGAGACTTTGGAGTATTTCACTTGGTGAAGGAGCAGCAGATACAGATGCGGGAATAAATACAATGAGGAGCGTGAGAATTATTTTCTTAAACATAGGGATATATACAAAGTGCTATAAAGTGCCCCCGTATCATGTAGACACAAGGAGAAGTATTAATAACCAGTGAGTGGTACAGTTCTGAGTCAATTATCCCATATCGAGGGGAGGTTGTGTGTAGAAGTTGTTTACAAAGAAATACAGGAACGCACTGGCTGTTCAGTATCTCCGCAGTCGTCGGTCACGAGGATTTATGTATTCTATTACTTACAGTGACTTCACTACATTTGGAGGGACTTCACCGCGCAAGTAGGTAATCACGTTTGTTGCTGCGATCTCTGACATTTCACTTCGTGTTTCGTCTGTTGCTGAGGCAGTGTGCGGGGTAATGACCACATTCTCAAGTTCCTTGAGTCCGGGAGCGAGTCGAGGCTCGTTCTCAAACACATCGAGCGCCGCACCACGAATGACTCCATTCTTGAGCGCAGTTACAAGGGCTTGCTCATCGATGACTGGTCCACGCGAAGTATTGATGAGGTAGGCTCCTGGCTTCATCATTCCCAATCGTTCAGCATTCATGAGGTGGGTCGTCTCGGGAAGAAGTGGTACGTGTATTGAGACAACGTCAGCAACCTTGAGCACTTCTTCAACCGTCTTGTAGTAGACCGCGTTCATATCTTTTTCGAGTGGAGGAAGTTGCTTCACATCGTAGTACGCAATGTTCATATCAAATCCAAAGTGCGCGCGACGTGCAACCTCATACCCAATACGTCCCGCACCGACGATGCCAAGCGTCTTCCCTTTTAAATCAATGCCCAAGAGAAGCTCTGGCCCCCATCCGTCATACTTCCCCGCACGGAGAAACCGCTCTGATTCAGGAACACGCTTCGTAATGGCGAGTATGAGCGCCATGGCAAATTCTGCAACGGAGTTTGTGAGCACACCGGGGGTGTTCGTGATAGTGACACCACGTTCTGTAGCGGCCTTCACATCGATATTATTGTACCCAACGGCGTAGTTCGCAAAAATCTTTGCGGTAGGGACTGCATCGAACACTTCAGCATCAATAACATCCGTGAGGAGACAAAGTACTGCATCATAGGGTTTTGCTTTGAGTGCCGTAAGGAGTTCATCACGAGTAAGGACTCCATCCTTCTTACTCACCTCAACAGTGTGCCCTGCTGCGCCAAGTAGATTGATACCAATTGTAGGGATGTGTCGTGTTACGTATACGAGTGCCATAGTAAATTCTACATAACTTACACAGTTGGAAAATTTCTTAGTTGAAAATTCAGATTCCTCCTTCATCGTACGATCTGTACGTCCCTGCCTGCCGGCAGGCAGGTCAGTCGGAATCTTTGTTTCGCCCCAAACTTTTCGTAACTGAATAAGTTCTGCTGTATATGAATATAATGCTAATGCCCACAATCATATCATGCCGAAGCGGGTGCAGGCTGTTAGAATAGGAAGATGACACAACAATACGACTTTATAGCAATCGGTGACATTACGATTGATGCATTTATTAAACTTTCACAAAAGGATGCGCGGGTATCGAAGGACGAAAAAACGGGGCGGAAAAAACTCGAAATGAATTTTGGTGAGAAGCTTCCCTACGAAGACGTGACCATAGTGAACGCCGTCGGTAATTCACCGAATGCAGCAGTCTCAGCTCACCGCCTCGGACTCCGCTCGGCGCTCGTTGCAAACCTCGGGCACGACAGGAACGGGAATGACTGTCTTGATCAACTACGTCGTGAGGGAGTTGATACTGACTTCGTGAAGGTACATGAAGGAAAAGCAACGAACTACCATTACGTACTCCAGCTCGGTGCTGAACGCACGATTCTCATTAAACACGAGGACTACCCGTACGTACTCCCCAACTTCAACACACCGCCAAAGTTCTTCTATTTCTCCTCAATTGGTGAAAAAGGACTTCAGCTTCACCACGACATTGCTGCGTATCTAGCAGAACACCCTGAGACAAAGCTCGCGTTCCAGCCAGGCACATTCCAAATCCGTCTCGGTGTAGAGGTCTTAAAAGATCTCTATGCGCACACGGAGATATTCTTCTGTAATAAAGAAGAAGCGCAAGAAATTCTCAAAACTGATGAACAGGATATTCCTACACTTCTCCGTGGTATGAAAGCACTCGGCCCAAGGATTCCGGTTATTACCGATGGCCCAAATGGCGCATACGCGCTTGAGGGCGATACCGCATGGTACATGCCCATGTACCCAGACCCCAAAGAACCGGTGTCTCGAACCGGTGCAGGTGATGCATTCTCTTCGACATTCACCTCAGCAATAATTCTTGGTTTTGATGTACCCACAGCACTCTCATGGGGTCCCATTAACTCAATGTCAGTGGTGCAATATACCGGTGCACAAGTCGGATTACTCACGAGGGAGAAGCTTCTCGAGTATTTAAAAAATGCTCCTGGTGACTACGTTCCTAAAAAGGTTTAAACTCGTCTAATACCATCCCTGATACCCAAGAAGAGCGTCCACCGTCTCCATCAGCCCTGAATCATAACAACCTACCGCTCCGAAATGATGGACATCGGATGTCCATCATTTTACACACACAAACCCCCCGTAGCCCTGTGGCCGCGGGGGTTTTGTCTCTCTCGTCGTTATTTAATAAGCTCCCGCGTCCTCGGTCCCGTCGCACCATAGCCGGTGGTGTCCGGTGTTCCTTCGCAGACAAGACGATTCGCACACTGGAAGCGTTTCAGTGCGGATTCGGT
>JANOXF010000006.1:0-6434 GCA_031418275.1 Candidatus Kaiserbacteria bacterium
CAGGCCATCTACGTGCCTGCTGACGACCTTACAGACCCAGCTCCTGCAACAACCTTCTCACACCTCGACTCAAAGATTGTGCTCTCTCGCGCGCTCGCGTCACTCGGTATCTACCCTGCGATTGATCCACTCGAGAGTAACTCTTCTGCGCTTGACCCATACATCGTCGGAAAGGAGCACTATGAGGTAGCACAGGGGGTAAAGCAGGTGCTCCAGCGGTACAAAGATCTCCAGGACATCATCGCGATTCTTGGTATTGAAGAGCTCTCGGAAGTTGACAAACAAACCGTGTACCGCGCACGCAAGATTCAGCGCTATCTTTCACAGCCATTCTTCGTGGGAGAAGTATTCACGGGTACCCCCGGAGCATATGTGTCACTCAAAGATACCATTCGTGGGTTCAAGGAAATTCTCGAAGGCAAGCATGACAACACACCAGAGCAGTCGTTCTACATGAAGGGGAGCATTGACGAAATTGAAGCACCACAGTAACTATGGACACCTCACACCTTCTTAATGTCACCATTGCGCACCCGACAGAGATACTATTCTCGGGAGCAGTAAAGATGATTACGGTACCTTCAAGTGAAGGCGAAATAACGTTACTTGCACATCATGAGCCAATTATCGTCTTGCTTAAGAAGGGGACGATTACCCTACAAACTGGAGATTCACCTGAAAAGATACCATTTAAGATCGACGGAGGAGTACTTGAGGTGAGTCACAACACAGCGACCATACTACTCTAAATAAAAAAGCACCGGAGTCGCGAGACCCGGCGCAAAGTTCTGGCAACTGCGGCACGCCTCAAGTGCATCTGTTCCAGATCGAGGAGGACCATTATAATAGCACATGTATTGGCATCTAGCAATAGCCTTTGGATAGGTATTTTCTAGGTATTTTAATGTTGTTTGGTATAATCTAAACCTATGTTTGATAAAGCAAAGCAATTTATGACAAGGAAACTTCTAGAGCACCAGCTCAAGAATGCTCCACCTGAGCAGCGGGAGCTTGTGCTCACCATGCTCGAAAAAGACCCTAAACTTTTTGAGAAAATTTCGCTTGAAATACAAGCGGAAATGAAAAAGGGTAAAAACCAAATGTCAGCAGCTATGGCAGTGCTCCCCAAGTATCAGAAGGAACTTCAGTCAATTATGGGTGATAAGATGCCACAACAAAAGGGAGGTGGTATGCAGTTTAATCAGAACGGAACAATTCGGAAGTAATTTATTTCACTTTCAACAACACGCACACTCTGTTTCAGAGTGTGCGTGTTACTATCATGGGTAACATGAAAAAAATATTAGTATTTTTAGGTCATCCTGATAAGAATTCTTATTCGGGCAATCTAGCAGATACCTACGAAGCAAGTGCTCGAGAATCTGGAAGTGAAGTAGTTCGCATAAACATCTCTGACCTTGCGTTTGATCCCATTCTCCATATGGGCTACAAGACTATTCAAGAACTTGAGCCTGACCTTAAGATGGTACAGGAAAAAATTAATTGGGCTGACCACATAGTGTTTATTTATCCTAATTGGTGGGTCACCATGCCCGCAATTATGAAGGGAATGTTTGACCGCATGTGGCTTCCAGGGTTTGCATTCAATTTTGATAAAACGACAAAAAAGCTCATACAACGACTTAAGGGTAAAACAGCACGCGTCATCATCGTTGCGGGAACGCATTCACCTTTCATGACGTGGTGGAAATTTGGCGATTACACGAATGAGATATCACACGGCATCCTTGGGTTTGCCGGCATCAGCGCAAAAGTATCTGCGTTCGGGCCATCAGAGCGTGTACAGCCTACAGTACTCGAAAAGTGGAAACAAGAAGTGAAAGTATTAGGAGCTAGTGGGATATAGAACATCTTCATGGATTCTATACAAAAGAAACGTCTGCTCGATACGACTATTTTATGCCTTGCAGGTGGATTCATTATTCCGGTTGCTACACTCGTACCTGTAGTCCAGAGTGCTTTTTCACAAGTACCGTGGCCCCTATTGCCCGTACTTTTAACCGCTACATGGGGAGGTGCACTTGGAATTCGGTATCGAAGAGAAGTTGGTTTCCTCGCAACAATTATCTTTCTTACATCTACATTAGCATTTATACTAATGTTCACATTTGGCGGTCTATTAATAGATGAAAACGAATTTCTTGCGATTTCAATACTGTTTGTGTTCTATTCTACCCCTGCGTTCATCGGCTCAGCTTTTTTAAGTGTACTATTTTCAAATATTTTTTCCTTTTTTATAAAATAAGAACCTTCGAGATTGACTGCCATCTAATTATGGTCTGCGGAGCAGACGAATCTGTAGGGTTGTTAATCTAAATCAAATATTCTCCGTTCTGAAAAATGGGAAGTTCATCGGCAATGACGGTATTGACAACAGGGAACAAATCAACGTGGAATTTGGTCTTGTGAGTAGTTATCCCTTCCTTTTTATACACACTATGCTTCTCCCCGAGTGAGAAATGCATCCCGTAGATTCGCTCAAACGCAGTGATGTCTTTGAGATAGTGCTCACGGGTAATAGCACGATTGAGGCCGAATCCTATCTCGCGAATGAGTGGTCGCTCATATGACTTCACGAGTGCTACGACGTCCACAAATGCTTGGGGTGCATCATCTGCCCACCCAACGATAAGTCCCTCTTTGATATCGACTCGAAACGGTTCATGCATGTTGATGTGGAAGTCAGCACCTGCAAATGCATATATGAGAATCGATCCACTCATCTTTGAAAAAGACTTTGCTTCCGTAAACACCTCTCCGATAGGAAATGTACCACCAACATTTTCCATCCCTGTGTAGTCACCAATATTGAGCTTGGGTACTTCAACACCACCCGTCACTATGAGTTCACTCGTTTCGCTCACAATGCGAAGTGTGTCAGCGTGCTCGATAACATCCTTGAGTCGTGGGCCAATTGTTCGGTACCACATTGGATCATACGCGAGTGCATTGATGTATGTCTCCCATGAATCGACAGTGTTGCGGTAAAGGTGAAGGTGCTCAATGACTTTGAGACCAAGGCTAAAGAGGTGGAGTCGGATACGAAACTCGTCGAGACGAAAGTTAGAAGTCTGTATTAGGACAACCAAATCCTTCGGTGCAAGCACACCAAAGGTTTCCATGAGCGCATCTTTTGTCTGTGTAGCAAAATCGATAAACTGTGCATTTGGGAGTGCTCGCCGGTACGCTTCGGTGAGTAAGCGCGTGAGTCCGTCCTCGGTATCATAAATAACGAGCGCTTTCTGTGTTTTTGTGTACAGAATTGCATCACGCATGATGTCAGCAATGTTTCTTTCCGCAAGTACGGTCAATCGCTCTATTTCTGCGGTTTCCAAGTCCATAAGTGCACATACCATAGCAGAGAAAATGATTTTACTCTATTATGAACAGCGTGAAGCATCCGTTCGAAAAAATGTTTTACAAAGCCCTCAAATCGAGCACACTCGAGGATAACTGGGTATTCAAAGAAGCATCTCAGCTCCGAGAAAAGGGTTACTCTGAAGCAGAAATCACCACAGTTCTCACTAAACTTCAAAAATCCCTTATTGATGACACTGAGGCGCAGATAGTGGCAGAAGCTCTTGAGGATTTTATTGAGGAATTATAAATAGAGACTTTGGTTTCCCAAAGTCTCCTATGCAGCCTTTCGGCTCGCCTTCTCCTGCTCTCGTTCACGGTCGCGTTCTATCTGCTCACGAATCTCACGATCTTCATCCTCCGACGGCCCATAACACTGTGGCCAATGGTGTTTTTCAATCCTGAGATATTTGTAGTTTGCGTATACATCACGCTGGTACTGGTCTCCCGGAAGAATTGTAAAGATACAACGATCGCATTCGTGATGCTGCCAGGCAGTACGAACGCTTCCACCAAGATATCGATACCGCTGTCGCTTCCAAAGCTGTTCAGTTTTTTGTTTTTGCTTTTCCCGAGCTTCCTTGAAGGAGGCTAAGCTTGTCACAGCCATAGTTTCCTCCAGATTGGTAGTTGGGAAAGTGATTCATACATTACAGTATTTTAAGACATGTTCAATAGCGTCGTACATGTGTCATCCGCAAACCTTTATTTAAATCAAAAATCTGGTACTCTTACAAAACTTTAGAATATGTCACTATCTGTTGGAATTGTTGGTCTCCCCAACGTCGGAAAATCGACGCTCTTTAATGCACTTACGAAGAAGTCAGTACCGGCAGAAAACTATCCATTCTGCACCATTGACCCGTCAGTCGGTGTTGTCGCCGTACCTGACCCACGACTCGAGACACTTTCGAAGATTTCAGGCTCACAGAAAATCATTCCGGCGATAGTAGAATTCGTCGACATTGCCGGTATTGTAAAGGGTGCCTCAGAAGGAGAGGGGTTGGGAAACAAGTTTCTCTCAAACATTCGTGAGACTGATATGATTGCGGAAGTAGTGCGTATCTTTGAGGATCAGGACATTATTCACGTAAACGGCACAGTAGACCCACTTTCTGACATTGAGGTCATCAATCTTGAACTGGTGCTCGCAGACACTGAAACCGTCACGAAACGCCTCGGAAACGTAGAGCGCGATGCAAAGCGCGGAGAGAAAGACGCTCAAAAAGAAAAAGATGCGCTTGAGAAAGTGCTCCGCGTGCTTGAGGCGGGGAAGCTCGCGAACTCAACTGAACTCTCTGACATAGAGCTTCCGTTTGTAAAGCAACTTCAACTCCTCACCATGAAGGCAATTCTCTACGTATTTAATAAAAAGAACGGCGCTTACAATTTTGATGAAACAAACGATGAGCGTTGGCACGCGCTCATGGACTTCATAGAATCAAACAATGCTGAGTATGTGCTCATCGATGTGGGTGTCGAACACGAGCTGAAAGACCTTGAAGAAGATGAGAAGATGGAATTCCGTCGTGAGTACGCAACACTCGATTCAGGAATCGACTCACTCATTCGTGCTGCATACCATCGCCTCGGATTCATGTCGTACTTTACGACTGGTGAGAAGGAGACTCGTGCATGGACCGTGAAGAATGGCTCGACAGGACCACAAGCTGGTGCAGCCATTCACACTGATTTTGAAACACGGTATATACGCGCACAGGTAGTGACGTTTGAGGATCTCGTACGCTGCGGATCACTTGCAAAGGCACGAGAGGAAGGGAAGCTCCGTACTGAAGGTAAGGAATATATCGTAAAGGACGGTGATGTTATAGAGTTTATGGTGGGTTAGACTCCTCTCTATGCAATTTCAGCAAGAGTGCTAGGATGGCTATATCTATGACCATCGATTTTGATACATTCAGTAGCGATACTGAGTTTCATGGTGTCAAAGGGCTCATACAAATTGATGACATAATAATCGTCATCCGAAGAGACACTCTTGAACTCAATGCGCCGTTTCAGGTAGATTTACCTGGTGGCGGAAGAGAGCAGGATGAGTCTCCCTTTGAAACTCTCCACCGAGAGATTAGGGAGATGCTCCACATACCGATTGAAGCAGAGGACATCATCTACTCAAAACGGTACCCGCACACCCATTCTAAAAAAGACGATACGTTTTTCATGGTAACAAAAAGACTTGAGGTAGACCCCAAGAGCATAATTTTTGGAGAAAAGGGACTTATGTACTACGCTATGACTGTCCACGATTTATTGCAGCACCCTGACGGAGTTGATAAACAAAAACAGAGAATTATTGAATACTTGAATATGGTAAAAAAAGAACTCAGATGAGTTGGTTTGTGTACATTCTTCGCTGTAGCGATGATACCCTTTACACTGGAGTTACGACTGACATTGAGCGTCGTTTCAAGGAACATAAAGAAGGTAAGACAGGAGCGAAATATACACGCTCTCGATTTCCATTAGAGGTAGTGTTTCGGGAGACCTGGGCCTCACGCAGTGAGGCCCAGGTACGCGAAGCTCAAATAAAACGCCTCTCGAGGCCTGAGAAAAAGCTTCTTATCAAAAAGCGAGGTTGACGAAAGACCAATTTCTAAGTATTCTACTGTCACTTCGCGCCCCTGCGGTGCGCATTTTTATTTTTACACCTTTATAATCTTTAGTATGATCGGAAAAGAAACACGAAATATCGCCATCATTGCTCACGTAGACCATGGAAAGACTACTCTTACTGACGCTATCATGCGGCAGACAGGCGCTGTGACTGATGCCACTGTCACTATGGACTCAAACGCGCTCGAGCAAGAACGCGGTATCACAATTTACGCTAAGAATACCTCAATCGAGTATAAGGGTACAAAAATAAATATTGTAGACACTCCTGGCCACGCTGACTTCGGCTCTGAAGTAGAACGCGTACTTCGCTCAATTGACTCTGTACTTCTCATTGTCGATGCTCAAGAAGGTCCGATGCCCCAGACTCGATTTGTACTCAAGAAGTCTCTCGAACTCGGCCTCAAACCAATTGTGGTTAT
>JANOXF010000007.1:0-6410 GCA_031418275.1 Candidatus Kaiserbacteria bacterium
CCATCGCAAAGGCAATGTTCTCGTATGCCGTCTTGTGAGCGAGAAGCTTAAAGTCTTGAAACACCGTACCTATCTTGCGACGGTACTGAGGGAGTGAGCCGCGTGAGATTTGATGAATGTTGAGTGACTGAAAAAACACACTCCCTTGCGTTGGAGTATCCTCCGCAATAATCATTTTGAGGAGCGTGGTCTTCCCTGCTCCTGAGTGTCCTACAACCGACACAAACTCACTTGGTGCTACCTGAAAGGTGATGTCTCGAAGTGCAACTGACTGTCCGTTGTTATAAATCTTTGAGACGTTGTCGAAGTAGATCATATGCTCCTCTATTCTACCCGAGCTCTGCCCCTGCGTCTAGAAAAACTTGGATATCACCATTTAACACACTGTCTGTATTGCGCACTTCTACGTTTGTTCGATGATCTTTCACCAACTGGTACGGGTGGAGCACGTACGAGCGAATCTGACTTCCCCACTCAATCTTCACTGTTTTTTCAATAGAAAGTCCTTTAAGTTCTCGTTGGTGTTGTTCTTCGTGGAAGGCAAAGACTTTACCCGCAAGGAGCGCAAGCGCCTTATCTTTGTTTTGGAGTTGACTCCGTTCGGAAGAAACGTGCACTGAAATCTTTGTGGGGAGATGCATCGCGCGCACTGCGGTCTCACGTTTGTTCACGTTCTGCCCTCCTGCACCTCCCGACTTTGTGTACGAGATTTCAATCTCGTCTTCCTTTAAATCAATCTCTTTCAAATTCTCAACGCGTGGTGAGACTTCGACAAGCGCAAACGATGTTTGACGCTTATCATTCGCATTGAAGGGTGAGATACGCACGAGACGGTGTACACCTGATTCTACTCGAAGTGTCCCGTAGGCATCTTTACCTCCAATTTCAAATGCGATATTGCGATAACCATTCTGCTCATTCGCGTTTGAATCGAGGATGGTGACACTCCAACCTCGTTTCTCTGCGTACCGTTGATACATCTCTACGAGCATACGGGCAAAGTCTTCTGCATCGTCCCCGCCTGCGCCCGCTACAATGGTCATTACCGCATGTGCTGAATCATACTTTCCTTTCCCCTCCTTCTGATTTTTGAGCTCCTCAAGTTCTTTATACATTGCCTGAGCTTTCTGAGAGTCATTCCAAAAATCGGGACGGAGCATTGCCGCTTCAATTTCTAATATTCGTGCTTCAATTTCAGTTTCCTGCATGACGTTGAGTATAGCAAATTGGAATCTCGTCCGCGCGACCCTAAGGTCTCACGGGCTTTGACGTACCTACAAATACCGCGTATAAGTAATCATGGAAAGGAGGTGCACCATGCACACGTTCACCAAACGAGTCACGTTCACACCCCTTTCGAGGGGCCGCTATCGCTGCAATCAAACGGGAAAGGTGATGACACAGAAGATGATCCTCTCCCATGTCTCCTCCCTACTTGCAGGGGCAGGGTACACCACAATCGCCGCAACACCGAAGCAGCAGTCGAGCAGCACGCCCAAACGTGCAAAGGGTGAGAAACACCCCTCAAAGTTTCGCGCGAAGCAGCGCTGACTATGACCATCATCCACAACCCCAACGGGCGCCTCACCGCGCCCGTTCTCTTTTTATCTGAGCCATCGGTCAGGTTTGAACTGACGACCTGACGCTTACGATGCGCCTGCTCTACCAACTGAGCTACGATGGCAACTCGACAATCCTAGTACAATTACAGTTTGTTTTCAATCAAATATTTGGTATTCTTCAGAGCACGCAATCACCAAATTGTGTAATGCTACATAATAAGCCGTCTTAGCTCAGTTGGTAGAGCACATCCATGGTAAGGATGAGGTCCTCGGTTCAATCCCGAGAGACGGCTCACGAGGAACTACAGTGACGAAGGGGACATCACTCGGGATTGAACGGTTCGCGATGTGAGTCTCTATCCATAATGAGACGAACCAGCGAACCGCGGGCAGGTAACTCTTGTGAACGTAGTGAACTAGAGTTGGACGCCAATCCCGAGAAGTGGCTCAGAATTCTGTATTAAAAAGTGGCTGACGTTCGCACGCCAGCCACCAGGATAGGAACTCGGTTCAGATCGATTTCGCTCGCCACTACTTTCGATAACCTTCACAGGTTGGGTTTCCCCTTCGGAGATCTCTGGGTCATTGCGTGCGTGTTCGCTACCCAAAGCTTATCGCATACTGCCACGTCCTTTGTCGAACCGAGCTGGACCTTGTGACCCAGTGCTTTTTTCAATGAGATGAAGTTAATCGCGCTCCGCGCAATCGCCAACCACTACAATCGGCTCTCAGCGTGCTTTCGCCACACCACATCACGTCCAGGACAATAGTAGCTTTGCACTTTGCGAATGTAAAGAGTTCCGTTGCAAAGTGTAGCCAAAACCGCTATACTCTTCCCCGTATCGCATGTGTATATGTATGCGGGCGTAGCTCAACTGGTTAGAGCGCTTCCCTGTCACGGAAGAGGTTGTGGGTTCAAGTCCCATCGCTCGCGCAAAATTAAGCCCCGCAAGGGGCTTTAATTTTGTGCGTACGAAAGAAGTGCACCTGTGCACACTTCGATGGGACTTGAAAGACGGAGGCGGGGCACCCTCTGGGTCGCCGAGTCCGGGGAGGAAGCTCTTAATGAGCGAAGCAAGTTTAGAAACTTGACCCCAAGTCCCATCGCTCGCGCAGTATAAAAATAGTCTGACTTTTCTGTCAGGCTATTTTTATACTCGCTATGGGATTTGAAGAGGTTGTCGACAGTTTCGACCGAGGGAAGAAAATGTCATACAACCTGAACGGAACATGTAATGTTCAAGTCCCATCGCTCGCGCAAAAGCGAAAGCCGCCCTTCCGGGCGGCTTCTTGGTGTCGATGGGAGGGAACGATCCTCCGACCTTGGCTTTATGAGTGCCACGCTCTAACCAACTGAGCTACATCGACGTTTTGTGCTTTGAGAGCATACCATTCAGACTCCTCTCATTCAACACCTACCGAAGTGACAAGAGTGTCTCTGCTTTTGCAATATCCTCAGGATACCCAATCGCGACCCAGAAATCCTCCTCAACGACAGCAATTGGATAATCCTTCGCATACCGTTCGACGACCTCGGTGAGGTAATACTCCCCATTCACCGGTGTTCGTGCTTCGTACTTAAAGATATTGTCGTCGAGCACCATAACGCCCGTTGAAACGAGATTCGAAGGTGGATGCCGTGGCTTTTCAATAATCTCAAAAAGTGTTCCGTCAGGATTACGGACGATGACACCGAAACGTTCGGGGGTATCGCTCGTCTTCGCAAGAAGCGCTCGACTGTATGACGTCATGCGCGCAATGTCATGCTTTCCATGAATATCGTCCGCGAACATAAAGAGGAATCGCCCTTGGAGTAAATCCTTACAAAGCCAGAGTGCGTGCGCAGTTCCCTTCTGTTCTTCTTGATGAATGTACGTTACTTTCTTTCCATGAAACTCAGTGCCGCAATGTTCACGAATCATGTCGCCAAGATATCCAACTACAATGATGAGCTCATCAACAGCAGTCGGAAGCGCTTCCACAATATGATCAATCAAAGTCTTCCCTGCCACCGTGACGAGTGGCTTTGGACAGTTATCGGTAAGGGGCTTGAGACGAGTCCCTTTCCCCGCAGCTAAAATGACGCATTGCATATTGCTGCCTTTATAACACAAAAGACCTGCTTCTGCAGGTCTTTTGTGTGCTTGTTGCAGAGATACGGAGTAATTGGAATCAGATACTCGAAACGTATGAAATCTTGGCCTCAATTTAAGAAGTTGAGGGGGGAGGGGTATGTGCCCCACAGGGAGTGTGACTATCTATAAATACCCATCAGAAAATTCATATGAAATAAAGGGATGAATAGTTATCTAACTATTATGTTCTAATTCTCCTCTAGCATCCTCTGGTCCGTGTAAGATAGATGGCCTCTCACTCTATTGAACTCTTGTTTTTCGATATATTCTTTGAGCTCATCCTCGCCCATGTATTTGGGTATAATAATCCCTATATCTTTTGCATTTTCTATAATTTTATCACCAACGTCTGGATCCATATCCCCAATAATTTCATTAATAATTGTTTCATGCTCGGAAGCTTTAATAAGCTCTTTCTTTAGCAGTAATTTTCTCGTACAAGCTTCGGTGAAAGAAAGTACACTCAGTTGCTTACTCAGCATATTGATTTTATAAAAAAGAAATGCGATGACCCCTACAGACAATGCCACTATTATTTCCATATAAAAGATAATGCTAGATTCATTACTTGGTGTCAACATAGTGATAAAAGCATTTTATAATTCTTGAATAAAAGGGGTATTATCGCTAGCCCTTCCTGCGATGACCAAATGAACGCATTTATACATAATTACCTTACCCATAATTTCATTAGATAAAAATTACACTCAAATCCAATTATACTCATTGGAATCACTACTCAGAACAATAGGAAGTAGAAATCGTACTCTCCTTTATTTCACAATCAGGATTAGTCGGATTCGTAACTGTGTCGCAATACCAAGAACTTCTTCTTCGTGCATCTTCACAGCTATCAAAATCATCGAATTTAGCGGTAGTAAAACAGTCAGAGTAGTTAACGCCACATACTTTGTATTTAATTGGAAAAGAATATTTATCGTATATAAGGGACAACGATAGAACTACAGTCAATATGAGTAGGCCTGGAATTATATTTTTATTGTTCATAAGATCTTGATTATTTGTACCAGTAGACTCCCTGATTTTCGTTCACGATTGTATGCCCCCTTTCACAATTTCCTCGTCTAGGACTTTCCTGAATACAGCATTCGTTTCTTCACTCTCGGTTTCCAAAGAACCCCTCATGTATTCTATGTATTCAAGACGAATTAGAATATATACAATTTCAGCGAAGCTTTCTACTACGACTTGTTCCCAGAAATTTGTATCATCAATATCCTTAAATATTTTCTGAGCAGGACTGCCAGGCCTAGTTGATAACATGATTTTAATAAGTTCACGTTCACTTAAGTCTGAATGACCCGCTTTCAGCAGTTTATAGCTACGTATCATCGATTGAGCGATTCCTCGTGCGAAACGCCTTTCTCCCCATTCAAATAGTCCCATGATGAAATAATCATACCACTACCCATCAAAAATTTATGTGAGATAAAGGTGATTAGAGATTTATTTAAGCATAAGAAAATTTGATGAAGTCCACCACTTCAAATACTACAATTTGCCTTCCCATTCTTTTCTCCTATCACGACTTCCACCCTGCCGGTCTGGTCTCCAGCTTGAATTGTCATTCCTTCAAAAGAAACCTGCTCTGCATGGTAGCTATTTCCTATAGCTAAATATGGATCTACAACGTACCCCGTGTCTCTGAGAAATTCGGCAATCTCTCGTGTAAACGCTTTCATCTCATTACTTGGTTCTTCAGCAAACATCCCAGCTCCAGTTTCGTTGGAAACCAGTATATACTTTGCTCTCTGTTGAAGAGAGACGACTTTCGCATCCAATTTTACAAGCTTATCCACGATACATTTCTTGTCTTCTTCGGATAGATGTCGATCTGCTACATCACTCTTAGATACGTTGGTTACATTCGTTGTAATAACCTTATCTCCTGCGACAACATCTCCACTCCCTGTGTGATTGTATTGAGTGTTTGGTTTATCTTTTGTTACATACCAGCCAATCACAGTAAGTAGTAAACCAGCCACAACTAGTACGAGAGTGAGTTTTTGATAAAGACTAAGTTTTGAGGCACTAGATTTTTCTTTCATAGGAGCTAACTTTCTAAATTCTAATTCAAGTTTTGCTTTATTGTATGAAGAACCAGAAATATATGAATTATCAATCCCATTTCGCATGATTTCCTCCAACTCTCCATCCGTCTTTTTCTTAATGTCGTCCATTATATTGCTGAAAGAATAGCACCTTTGGTGGATCTATTTATAAGCTCTTGCTTCTCTGCGTGTGAAAATTCCTTGATTTCTCGTTCACGTTTAAGTGCGCCTACCCGTGAAGAGAATTTTTCGAGGTGAACTAGAAAGACAGGGCGTCTTGATTTAGTATATTTCGCCCCTGGCCACAAGTTCATACCATTGTGCTGTTCAATCCTCCTTCGTATATTCCAGGTAATACCTGTGTAGAAGGTTTCGTCTTTGCACTCAACAATATAGACGTAGTAGCTCATGTTTATAATTCTAGCATTTTGGAACCACTATTTGCGGGGCCCGGAATCGACATCGAGTCAGTAGGTATTTCTCGTAAACTCAAAATACTAACTGCTCGTTGGCTCGCCTCGGCGCTCTCTCGTCCCCCGGACGCGCGCCTGCGGCCGTTCGATTCCGGGCCCAACATTGAGCAAAGTAAAAGACCAGTATAAAACTGGTCTTTTACTTTGCTTGTTGCGGGGCCCGGAATC
>JANOXF010000008.1:0-8363 GCA_031418275.1 Candidatus Kaiserbacteria bacterium
ACGATACCTACGATCCCGATATGGACAATCTATCGGACCGAGCCAACTATGGGCAGTCGACCTGCCCACAGAGTGCTGACAGAGGTTTGGGCGTGTACCCAAACCATTGCAACAGCAAGCCGCAGAGCTTGCAACACGATAATTCGAGTAAGGAGGTTCCGCGGGAAGAATAAAGCCCGACTTGGTTTCCTTTGTGCCTAGAAAGCACACAAAAGCCAAAAAGCCGTATGGTTTGACCAACGGCTTTTTTGTTGCTTTTTTTCTGACTTTTGGTATAGTAGCCCCACTATGGTAGTTCGAATGAGACATACGCGGGGCCATTCAGGCAACCGCCGCTCACATCATGCTTTAAAGGCAGAGAATCTTTCTGCGTGTTCACACTGTGGCAAGCCACATCGCCCACACCACATGTGCCTTGAATGTGGCTATTACAATGGACGTCAAGTTATGGACCTTGAGTCACTTAAAGCTAAACGTGATGCTCGTATGAGCGCTAAACGTGAACAGATTAAGATGAGTGCAGGAAGTTCAGATTCAGGAAGTGCAACACAACCAGAAGCCGCTTCAGGAGAAAAGAAGTAACAGTGCCATTCTGACCAATCCACAAAGGCCTCTCATGAGGGGCCTTTGTTATTTGAAAATCTGGTACACTATATGCAGTTAGGTTCAGTTCATTATTTTCATGGCGAATAGGCATCTTTCACGTTCAATTGTTCTTCAAACACTCTTCGAGTGGGATTTAAATAGTATCGAACGAGACGCAATTAATAACGTACTTGAGCGGAACATCTTAGAGTTTGCTCCAAATAAAGCTGATATGCCGTACATGGATAAGCTCCTTGATGGTATCTTAGGGAAGCAAACTGAGCTCGACCTTATTCTTGTTAAAGCGGCGCCCGAGTGGCCCATTGACCGCATTTCGCCAGTTGATCGAAACATCCTTCGCCTTGGACTCTTTGAGCTTCTCTTTGCTGACCGAAAAGAAGTTCCTGCTAAGGTTGCTATTAATGAGGCAATAGAGCTCGCAAAACAATTTGGTGGCGAGAATTCAAGTAAGTTTGTAAATGGGGTACTCGGTGCGGTGTATAAGGAAATTGGTGAACCGGGGAAAGAAGAGCTCTCAAAGCGAAAAAAGCGAGAAGTGCCGTTTGAAGAAATGCCGATTGAGCGACTTGCGGGAGCTGTGGTATACGCAGAGAGTGAGGGTGTTATGTACCTCGCGCTTGTCCATGACATTTTTGGACATTGGACTCTTTCAAAAGGACGCATTGAAGAGGGTGAGGATTTAAACACTGGCGCGGTTCGCGCAATTAAAGACGAAATTGGTCTCACCGTTTCGATTGATGCTGAGCTTGGCAAAAATGAATACATCGCAACACAGCCTGAGAAAGGGAAGGTGCGGAAGCAAGTTTCATATTTCCTCACCAAAAGTGAGTATGTTGATTTAACGCTCGAGAAGAAGGGAGGTCTTGACGACGCGAAGTGGTTCAAGGTTGCTGATATTCTCGATTTGAATTTTTATGAGGATATACTACCCATCGTCACTAAAGCCATTACGATGTTAGTGAGCCGAAGATAGGTAAAATCGACGAAATACGTCGTTGTACTTTGAAATGTGAGTCTCGCCGTATATTAAATACACCTCGTTTTATTTTTCTTGTCCGCCGCACATTTTTCTAGATTTTGCTCACCGACGGGTATTGCAATATAGATTCAATTTTAACTTTTGATATTTTGTGCTAGTCTAGCCCCAATATGACCGAATTACCTGAAATCAAGGAAAGTCTTGGAAAGCTCGAGGAGCGGCTCGGTGTGACATTTCGTGATCGTGAACTACTTCTTACCGCCATTACGCATCGCTCGTACCTCAATGAGCATCGTGAGGCCACACAGCAGCACAATGAGCGTTTCGAGTTCCTCGGGGACGCTGTACTTGAACTTGTCGTTACCGACTTTCTTTTTCATAAATACCCTGCGATGCCTGAAGGGGAGTTGACCGCAATCCGCGCAGCACTTGTGAACACTATCTCGATAGCTGATGCTTCGACGAAACTCAACATTAACGATTTCCTCCTGCTCTCAAAAGGTGAGGAACGTGATACGGGGCGTGCACGGCAATACATTTTGGCGAACACCTTTGAGGCGATTGTGGGTGCCCTCTACCTCGACCAAGGGTATGACGCTGCAAAAGAATTCATTGCAGGACAACTATTTGACCGTACTGAGCTCATTGTAGAGAAGAAATTGTGGCAGGATGCAAAGAGCCGATTCCAGGAGCTTTCACAGGAACATGTTGGGGTTACACCGAGCTACATTACGCTTGGACAGACGGGACCGGATCATGACCGTGTTTTCACCGTCGGTGCATTTTTGGGGAATGATGCAATCGCTGAAGGGAAAGGACGTTCAAAACAGGAAGCAGAACAAGAAGCAGCGGTAAAGGCACTTGAGGCAAAAGGCTGGTGAAAGCGCGGGGCGCTTTCACCAGGACCTTGTGAGATATCTTTGTGAGTAGAACGATACAAAGTATCCACAAGGTGTACGGCTCCTGTAAGGAGGGGATTCTTTCGAAGTTGACCATCTACACGACCTACGAAATAAATCGAACTAATCCATTAACATCTCTGCACCGAGAGAGTGTCTCTCCATGGTAAAATATACCCATGAGTTTTTTTGATGTGCGTAAGAATAGGGGTTTTACACTTATAGAGATAACTATTGTCATCGCTGTTATTGCAGTTCTCTCAACGATTGTGTATGCCGGGGTCGGTGTAATGCGAGAAAAGGCCCGAGATGCTCAGCGAAAATCTGATATCGGACAAATACAAGTGGCGTTACGACTTTACAAAGAAGATGTCGGTACGTATCCAGTGATTGATAATGGAGAAGTTATTGGCGATGGGATTGGCGCACTTGATGTAAGTTTAGCAGCATATTTACCGAGCGTGCCCCAAGATCCAAAGATGTCTTCAGACGTAACGTACAATTATTTTTACGATTCTCGATCTCGCTGCAGACCGTCGGGTGGATCAGGAGATGATTATATCGTTCTCTTTGCTACAAAGACTGAAACTGCACCAGTGGCTAATTGGGGGCAACATCCAGGTCTGGCGGGTATATGTAAACCAAGTAGTGGTGGCGTGGATGGTGATCCTACTGCGACAACGTACGGTGTTCTATTGCAAAAATTACCATAGGATAGTATGTACCTCAAATCGCTCACCATAAACGGATTTAAATCATTCGCAAAGAAAGGCGAGCTTGAATTCTCGACTCCTATTACGGCAATTGTTGGTCCCAATGGTTCGGGAAAATCAAACGTTGCGGAGGCATTTCGTTTTGTGCTCGGTGAGCAATCCATAAAGTCGATGCGCGGAAAGAAAGGGGAAGACCTGATTTTCAATGGTTCAGAGAGTATTTCTCGACAGAATCGCGCTGCTGTATCGATTGTGCTTGCAAACCCACTGCAGAACGGAAGGCGTGTTTTTCCACTCGATTTTGATGAGATTATGATTGAGCGTGTCGTCCATCGCGATGGTACGAATGAGTACATCATCAATAACGGAAAAACACGCCTCAAAGACGTGCAGGAACTTCTCGCTGCCGCGAATATCGGTCCAACTGGCCACCACATCATTTCTCAAGGTGAAGCAGATCGTATTCTCTCTGCGAATCCTCGTGAGCGGCGCGAGATGATTGAAGATGCACTCGGCCTCAAAGTGTACCAATATAAGAAAGCCGAGAGCGAACGAAAACT
Organism: Candidatus Kaiserbacteria bacterium; assembly: GCA_031418275.1. Classification (GTDB taxonomy): domain Bacteria; phylum Patescibacteriota; class Minisyncoccia; order Phycocordibacterales; family UBA918; genus Damh-18. Next base: position 3,758 of record JANOXF010000008.1, read on the forward strand.
TAAGAAGACCGAGGAGAATATCGCACAGGTTGAGTCACTCCGTCGTGAAGTTGCTCCGCATCTCAAGTTTCTTGAACGTCAGGTAAAGAAGATAGAGCGTTCACTTGAGCTTCAGAAAGAACTCAAAACTATGTACGCAGAGTACTTGCGTCGTGAGGATTCATATATTGCGTTTCACCACGACCGTTTGACTCGCGAGCGGGCAGTGCCAGAGATGCGCCTTCAGTCACTTAAAGAGACACTCGAAAAGGCAAAGGCGCGCCTTGCTTCAAACGAAAAAGATGAGAAGCGTGATGAACTCATCACGCTTGAAAAGAACATGAGTACCGTGCGTGCAAAGCGTCAGGATCTCACTCGTGCTATTGGTCAGCTTGAGGGGCAAATCATTTACCTCGAACGACGTATAGAAGAAGTGAAACGTAAAGCAGCGCAAACGCAGGGAAATCCCATCCCGTATGCAACACTCGAAAGTACCACTGACACCCTTGAAAAGAGCGCGAGTGAGGCAATTGCAGCGGATGATGTCAAAATACTCGCACGCGTACTTCGTGATGTAGTAAATACACTTCGCCTCATGCTGAAGCATGCCGTGGAGCAAAATAGAGGTAGCGATGACCGCCATGAAGAGTCTGAGTGTATAGCGTTGCGGAAAGAAAAGGACCGACAAGATGCTGAACTTGAGCACGTCGTGAGAGAAGAAGAGAAACTTCGTGAATCATACGAAACACTCAAAGCAGCGATTGATACTGATGTCTCGCGCACCCGTGAAGCAGAGCATGAAATGTTTGCGCTCATGCAAGAGGAGCGCGAGCTCTCACAAACCATTGACCGCTTTGACCGAGAACTCGGCATGCTCGAAAGGGATCGTGATGAATTTAAGCGTGAATTGCAGGAAGGGGTGTCACTCATGGGACGCGATGCGGCACTCTATTATGAATTCCGTATACTCGGAAGTGACGGCGCTGAACTCACCACTGAAGCACTGGTCGGTGAGGAGCGCACACAGCAGATTGAACGTCGTCGCAATCTGGAGAAAATGAAAATCCGCCTCGAAGAGCTTGGTATGGGAGCAAGTGAAGATGTGCTCAAAGAATACAAAGATGTCAAGGAACGCGATGAGTTTCTTGTGCGAGAAGTCGCAGACCTTCATGAATCTGTCACCAAGCTCGAAGCGCTCATCACCGAACTTACCGAAAAGCTCAATGAACAGTTTGTGACCGGTATTGAAAAGATCGGTACTGAGTTCCACCGATTCTTCACGCTCATGTTTGGTGGAGGAAGTGCAGTCTTGACGCGCGTGAAGCCAAAAGTTCCCAAGAAACTCGATGAAGATGATGTGCTCACGGGCGACATTCCCGAGGAAGAGGAAGAAGTCGAAGAGGGAATTGAGATTGACGTGAAGCTTCCGAACAAGCGTGTGAATGGACTTGATATGCTCTCAGGAGGGGAGCGCGCGCTTACATCGATTGCGCTCATTTTTGCGATGAGCCAGGTGAACCCACCGCTCTTTGTGATTCTTGACGAGACTGATGCTGCACTCGACGAAGCGAATAGCCGGCGCTATGGCGATATGATTTCTGCACTTGCTGAGCGCTCGCAACTTATTTTAATTACTCACAATCGCGAGACCATGGGTCGCGCCGGCGTCCTCTACGGGGTCACTATGGCAGGCGACGGCATGTCGAAACTCCTCTCCGTGAAGTTTGACGAGGCGGTTACGGTGGCTAAATAGGCCTATTTACAAAAAGACAATACTGTTGTACTATTGCCAAGGATAGAAGAAGTACCTCCTCGTCCGTACAACCCCCTCCCAATCACTTACCAGGAGCCAGAAATGGACCACTCTGATCAAAGCCAATTGCGTTCCAAGACTGAGGCCCCTTTCGAAAGGGCACCACTTGAATTCGCCCGGGCCTTGCTCAGATACCATGATGTCCCTGCCGCCAAATTTGCGGAGTCTGGGAGAGACCCCAAGAAACTTGCCAAAATCGCTCGCATCATCCTTGAAGAACCTGAAAGGAAGGTGTTGCGGACTGAGTTCCCATACCACACCATAGAGAAGTGTGGAATGTTGAGAGTCTGCGGTGTGTCACGGCACGCAGATTGGGGATTCGAGAAGCTGGTGCAGGAGCGAGAGAAAATGACACTCAGAGCGAACGCTGTTTCGTTGCTGAATCACGAGAGTGTGGTGGGGACAGACGAAGCTACACAGTATTCGTTCATGCTCATACCGCTCGAGATTTTCGCAACTGAGAAGGACCCAGACGACTTCATGGGTCACGCGAAGATTTGCAAAGCACTGAAGCAACGGTATCCGAAGTTCTCGCAAGAAAGCGTGGATGCGTCGCTTATGGCGGGAATTCTCCGTGAATCACGCCGGCTCAAGCTCATCGCAAAAAACCAGAAATTAAACTGGATTGTGCTCCTTCATAGGCCAATCAACGACCTTAGCAAGGCCCCTACGCTTCTCCGTGTGCGATTCAGGGACAACGGCCCACTCATTCTTGACACAGTGTCGCCTACCGACGATATGCTGTGGAGCGCGGCTGGCGCATTCGCAGTACTGTCGCACTAGTGGAAATCAACCCGCCTCACGAGGAAACTCGTTTCGGCGGGTTTTCTTTTTTAGATTTTATATAAAAAAGAGACGGAGTGATGAGCTCCGTCTCATGAAGGAAGGGTACCTGCGCGTCAGTGAGCTCACGACTCTGTTAGGTCTTACCAGTGTACCGAGCAAGGAAAACGAATCGACCCGTCTAATAGCACTAGGGGAACAGGGCGACGTTTATCGTTGCGTGGGATTTGGTGATGTGAGAGACCATTCCCTCACTTCCTCAGTATACAGTCTGCTAAGCAAACCCAAAATGATGGACATCCGATGTCCATCATGAAGCAGTCGCGGTTGTGAAATAAAAGGCACTGTTGTAAGGTTATATAAGTCGCGAAGCGATCAATATGATCACTGGCTGCACGCTTGAGTGCGACGGAGTAGCGGCAAGGTGTATCGCTAAAACGAGAAGCAGGGGGCGTTGGAGCAATCTGACGCCTTTTTCTATTTTAAATCATTTAACTCTTAGTCCAAGCAAGCACAATAAAATTCCACATTCGGATACAATTCGAGGCGCGAGCGAGGCTTGTGACCAAGACGTACAACTGTACGGCGCGTGGAGCAAACGAGCGAAGCAACAAGGAAGTGTGCCGAATGTGGAATTTCAGATTAGTTCGAAGTCGAGTACTCTCTCCTCCATATCCGCCCGTATCAGCTTCACCCGTATTTCGCCTCCAAGTGTGTAGGTTTTTCCAGTCTTGCCACCTTTCACACGGTATTTATTTGGCTCATGCGTAAAGAAGTCACCTTTAATATTTGAGAGACGTACCATGCCTTCCGAACGTGATTCCTTTTCTTCGACGTAGATACCCCAGTCGGTAACGCCCGTAATTATGCCATCGAATGTCTGCCCAACTTTGTTAGACATATACTCGACTTGTTTGTACTTGATTGAGTCGCGTTCTGCAATAACTGCTTTGATTTCACGCTCTGAACACTGAATCGAAAGTTTCTCGTACATAGTGAGCTCAGTCGCCCTGATAACTGAACCATCGAGATGTCGTCGAAGGAGACGATGCGACATGAGGTCGGGGTAGCGTCGAATCGGAGACGTGAAGTGCGTGTAGTATTTAAAGGCGAGTCCGAAATGCCCGATGTTCTTCGTACTGTAAATCGCTTTCGCCATTGAGCGAATGGTCGCGGTCTTGATGAGATTCTCCTCAGCAGTCCCTTCAATTTCTTTGAGGAGTTTATTGATATCTTTTGCATCGACAACACCACGATGCGTTTTAAACTCGTGACCGAGGGCGTTGAGGAAGATCCCAAGCTCTTCGATTTTATCGGGGTTTGGTACATCGTGAATGCGATAGACGAACGCCGCGTCGCGACCTTGTTTCTTCGTATGACTGTGTACAAACTCCGCGACGCGGCGATTCGCAAGGAGCATGAAGTCTTCAATCATGAGCATAGTCTCCGTGCGTACCTTTGCGTACACACGAATCGGCTTACCCGCACTATCGAGTTCAAACTTCACTTCAGGTTGGTCAAAGGCAATTGCACCATCAGCGTAGCGCTCCTTACGTAGTTTTCGTCCGATGTCCATGAGTGTACGAAGCTCTTCATGCATTGTTCCGCTTCCTTCATCGAGCACCTGCTGTGCCTCTTCGTAACTAAAACGTTTGTTTGAGTGGATGATAGTCTGCCCGTACCATTCGTTGTGAATCGCGCCCTCCATGTCCATTTCAAAAACTGCAGAGAACCCAAGTCGGTCCTCATTTGGTCGAAGTGAACAGAGATCGTTTGAGAGTTCCTCGGGGAGCATCGGAATGACGCGGTCGACTAGGTACACTGAGGTACCACGATTCTGCGCTTCTTTGTCGATTGTATCGCCTTCACGAACATAGTGAGATACATCAGCGATGTGAATACCGATTTCAAAGTTGCCGTTCGGGAGTGTATGGAAGGAGATCGCGTCATCAAAGTCTTTCGCATCGACGGGGTCGATAGTGCAGGTGGTACGATCACGCATGTCACGACGCTTTGGTGCATCTCCCTTTG
>JANOXF010000009.1:0-3237 GCA_031418275.1 Candidatus Kaiserbacteria bacterium
ATCAACACCCATGTCGATGAGGCGTGGTATGACACCCGCAGAATTATTTGTGTGAATCGTAGAGAGCACAAGGTGTCCGGTGAGCGCAGCTTGAATCGCGAGCGCTGCGGTTTCTTTGTCACGAATTTCTCCCACCATGATAACGTCGGGGTCTTGACGTAGAGCGGTGCGGAGACCGTTTGCAAACGAGTAGCCAATTTCAGGACGCATTTGTGACTGGCTCACTCCTTCCATGCTGTACTCAACGGGGTCTTCGAGTGAAATGACGTTCTTCCCGACCCGGTCAACCTCAGAAAGCATCGCGTAGAGCGTCGTCGATTTACCAGAGCCCGTTGGACCAGAGATGAGAATGATGCCGTACGGGAGACTAATTGCCTTTCGTATGAGCTCAATATTGTGGGGCGAAACGCCCGTATCTTCAAGGGTGCGGACACCCATGTCGGTATCGAGAATACGCATCACCACCTTCTCACCGTGACTTGTGGGAAGAATCGAGACACGAAAGTCAATCTGACGATTATCGATGGTTGCAGAGAAACGACCGTCCTGCGGTTTTCGTTTCTCATCAAGACGAAGTGAGGAGAGAATCTTGATACGCGCCACAACTGCAGGGTGCACCTTCACCGGAAGTTCGAGCGAGCGCACGAGGGTTCCATCAACGCGGAAACGCACCATTGTCTTCTTATCCCATGGTTCGATATGTATATCAGATGCGCCACCATCGACTGCGTACCGGAGCACGGTTGCAACAATCTTTGTAATCGGTGCATCTTCTTTGATGTGCTCGACTTTTTGTTCCTCAGTCTGCTTTTCTTCTTCAAGCGCAGCTTGCTCTTTCTCAGTAAGCTCAGTCTCAAGTGTGCCGAGCGCCTCATCAACCTCACCCGTGAGGTTTTCATACGATTTCAGCCCATGTTCAAGGTCTTCTTCAAGAATGACCACAAGTCGATACGGTACTTGGTGTTTCGCAGTAATAAAATTAAGCGCATCACGGAAAGAGAGGCTGTCGGGGTCGGTGACTCCCACAATGAGAATCCCCTCTTCGAGCGCTATCGGAATAATCCCGTAGTGTCGTGCAGATTCTTCTGAGAGATACCTGAGTACCACAGGATCGATTCTGTCCTCCTCAACAATGGTACGCGTCGGGAGCTCTGCGTACTCGCCAATGTTGGTGCGAATAACTGTTGCATCGACTCCCGCTTCAATGAGTGCTTTCTCATAGGAAATACCTTCCTCAGTGGCGTGTGCATCGATGCTCGCACGCTGTGTTTCGTCAATGACTTTTTTATCCGCGAGAAGAGCAAGAAGATTCATACGACACCTATGCTAACGCCCTTACCGGAGTGGCGAGAACGGGTTTGGCCGACCTGATGGTTCTGTTCCGAGGTCAACGCGGAAATCGCGTAGACTTGCAAACAATGGGTCTGAAAAAATACTCCCATCGATATTGAGTAGCTTGAGTTCGTTCGTTGTCGCAAGTAGCTTCTGTGTCTCTAATGCAGCTTCAGCTGAAAATGTCCCTGTAGTTTCAACTCCCGTAAGTGACTCATCTTGCTTAAAGAACAGCGTGTACCCCACAAAGAGAAGGATGGCGAGTCCGAGTGCAATGAGCAAATTTTTAAGAAGATTTGACATACAAATTACTGAGTTGGGGGTAATGAAAATGAGCGAACGGTCATTGTGTACTGCTGAAGATTTCCCTCTCCTGCCGTAAATTCAATATTGAGCACTTCAAGGAGAACAAGGCTCTTTTCGACATCACCAAGAAACGCCTTGAATTGCTCATACGTGCCAATGAGTGAGAACGTGATATCGGACGTCACAAAATCAGTGTACACAACCTTTTGTCCTGAGGCTTCTGTTTGACCTATAGCAGCAGCTTCCGTATCACTATTTTTAACATCAATGTTTCCGAAGAGCATGTTATGGGTGCGTGCAATCTCATTTAAATCGGTAAGGATTTTAACTTCGTTTATGTCAGTAGGAACGAGTGCGTCAAGTCGTGCGAGATCCCCCGGACTAAAGCTTCGCTTCTTATCGACCAGAGCATTGAGCTCAGTGTTGAGTGCTGCAGCAGTCGCTGCGGCATCGTTGTACTGTTCGGCCTCACCTTGCGTTGACTTAATGATAGCAAATTCAGGCTTTGCATAGAAAAAGAAGATGAGGAGCGCGATAATTATTGAAAAGATTGGGGTGATGGTTCGAATCATATTTATTCACTCGTTATTGATTCTCCGAGAACAGCGCTCTCAAATAGAGCATTTGACGCAGTGAGCCCACTACTGTGCGCGCTCCCGTCATAGAGAATACGCGACGGCGCGAACGTTCCTTCCAAGCTAAAGGAGACACCCGATGCTGACGCCGCATCACCCTCCTTACTTGCATTTCCATCGTTTGTCGCGACCTGGCTAAACGTGATGTCCTTCAATATAGAATTGAGCGAGAGTTGAATTTCCTGCAGCGCAAGCGTTTTGAATTCAGGCGTAACACCCTCTAAAGTCAGCTTTACTTCAAATGTCGGGGTGTGCTCGATGCTTATTGAGGAAAACTGTACTTTTTGCATAGTTTCCTTCTCAAGCTCAGAAAAAATCCAGAGCGGAGAAATGTGGTTCTGTATAAGAAGCTCTGCGCCCTGGAGCCGACGTGCAAAACTCCGCACTTCATCAATATTTTCTTGTTTAAAAAGATTCTTTTGGTCGTTCAATGACTGCTGCGCTTCTAGGAGTTTTGATTTGGCACTCTTTGAGAGATAAAGAACTCCTCCGGCGAGCGCAAGTGCCCCAATGAGCATTGCTGACGCAATGAAGTTAAACACATGGAACGTGCGGAGACGTCGCACCCGATTAGGTACAACACCAGACGTTTCTTTTGGAATAAATGAAGAACGTGAAAAGCCAGCCATCACTACATAGTATACGCTGTGATGTGCTCATGACTTAGGGTTCTACTGTGGACAGAGATGCGACTACGTGTTCGTAGAAAACCCTCGCAGTGCTGCACCGACAGCAACCGTAAACGACGGTCCAGCGTCTTTGAGTGTATCTTCAAGAAATGCCGGATATGCGACCTTTGCAAACGGATCTGCGAGGACGGTCGAACACGAAAGCATATCTTGTATGTATGGGAGAATTCCTCGAAGCTGCGCACCGCCACCTGAGAGAATAATCTTTTGAACTGCATTCCCCTCTTCCTCCTCATATCGTTTGAGTACCGTATGGATCTCTCTGAAACCACGCT
>JANOXF010000010.1:0-8846 GCA_031418275.1 Candidatus Kaiserbacteria bacterium
CCCAGAAGCGACCATTGATTTCCATGAGTTTTGGCGTACGTGTGTCACTATCCACCTTAAACTCAACCATGATTGGGCCTTCCCACATGAGCTCGAGCGTGAGTTTCCGTGCGTACGTGGTGAGCATATCAAAGAGCGCTCCGCGAGGGGCGATTTCTTTGAGTACCGACGCGCCGCCAATTGGCGAGAGTGAGCGAATGCGACGATGCACGACGAGTGCGAGTGGTTTACCTTCATGAGCTATTATCTCAACTCCATACTCTTCTCCCGTAATTCTCTCCTGAACAAGTGGGGGTTCACCACACACTTCACGGAGGCGTGCGTATGCGGCCCCGAGTTCCTCTTTGGTGTGCACAAACTCTGCACTCCCAAACACCCCTTTTTCTTCCTGCCACGACACACTCTTCCGCGGCTTTATGACTGTAGGGTACCTGAGTGTTACACCGAGGCGTTCCACTTCTTCAGTCGTCACCGGCATGTGCGTGGTAATCGTGGGAACATTCGACACACGCGCGATTGAGTAGGTGGCAGCTTTATCGAAAGCAATCTCAACAGATTTTGAATCAGGAAAAACAAGTGTCATGTCGTTCTTCAAAGACTCGCGTGCTCCGTAGAGTGAAAGGTATGTGGCATCACTAAACGCATATACGACTGGTTTCTCACCGAGACGAATTGCCTCAGCGCGCACAGCACGCACAAACCCCGCCTGGTCGACATACGGTGACGGATAGATAAATCGTGCCTTTGCATGTTTCGAATGGAGCGCCATTCCTGATGCTCGTTCTGCTCCCGTCGATACAAAAATACCAGCCGCACCTAAGGAGCGTACAGCAGAGAGTGCACTTTTGAGCTGCCCGTCTAAAATAATTGCGGTCACGGATTTTATAATACACGAGAACATCAAAAAGGCGGAATTGGGCAAAAAATACTTATCTGGTGTACACTTTTCGAGATGAACGTATTGATTGTCACCCCTCTCTTCCCCCCTGATATCGCCGAACCAGCACCCTATGGAAAGGAGCTCGCGGGCCGTCTTTCTTTGAATCACGCCGTGACCGTTCTTGCCTTTAACCACATCCCCGAAGAAATCACCGGCGTCCACATTATTCGGGTTGAGAAATCAGACACCCTGTTCGTTCGCCTCTTTCACTTCATGAAGGCACTCGTACAAGCAGCACGAAGTACCGATGTAATATACATGCAGAATGGACCCTCTGTTGAACTCCCTGTACTGCTCTTTTCCTTTTTCACCCGTACGCCGGTATATGTTCACCTTGGCGATGAGGTGGCGCTCGCGCATGCAACGACGAAACCGCTTCTTCGTCTGCTTCTCCGACTTACCCTCACGCGAGCGGCGGGCATTATTGCACACACACGCACAAGTAATGCGAGTGCATTTTTTATGAAAGACATTCCGCCCGAGCGTCTGCACAACATGGAACGCCCCCAGGCGCGCCCTGAGATTCTTCCCTTCGTTCCGTACCCTACCGAAGCCATGAGTGCCTATGAAACATCGTGGAGCACCCACATTGCCGAGCTTACTCTCGCACTACACGTATGAACACTCAAGATCCGAAAACACTGTGGGAAACATACTGCACGACTGAGCTCGCGGCGCTTCGCCCCATACTCATGGCACAGGGCTACACGCTCGATACTGAGCAGAAGCACATGAAGGGTGAACGCTACCTTCAGCAGGCAGTCACCACAACGAGCGGGAAGAAGCTCATTCTCACCGGAGTCTCGAATGACGAAAAAAAAGTCATCATCAAGGCGACGCGTGACAGAGGAGGCATTCGTGAGATTGAACACGAACGAACCTGCAGGAACGTGCTCGCGCGCATCGATTTTGCCGGCTCAGTATTTCACACTCCAGAAGAAGTTCTCTTTTTAAAGGAGGGAGGATTTACTATTAGTATCCAACGGTTTATTGAACAGCCTTTGAGTTTCCTAGAACGACGAGTGGAAGAACAGTTCGCACTTGCACTCCGTGCATTCAAAGCACAGGAGAGCGCGCATGCAACAACCTCGAAACATCGGGCACTCATTACGAGTATCTATGGTATGCGCAATGCAGGAAGCTATCTCCACAATTTTCAAACATTCTGCGCCAACATCACTATTGCTCGCCCACATGACGCATCGCTCCACACACTCCTCGGAGAAGCACTCACAACATTACGTGCGCACGAGGAAACTATTGAGCAGTACTCGGGCTTCCTCACCCACACTGATTTTGTGCCCCACAACATTCGTATTCACGACGACACCATCTATCTCCTCGATCACTCATCGCTTACCTTTGGGAACAAATACGAAGGGTGGGCACGGTTTGTAAACTTCATGACGCTCTACAATCCAGTGCTCGAAGATGCACTCATCACATACGTGCGCAGCAACCGCACTCCCGAAGAATCAGTGTCACTTCGCATGATGCGCATCTACCGCCTCGGGGAAATTATCTGGTACTACGTCCAGACGCTCGAGAAAAGTGTCGGCGACCTCCATGCACTCAATACAGCGCGCGTCACCTTCTGGAGCACCGTACTCACCCACATTCTCAAAGATGAAAAAGTCCCCGAGTCAGTCATTCTTGAATACACAAAAACCCGCGACTCCCTCCGCAGTGAAGACGAAAAGAAACGCCAGCAGGGATTGCATTGAGTTACTAGTAGAATTACCCTTAACTAGCCGCTTGAAAGGATTTATATGTAAATTAGTAGATTAATTTGTTGGTATATATTTCTTCAAATCTACATAAATATCTCGTATCTTAGAGTTTTTGTACTCAATGACTGAGGTTGCTTGTTTGCTATCTAGAAATACACCAATTCTTAGCAATGTACCAGCCTCTGCTGAGATGTCAGATCTACACTCTTTTCCATAATTACCATCGAAACAATCCTTGGTTAAAGTTTCACCATCTTGTAATTCTGTCTTTCTTGAAAAAAGCTGCGTACTCTCTAGAGTATCAAGATTCACAGCCTTCAGAGTCTCGCCGTCGAAGCATGGAGCAAAACTCCAACAATAGTTTACATAAAGTGGTGTTGTCAAAAGAAAATCTATTTCTGAGCATGCAGAAATATCTGTAGTTACATATCGACCAATATTCATATCAAAATAAATAAGTCTGTTACATCCCTCTGTTTCGTGAGGTTTCTTAAACCAAATTTTATCTTTTGCCTCATAGAGGATTTGAAAATCCTCTGTATAGCCAAAATCAGTTTTAATCATCATAATTGCCTCTGTATGACTTTTGGGTGTCTGTTGATTTAAAAAACTGATAGTTTGCAGTATCTCGCTTTGAAACCGTTCTCTTCCTCCTTTCCCACCATAAGCATTTTCTGTATATCTTCGGTTAAGTAATTCTCCCTCGTAATCATAAGGGGGCATTGAGAAACTCACTAGGTATCTCCCGTTTAAACTTTCAATATATGCAGACACAGTTAACGGTCCATATTCATCAAGATATACAGGTGGTATTTGTACATCAGACATGACATATGCGTCCATATTGTTTGTCGTTGTCAAAACAAATACCTTTGCATTTGTAAGATACCCTCGGGGGTCAATTGTTCTCACAAAGAATTCTTTTAACGACATATCAGGCATCTTTGGCTGGATGACAATAGCAAAGTTAACAAATTGAATTGTCAGCACTCCATCCTCAAACTTTTCTGATTGAAGATTTTCAAAGGGCGGGTATTTGAAGGAAAAACCAAGCTCATTGTTTGTGTAGGTTTGCCAATCATTATTTGCGACATAATTCACCGGCGTTTCTTGAGCTACAACTTCCGTTTGTTTCGAAACCTGCTGAACTTCTTGATCATTAGGAATTGTAGGTTGTGTGATACCAAAAGATTCATCTTGGACCTGATTATTTAAAGTTTCTTCATTAAGAAGAAACGCAACAACTTTTGGCACCCATAGTTTTCGAGTAAGAAGAAGTCCAACACCAATAACAATTAAGACCAGAAGAAAAAATTGTACTGCTCTGAGAAAAGGACTAGGATTATATCCACCTTGTCTCCAATGAAAGTTCATACATAAAAGTATACCAGACTGTGCTGAGCTGAAACTTGAAGAAATCTTCAGTCCTTTTCCCTAGGTCTGACCTAGGGAATCATACTAACTTGTTATCCTATCAAAAATCTTTTCCTTCATTTTCTTCGCGACGAGTTTAAAGTTATCCCGCCTTTAAATCATTGGACTGAATGTATCGTTCCAAAAATTGTCTATCATACTCCTGGTGGTCACCAGTTAATTCTTGCTTATACTCAAGGAGAACACGTGGGTCCATCAAGGAAACGGGCACACCATCAACCTCCTTGACTACATCAGGATACTTTCGATAAATATACTTGTTCTGTATCCAATGTGTATTGTCTTTACTCCTCATAAGCAATGTTTCTGAGTCGGTGATATCAATGTCTTGCCCATGGTAATTTAGCGAAAGTGTTACGCAATCCCATTTCTCATCTTGGTAATGCGTGGGGTTTGTCACAATATACTCTTTGACCAAAGGCAGTATCACTGGAAAGTGACCCTCCCCCTCCATAGAAATATCAATGTCATTTACCGGTCTTCCAGAACCGTACAGATGAGTCGCGGCGCCCCCACCCATGCGATAGGGTATGGCGTTGTCATTGAGTATCGTCGCAATCCATTTTAGCGCGTTGGTTGTTTTTATGTCCATAACTTAATTGACGTTATCCGAAATCCGGTCAAAAATCTTTTCCTTCATTTTCTTCGCGACGAGGTCCCAATCATATTCTTCTTCTACCATTTTGCGAGCTCGATCGGTTACGAGTTTCACCACTTCAGGATGCGCGAGGATATCTTTGACCGCTTCGGCGATTTGCCTTGGACTCTCTGGGTCTACCGCCCAGCCAGTCGCCCCCTTCCCCGGATTCCGCTTCGAATCAAAGAGGAAGTCAGCAATTCCACCCACCTGAGTGGCGACAACCGGCATCCTGCACGCCATGGCGGAGAGAAATGCATTCCCAAGCCCTTCAGAGCGTGAGGGACCGACGAAGATATCTCCGGCAAAGCGATACTGCGTCACTTCCTTACGGTCAATTTGTCCGGTGAAAATGACCCGGTCTTCGAGCTTGAGTTCCTTTACCAATGCTTTGAGCTTTGCCTCATCGGGACCACCACCGACAATGAGCAGTTTGATGTGGGGCGGCAAGAGGAGTAGTGCGCGAATCGTGGTGTCAAAACCCTTCTGATGAACGAGTCGTGCAGTGTTCACGAGGAAAATATCTCCATCTTTTTTCCCAAGCTTTGCCTTGAGCGCCTCAACCTCCGATTGTTCAAAGGTGGGTTTGATTGATTCTGGATTCGCCCCATTTCGAATAATCTCAATATCACCTTTGTATCCCATCTTTCGTGCCCACGCTCCAAGGAATTCTGAAATCGGCTGAATGACGGTCGCCTCCGTAAAGGCTCGTTTAAACCAAAACCACACCGGCCGCATGATGCGCTCGATGTGCTCTGGGGGGTCGCCTTCTTGAAGCGTGAGTACATACTTCACCTTTGGATGAAGGAACTTGAAGATGGACGTTGGGACACCGGTCCCGTGCGCCATCACCGCCCACACACCGTCATAGCGGTATCTAAAGTGAAGCCATGTTGCCTTCCATGCCGCCGCGAACTGGAACCAGTGTTTGTTGTAGTGGAGCGGGAATTTGCGACGTTCCTCGAGTGATGCCTGAGGTTTCCCAAAGAGTCCAACGCGGTGGATGAACACGTTCCCAATTTTTCCCACTCGTGGGACCGTACTGTCGTAGTACAAGGTCACCATGTGAAACTCAATCTCATCCGGCGAAATACGATCAGTGATTTCTTGAATCGCCGCTTCAGCTCCCGAAATCGTCCCCGGTAAATAATCGAGTGAAAAAATGAGTATCTTTTTCATATCTTCGACTGGTTGATGTAGTCAGACAAATGATGTTGTGGCGACCATCCGAGCGCACGAGTTTTTGAGGAATCTACATCAGCGGAATTGCGCGTTGTCTTCCGCATATCGAGCATTTCTATTTCTCCCCCAAACATTTCTGCAACTTCGAGAAGTGAGAATGTCTCGTCGCTCCCGATGCCGAAATCGTCTCCCGTCCCCTTTTCACCGACGAGCACGAGGCCGTCAATGGTATCGAGCACATGCGTAAATGCGCGTTCTTGCGTCCCCGGCTTACGGACCTGAAGTGGCTTTCCTGTGAGCATGCACTGTCGCCATGTCTCAATCACCGTACCGTACTCAAGCGCAGTGCGTTCGCGCGGACCATACACATTATAAAAATACACAATCGCGTACGTGAGCTCGTACCACCGACCGTAGTTCGCGACGAGTTCGGTGTTTGCAGCTTTCATCCACGTGTACGGCGAAAGGTCACGCCCCATGACTCCATCGTCACGAGCACCGACACCTTTCGTTGAAGAACCTGCATACACAAGCTTACATTTCTTCTCACGCCAAAACTCGAGCACACCAAATGTACCCATCATGTTGAGATCAAACACGACCTCCGGTTCTTCAAAACTTGCCGCGACTCGCGAGTACTCACCGAGGTGGTAAACGATGCTTGGCGTCTCGGGGATATGCTTTGCGATATCTCTCGTGTGCCCTTCGCGATACTCGACACCAGCTACATGATTCTCTCGGGAACCCATAAAGTAGTTATCCAAAGAAATAACCTTGTGACCGTCTTTCACAAGCCGTTCACAAAGATGTGACCCCACAAAGCCAGCGCCTCCCGTTACCACAATAAGTTTTGATTCTTGTGCCATAGGTAATACCGCCATACTAGCGTAAAACTCGCTTCACGGCGACTTTGTGCCACTAGCCCTAGATAGGCGGCTTATCGCTTGTCGTGATGCGCATCATGCGCTCAAGCTCGCGCGGTGACACAGTATGTGTACTCTGCTGTGTCTTTTCTGTGTGTCCTGCTTCATGGTGTCGTGGTGTACGAACAGGTACCTGTTCTGTGATCGCTGACCCTGAGCTCTCTACTGGTGTCGGTTGTGGTGCAACAGCATGTGCAAGTGCCTCACGGAGTGCGCTCCGCGCATCAGTCCCCTTCACGGGATGTTGTTCTTTATTTTTTTCTATTCCTTTTTCTCCTTCCTTTCGTTGTTCTTCAAACACAATCTTTTTGAGCACCGAGCGGAGATCTTCCGAGCTCGTACTCTTCTGCATCAGAGGTACTTCTGATGGTCGGTGTTCCTGTCGCACTGGTTCACGACGCTCATGACG
This sequence comes from Candidatus Kaiserbacteria bacterium, assembly GCA_031418275.1. Classification (GTDB taxonomy): domain Bacteria; phylum Patescibacteriota; class Minisyncoccia; order Phycocordibacterales; family UBA918; genus Damh-18. The sequence goes on from JANOXF010000010.1 coordinate 7,256, forward strand.
CTGGCCACCTCTTGCTTCTCGATGTTCACGTCGTTCGTATGTTACCGCTGGTGCTGAACTTGATGTCAGTACTGGTGTCGGAGTTTGGGTCTGTGTTTGAGTTGGAGCGAGTGGTAGGGGTGATACTGGTGTTGGTGATGGATTCACCTTAGTGGCAGGACGCGCTGTATACTCGCCACGATTTTCACTCTGGCGGAATGGGGGCGATACTCTCGGCACTTCACTTTTTTGCTCTGGCGCGGGAGCGCGCATCTCACGCGGCTTAACGTACCCCCCTCCTTCTGTCGAACGGGGTGCCGTCTCAGCTCGTGGTTCTCGTTCCTTCTTCGGCTCAGACGGAACAGGTTCATGGAATTTTTCAATCTCTGCCTCAACCGCAGCACGTTCCCGTGCGTACTGTGCGCGACTCGCGCCAATGACCATGTCACGGTATGAAATAGACTGTGCAGCAATAGGCGGAAGTGTCGTCGCAGAGAATGGCTGCGAGCCAATGCCATCTATCATGAGCGTGAGGTACACCTGTGCAAAGCCGAGGTTCACAATATCGGTCGCAAGAAACTGTGGGGTAAATATGGTCTCGAGGACTTCTGCATCAAAGGGACCGACCCGAAATGAAATAATTGTGCCGACGTTTCCAAATACAGCATTACGTACATCCTCTTCCATCTGCTCAATGTACTGGTGCGCAATCGTGAGGTTGAGGTGGTACTTACGCGCTTCGGAGAGAATGTTCGCAAACGTCGCATTTGCAAACGATTGGAACTCATCAACATAAAAATAAAAGTTGGGCATTGCGCGCATCTTCTCAAGACTAAGATCAGCACGACTCATCGCTGCGAGGTAGATGCGCGTCGTGAGCATTGAACCAAGAAGGTTTGCGTTTGTCTCACCAATGAGCCCCTTCGAGAGGTTCATGATGATAATCTTTCGGTCATCCATCATTTGTCGCAGGTCGAAGCTCGACTTTGGCTGCCCAATGATGTTGCGGATGATGGGGTTTGCGGTGAACTGCCCAATCTTATTCTTAATCGCGTCCCCCGCTTCTTGCATGTACCGTTCGTTATACTTTGCAAACTCATCCACCCAGAATGAGCGGACACCAGGGTCTTTCACATTTTTCACAATGAGGTTGCGATACTCCTTATCGGAGAGCATGCGGTTTACTCCAATCAAGGTTGAGCCGGGGTACTCGAGGAGTGCGAGGAGTGTGTTTTGGAGAATGTACTCCATACGTGCACTCCACGCGTCGACCCAAATCTTCTTGAAGACCGACATGAGGCCCGACACGACGAGGTGGCGCTTGTCGGGGCCGACGTCTTCCATGATGTTAAACGAAACGGGGTACGAGGCGTCAGCAGGCGCAAAGTAGAGCACATCCTTGATGCGGTGTTCAGGAATGTAGTTGAGGAGTGTTTCTGCAGCAGAACCGTGTGGGTCAATGAAGGCCATTCCTTCACCATTTTGAATATCCTGCACCGCCATATTTTCAAGCAGCGTCGATTTACCCATACCCGTCTTACCAATGACGTACACATGTTTCTGTCGGTCCTTCGCTTTGATACCGAACGCAACGTTTTTTCCACGTGCGTCA
>JANOXF010000011.1:0-18164 GCA_031418275.1 Candidatus Kaiserbacteria bacterium
TCACGATGTTCCCGACAAGGAATGGTTCGAGTCGATGATAACGACACTCATGCAAGAAGCATACATTCTGACGCCTGAGAAATTTGTGACTGGAGGAAGAGAGAAGAAACAAACCAACATACTCGTAACATTTGATGATGGATATGAATCATGGATAGAGACGGCGCTTCCTATACTCGAGAAGTGGGGCCTCAAAGCACTTTTCTTTATAAATTCTGGACTGCTTGATGCAGCGCCTTCTCCTCTCCAGGCCGGGGAATTCATGCGTGAATCGCTCCAGATCGCTCCACGGAAAGCGCTTTCATGGGAAGGTGCAAGAACGCTTCTCGAACACGGGCATGCCATCGGTGGGCATGCCCGTCGGCATCAGAATCTTGCTAAACTTGATCGAAAAGCTGTTCAGGACGAAATCTTAATCGATAAACTTGCGCTTGAGTCACAGTTCGGTATCACTCTTACCGACTTTGCGTACCCATTTGGTACACGCAAACATTTTACGAAAGAGACTATTGAAGCGGTACGTAATGTGGGATATACCCGTGCGTACACAGCGGTAAGCAGATTTGTGAGACCGCAGAATGGAACTTTTGAGATACCACGGATGTGTATAGAAGATGAACTTACTCCCACGGAGCTCAGAGTGTGGCTGCGTGGCGGGTATGACCTTTTTGATATGGTAAAAAAACTATGTGTGGGATAAACGGAATAACTGCAAATGATACTGTGCGCGTCACCCGGATGAATGAGGCGACGAAACATCGCGGTCCTGACGGTACCCGGATATGGGAGGGCGATGGTGTCACCCTCGGACACAATCGACTCGCTATCATTGATCTTTCTGATACCGCACTCCAACCAATGCGGAGCACTGATGGGCGGTACGTTATTGTGTTCAATGGAGAAATCTATAACTATCGAGAGCTCAAGCAAGAGCTTCAGTCTACGTACCAATTTAAGACGCAGAGTGATACGGAGGTACTCATTGCTGCATATACGCTATGGGGCGAGGAGATGTTTACAAAACTCCGCGGCATTTTTGCGTTCGGCATCTGGGACACGAAAGAGAAGTCACTTCTCCTTGCACGCGACCACATGGGAGTGAAGCCACTCTACTACTCACTCGCCGAAGGTATACTCCAATTTTCGTCTGAGATTCCCGCCCTCGTAACGCACACGACATCGTCTCTAATTGACGCTTCACGTGTTGGTTTTTACCTCGCGATGGAGTATGTCCCAGGTCCCCAAACGCTCGTGAGTGGTATTTTAAAGCTCCCACCAGGGCACCTCCTTCGCTTTAAAGCGGGGGCCTACACCACACGTTCATACCTTGACCCAATACCCGAGAAGCGTCTCGTCTCGAATGACGATATATACAACACGCTCGATCAGGCGGTGAAGCGCCAGCTTATATCAGATCGTCCCGTTGGAGCGTACCTCTCGGGCGGCTTTGATTCAAGTATTGTCGTACATCACATGGCGAAGCATTCAGCACAGACACGGACCTACTCAGTTGATTTTGAAGCGGTGAGTGGAGAAGAAAGTGCGAGTGAGAAATTTAATGCCGATGCACGGCTTGCGCGCCTCACGGCGGCATTCTATGGTACTGAACATAAGACGCTCACCATTACGCTTTCTGACATTCGCGACACGATAGAAACAGCCCTCGCTTCTGCGAGTGAACCAGTCGCAAACGCAACGGCAGTGACCCAGTATCTCCTCAGTGATTTTGTACAGAAGGATGGGGTTGTTGTAGTGCTCGGTGGCGATGGGGGCGATGAGCTTTTTGGTGGGTACACGCGGCATCGCATCGCTATGGGCGCGTACCTCTACCAGCAACTCCCGAAGCTCTTGCAATGGGGGGGCGCATTTATAAGTCCACGTATTGGAAAACTATCAACGCCATTTTTCACACCGCTCCACCGAGCGCTTATGGTGAAAGATGAAAAGAAGATAGCACCATTCCTTGCCCATCCGCTTTCAATAAACAAGGAGGTGACCGAATACTTTGATGCTCTTTATTCGCACACTCCCCAAAAAGGCCGTCACCCACTTGATGTATTTATGGATGTCGATCGGCGAACGTGGCTGGCTGATGAATGTTTTATTCGGTCTGACTACGCTTCAATGGCACACGGGCTCGAGCTCCGCGTGCCATTTGTGGACACTGATGTGGTACATATGGCTGACCAGATCTCAATATGGAAGAAAGTACTCCCCCACGAAGGAAAGCGTGTTATTCGTCAAGTATATAAAAAATATTTACCGTCACACTTATACAGCGAGCCAAAACGGGGGTGGCTCTCACCTGCTGCGAAGTGGTTTCGCGACCCAATAATTAATACGTTAGCAAAAAATGTCTTTTCTTCAGAGTATTATAGTGGGCTCGATGGATTATTTGATTGGAAGAGCGTACAGGAACTACTCGATGCACATGTTGAAAAAAGAGGATACTACCTGTATCCTCTCTGGAACATTCTCGCGCTCCAAATTTGGGCACGAAAAAATGGAGTTGTCTATAATACAGAAAATCATATATGAAGATTGGATTTATCGGGCAAGGATACGTTGGCAAAAATACAGCAGACAGTTTCGAATCTCGAGGTTACAGAGTTGTTCGATATTCACTCGAACCAGAGTATATTGGCAATAAAGACCAGATTGCTTCATGCAACGTGGTTTTCATTGCGGTACCAACTCCCACAACTCCAGAGGGATTTGATGTCTCTATTGTTGAAGCAGCTGTGGGTCTTGTTGGTGTGGGCAGTACCGCAGTTATAAAGTCTACGTTACTCCCGGGAACGACACGTACCTTGCAGGATAAATATCCTGATCGAGTAGTCCTCTTTTCACCAGAATTTCTGTGTGAAGCAACAGCAACGTACGACACTGCGCACCCAATGTTCAACATCATTGGTCTCTCATACGATTCTGCAGGACATCGGAAGCAAGCAGAAACAGTACTTCGCATGTTACCGAAAAGTGAACATAACTTTATCATTCGAGCGCAGGCGGCAGAACTCTTTAAGTATGCACACAACGTGCATGGCTTTATGCGAGTCATATTATCAAATCTTCTCCATGACACAGCAGAAGCGATTGGTGCTGACTGGGCAGACATAAAACTCATTATGGATAACGACCCAATGATGTCGCCATACTACAATGCGCCGATACACAAAGGTGGTCGTGGAGCGGGTGGTAATTGCTTTATTAAAGATATGGCGGCATTCCGTGCGCTCTACGAATCAGTCTGTGCAACAGACGAAAAGGGTGTTGCAATTTTTAGAGCGCTTGAGTCAAAAAATCTTGAGCTACTCGCGAAGACGGGGAAGAGTCAGGATCTCGTTCGTGGTGTATACGGCCATGGTGCGAAAGAAGCTGAACAAACATCTTTGAACACAGTGCTCCTTGAACTTAAGAAGCGTGAACAGCTTGCAGTTCCTCCAGACCCACAAGGGCTTCAGTATGGAGTGTATGTTGATAAAAATAAAGAGTGAGCAATATGCGCACCTACTCAATATTGAGAACTAAAGAAGATGCAGAGATTTCGCGTCTCAAGTTTTCTGGTCGTGTGCTTGATTTGGGGGGGCATAAGGGTTCAAGTTATTACAAGCTTCTTAGATCGGTGCAACCCGTTGAAGTCGCCAACTTTGATAGTACAAGACCAGACACACACAAAGTTTCCTCGGGGGCTGACCACATCTTTGATTTCGAGAAACCGTTTCCACTCCCCGATGCGTCATTTGACCACGTCTTATGCATTAATGTTATGGAGCATATTTATAATTTTAGAAACCTTATGAGTGAATCAGCGCGTATCTTGAAACATGGTGGCACTATTAACATTTCAGTTCCATTCTTCTTCAATATTCATTCGTCACCAAATGATTATTTTCGATACACCAAATCAGCACTGGAACGAATATGCGCAGATGCTGGGTTTACAAACATTACGATCAAAGAACTCGGTGATGGTCCGTGTTCAGCAATATTTCAGAATTTTGGTGGAAGTATCCCAACGCTTTTTTTGAAACTTATATTCAAGAATATTGCCATTGGTGTTGATATTTTTTTCTCAAAGATATCCCAACGTTACAGCACAATAAAATATAGAGTACCACTCGGTTATTTTGTTGCCGCAGTAAAGTAATTTTCTGTGCATGAAGATTCTTTATTTAGCTAGTGTACGAATCCCTAATGAGAAGGCGTCGGGTCTTGCCATAATGAGACAGTGTGAATCATTTTCAAAGATTGGTAATGAGGTCATTCTTGTTCGTCCTTATCGAACAAACGATATCAAGGAAGACGCTTTTGACTACTATGGTATATCAAGGAACTTCAGTATTCTGACTATGAATTCCATAGACTTTTATTTTGTCTTAGGAAGATTTGGTTTCTTTTGCTCACGTTTATCACAAATGGTACTAGGCTTCTTAACAATTATAAGATTGTATAAAAAAATTGATGTTATTTATACGCGCGATCCTTGGATGATTATATTGCCACTATTTTTTGGTGTGAATAAGAAAATTGTATATGAAGCACATAAGACCTATAGCAGTCTTCTGTCTCGATACGTGGTCAAGAGAGTCAATCTGACAGTCTGTATCACCAAAGGCTTACGAGATTATTATGCACAGTATGAAAAACAGGGGAATATTATAGTTGAAGCAAGTGGTGTTGATCTTACGCAATTTCAAAACCAACCACTAAAAAAAGAACTACGAGAAAAATTTGGTATTCCAGTCTCAAAAAAAGTCTTAGGCTATGTAGGAAGATACACAACCATGGGTGAAGAAAAGGGTGTGAGTGAAGTCGTGTCAGCATTCGCTGCTGTACACAACGAATGCCCAGACTCGTTTCTACTTATCGCGGGGTTAGAAGATAACGAGATTAACTCTCTTGGGTCAATATGTATAGCATTGGGTCTTACAGAAAAAGATTTTCTTCTTCTTCCTTTAATCCAGAAAAACTTCGCTTCCTATGTACAAGTCTCGGATGTATTGATAATGAATTACCCGAATACTGAACACTATCGGTATTACATGTCACCAACAAAACTCTTTGCATACTTGGGAAGCGGAAGGGCAGTGATTGCAAGTGATTTACAATCAATTCGTGAGATTGTTGACGATAGCATGGTCCTCTTCATAAACCCCGATGATAGGAATTCCCTTGAGAGAGCAATTGTCGACATGTCTCTAGAAAGGGTACCTGTTGCAGAGATGATAGATAATGGGTTGCTACACGTACAGAAGTTCACGTGGGACTCTAGAAGTAAACGTATTGTAAAAGTACTACAAGATGCTTGATGTGAGAGTCTTTATGACTTTATTCCACGAGCATCAAATCCAGCATATTGTGAGTCAATATCAATTTGTTCCAGGCCCGACTCTTCGAGCCAGTGATTGAAAGTCTTTCTATTCTGAGGCTGATCATATGTTGGATTTAACCAGTCAAATAGATGGAGCAACGCCCATTGTTTATGGAGCTCATTTGGAAAATTTTTATACTTGCCCGATGTCATAAGCTCAGGGATAAGCATCTTTTGGTTAATTGCACGGCCGTAAGGGTAAGGAATACGAGTAATTATTCGTGCAATCGGCCACATGAAATTTATATATGTACTGCAGAGCGAATAGAGTTTCTCAGGCTCCATGTTCTTTACAAATGGACGAGCCCAAAAGCGCGTATTCCACATCTGCCGATACCAGGGATGTCTTCTATAAATGTCCATTACACAATGTCCACCTTTTCGTACTTTTGCAACAATTGATTGCATCGAGAGTTTTGGATTTGGTGTGTGTTGGAGAACACCGATACAGACTAACTTATCAAAATAGTGATCTTTAAAGGGAAGTCGGTAAATATCTGCCTGTACAATAAGTACATTTGGATTATCTCCATGCGATGCGTAATTTGCTTCCACTGCCACGCTTGCATCGAATGATGCAATAAAGGCACTCTTCTTTAGAAGTTGTTCAGTGAATCTCCCAGAACCCGAACCGACTTCAAGAATTTTTTCGGTCGAAGGAAGAGTTTCAGGCCATCTTGTTTCAATTCTGATTCTGTTTTCAGAGACTGGCATGCCGGTGAAACTGTCATACTGCGTCTTTGCGTGCTGAAGCCATTGGTATCCAAAAGCCTCTGTATAATGATTATTCGGGACGAAACGAGGGATTCCTCGCAAGATTGGGTATCCTACTCCGCATAAGCTACAGGTGAGCACACCACTCTCGATTTTATGTGTCTTTTCGGAACTATCAATGGTTAATGCACCTCCGCACCGGGTGCAGACGAGATGTTCAATATGTTGAATAAACATGTTCGATAGTATATCTCCTAGTGAACAGATTGGACAAGTAAGAAAGATTATATTAAATAGTGTAAGTTCGTGACTTTTCTACTCTTGATTGAGTAAATAATGAGAGTAGCTTTTTAGAGTAAAAAACATTAGTATCTAGTGTTGGATGTGATGTAGATGTCGCATTATATTGAATATATGAGTTCTGAGAAGAAAGAAAAAATTGTTATTGTTGGATATGGTTGGGTAGGGCAGGCAAACGCGCTTGCACTTGTGAAAATGGGTTATCCTGTATGGTTTTATGATAAGGCTGAAAATCCAACGATTCACTATACTGATGAGTCTGAAACGTATCTTGAAATAAAAAGAGCTAACTCTATAGCTGAGGTAGATACGAGCGGCACGTGGTTCATTGTGTGCGTAGGTGATCGTGTATCTGAGGAAGGTGAGCAAGATATTACACTTATCAAAAGTGCGACAGATGCACTAAAGGGTATACAAGGTAGTGTGATTCTTAGATCAACGGTGTTACCTCAGAAACTCCACGAGCTCGCATTTGATTTGTACATGCCAGAATTTCTTCATGAGAAAAATGCGGTTGATGAATGTTTAAATCCATTTTATTTTGTACTGGGAACAAAAGGGAATAATTCATTACCCGTTTTTGCAAAAGAGTGGGAGCAACGTGCTTACAAAGTGTTCAGAGGTACTCCAGAGGAAGCTTCACATATCAAATATCTATCCAACATTTGGAATAGTATCCGTATCGCTTTTGTGAACGAGATGGGAGATAGCATAGGGAATCCAAAGACAAAAGATGATGTAAAAAAAATAGAACAAATACTTGATTTTGTTTTTGAACGGAAGAGCTATTTACGTTACGGCCAGGCGTTTGATGGGCATTGTCTACCAAAAGATACTCGCGCATACATTGGAGCATCGCAGAAAGATGGGAAAAATGTTGATTTGCTTGTCGGCGCATATACATCCAATGAGCATCACAAGAAGATACAGGAAAGTCTAAAGACACTTCCCAAAGTATTCTCATTCTGGGAACATGATAAAATAGAAAGAACATTGCTCGGCCTATTGTGGTACAAAATTAACGAAGTCCCTTTTATACAAAATACTCGGAAAGATTCGAGATTTGTGATTGATGCAATTTCACGCATCATCCCGGACCGTTCAATTGAGCGAGTGGGGGAGATATGGGAAGAAAAGGCACAAGAGAACGCGCTCTATTATTCGAACATTGGAACAAAAAGTGCGGCACAAGTTACAGAAGACGAACTCAGACGAACAGGGGTGGTTGACTATGAGCGGCTTGTGCTCAGAGACCCGACGATAGAAGACCTTATCAAAAGTAGTACTCCACGGAAAGTTCTTGATTTTGGAAGTGGTGTCGGGAGAATGACCGAATACTTCACTGATGATTTTGATGTTGTCCATGGAGTTGATATTTCAAAAACCATGATTGAGGGTGCGAAGAAACGAGTTCCGAAAGCAACGTTTTCTGTATTTGATGGTCAAGTACTTCCGTATGAGCCTGAAGACTTCGATTTGATTTTCTCATACCAGGTACTTCAGTACGCACCGAGCGTTTCTGACGTCGAGCGCTACCTTAAGGAATTTTATAGGATTCTAAAACAGGGGGGTGTCGCAAAGCTTCAGCTGCGGGGTGGCCGCGGGTTTAAAAAGTGGGAATGGCTGTACGGTGTTGCGTTTATGCCGGAAACAGCCGTCGCGCTTGCTGAGAAAGACGGCTTTACGGTTCTTGATCATCAAGTTGAGGGCATTAAGAATGTTTGGCTGACATTAAGAAAATAGTATATATTCACATCACATGAACAATTCCGGTAAGGTGCTTGTCACTGGGGGCGCAGGATCAGTTGGAGTGTATCTTTCTCGTCGACTTGCAGGGCAAGGGAAACAAGTAGTGATCGCTGATAATTTCTGGCGTGGGAAAAGAGATACTGAACTTGAGTCAGTGCTCGCGCTCCCCAACGTCACTCTTATTGAGGTTGACCTCACAACTCGTGAGGGGTGGAATGCTCTTGGGTCTGGATACGAGCATATATACCAACTTGCAGGAGTAAATGGTACAAAACTTTTTTATAGTGTACCAGGAGAAGTGCTGCGCATCGGGGTCACCACTATCCTTCATTCACTTGAATGGATGAAAGACACAAATCCTAAAGCGAAGATTCTCTACACATCCTCAAATGAGGCGTATGCGGGTGCCCTTGCTGCCTTTAATCAACTCCCAATTCCAACACCCGAAGCAGTGCCACTCGTTATTTCTGATACGTACAATGCGCGGTGGACATATGCGGGTACGAAACTTATTGGTGAGCTCTTTTATATTCACTATGCAAAAGAGCACAATCTCAGTTCAGTCATTGTCCGCCCACATAACTTTTATGGTCCACGTACGGGGTACGATCACGTTATCCCCGAGTTCATTGAACGCATTCAAAAGAAGGTAAGCCCCTTTCCGATTTATGGTGCTGACGATACGCGCACGTTTTGCTACATGGAGGACGCAGTTGAAGCAATGCAGATGGTCATGGAGTCTGATGTAACTGACGGTGGGACGTATCATATTGGGAGACCAGTTACTGATGAGACCTCAATGGAAAATCTTGCACAGACACTGTTCAAAATTGCAGGATGGACTCCTACTGAACTGGATATTAAGAATGGTCCCGAGGGAAGTGTGAAGCGCAGGGCTGCAGATGTTTCGAAAATTGAGAAAGATACCGGATGGAAAGCAAAGACATCGCTCGAAGAGGGACTTAAGAAAACACTCGACTGGTACAATAAATATCCGAAAAAGGATTAAAAACAGGCCGGACGTTACACGTCCGGCCTGTTGCGAAAGAGGGTGATTACCTCAATTGCCGACGATCTTAGCGACGCACCTCGTGGAGTGCAAGCCGATGGAGGCCGATTTCCATCTTCGTTAATGCTTCCGGAAGAGGGAGTGTGAGTACCCCGAAGACATCTTCTCCTTGGTCGAGATCCTGGACGCCGCTGTTCACCGCCTTCTCGAGAAGAACGATGAATTGGCGTTCGGTCGATTTGTCCGGGCTGTTGTAGAACATCCCGACGAGCTTCGCGTGCTCAGGAAGTGCAATGAACCCAGTTTCTTGCCTGACCTCGCGAATGGCTGCGTCAATTGGGGATTCCCCTTTCTTGACCGCGCCGGCAGGAAGGCCATAGAGCACCTGTTCGACGGCCTTCTTGGCTTCTCGGACGAGAACCACGTAGCCTTGTTCGGTCATGGCAACAGGTAGGACGAAGTCGCCTCTGCGCCAGATGATGTGATCATCTTCTCTTCCGTCGACGTCAATCCTCCAGTGCTCAAGTTTGAAAAAAGGTTGGAATTGCGCCTGATTGCCCGCGAAGGCGATAGGAGTCCTCTTAAGAACAGAGACATTTTTGTCCAAGGCAGCACCTCATGTAGAACAAAGAGTGAAAAGGCACTCCAAAACCTGCCTCGTACTATACAACTTTTCTTATAAAAAGCAACGCCTGCCGGGTGAGGGCAGGCGTCTGGTGAAACAGTGTTTCAAGGAAGCTGGAGCTCTGTCTCGAACGTGTCCCCCAGTGATTGCTCCCCGGTTGCAGCAATCAAGAGACGGGTAGCAGTCATTGCGGTAAGGCGGTGAGCGACTCGTGGAGGAATCTCAATCCTCCATGGTGCGTCGCCGTCCTTGATGTCGATTGTTTCATGGATGATTGTCTTTGTGTCGATGTTTTTTAACGACATCACACACGAACCACTGAGAATGAGGTAAGTCTCCCACATTCGTTCGTGGTAATGACCGAATCCGAGTCTTGCACCGCCGATTTGCGCACCCGAATGTACTGGGTCGAACCACGAAAGTTGGTAAAGCGGCAAACCACCACCAGCGTCCCCTCTCTGGATAAGATCCCAGATTGTTCGCCGGTTGTTTGTGTGGCCGGAACGAATCCTCGTCACAATTGTTTCCACAGCATTTCTCCCCGGAACATTTGAAGGTAGATCGGTACCTCCTAGACCAAGGATTATTACAGCATATTTTTATTAAAAAAGCAATATATAAAAAATATCCTTACAGACAGGGCTGCGTGGTAGTATACGAACGCATTATGGCAGAGAAACGCTACACAATTGGTTGTATCACCTCGTCGGTCTCGTACTATGGAGGATGGGACACGCTCTCAAAAGGGATTATTGGAGCAGTCGCAAAGCACCATACCATCATCACGCTCACTGCAACTGATGCAGTGAATGATCCTGTATCGTATGTAGTGCATAGAGTCCTTCCGAAGAAATACATTACATACAGCATATGGAATCAAGCTCGTGTTTTCCTAATGTCCCTTATATATTTGCGTAAGTGCGATGCGATACATACGTTTATTGAACCACTCACTCCTGGTGCAGCGCTTGCTGCGATGGTATTGAGGAAACCCCTTTTTATTACTATTGCAGCCACATACGCTATTATTCCGAAAGGAAATAAGCTGCGACAAATCTTAAAACGAGCGATGATGAAGTTTATGTATCGTCAGGCGGTGTTTATTGCTACGGGGTCAAATGAAAATATAAGACTCATTGAAGAAGTAATATCACTTGAGAATAAGTGGGAATTTGTGCCTTTTGGGGTTGATCCTGAGAAGTTTAAGACAGACAGAAAATATCCGGCGTCACCGTATCCATTTCTCCTTACCACTGGCGCAATCAAACCAAGGAAGGGAGCCCTCTATACTATACAAGCTCTCTCACTACTCAAGGACGAGTTCCCTAACCTTAAGTACAAGCTCGCCGGTTCATTTAATGAAGGCATTAAGTATGTACAGGAATTGCGCAGAGAGATTAAAAAGTTGGGACTAGAAGATCGTGTAGAACTCCTTGGGCGTGTCAGTGATGAAGTGCTCCTCGAACTCTATAGTACATGTACAGTGTTTGTGCTTGCGGCACAAACAGTTGATGGCTCACGGGAAGGGTTTCCTATGGTTTTCTATGAGGCGCATACACTTGGTGCCCCCGTCATCAGTACCTACGGATTTGGTTCGGAGTATGTCATAAAAAACGGGTATAATGGTTTCCTAGTACCTCAGGAGAATTACACTGAACTTGCTGATGCAATACGGAAAATTGTCTTGAATCCTGAATTGCGTGAAAGCATGTCACAGCATGGGATTGAGGAAGCACGCAAGCATTCATGGGATGATATCGGAATACACTATCTTGATGCGTACAATCGTATTTTAAAAAAACAATAATAAGTGCGTATGCTTAATTCTGAAGGAGTAGAGGAATATTGGCAGCAGCAAACTGAGAAGGGTGATAACCCATGCCATTACCACAACAAGTGGCAGGATCGGTATGCGTTTGAAGTACGTACGCGAGCATTCAAGAACAAAGATTTTGAAAGGGTGACAAAGGTTGTCGACGTGGGGTGTGGAATTGCTGAATATACAACGGAAATTGCAAAGTTAACCAGTGCACACTTTGATGCGTTTGATTTTCCATTCAATATTGAGATTGCAGAAAAAAAATATGGAGATAATCCGCACATTACTTTTCATCCGAACGCCGTACCACACGAATCAATCAGAGAGGCTGTGAAGGGAGCCGACAGGGTAATTACCACAACGGTATATGTGCATTTTTCAGAAGAGGCGCGGACTGCTTTTTATTCTTATGTAAGTGAGATGAAACCTGGAAGTCGAGTCATGCTCCTTGAGTACATACCTGATGTCATTCCAGATTTTCAAAAAGGTCTAGCGCATAAGCAGGTGGAGACATGGGGTGAGATTGAGAAGCGATTTATGACCGCAGGTTTTACACTCCATACACTGCGCCATGTGAATTTCGTTGATAGCTTAATCTTTCATTATCTTGGTACAAACGCGATAGCGTATTATCTTACTCGAGGAATTGAAACAATTCTCCATGCAGTTGGTTATACTAGATCGAAATACAAAGTATTAATTTTTGAGAAAAAGTAACTATGAAGATTCCTTTCCTTAATCCGAACGTCAAACCTGAAGATATTAAAGCAGTGGTTAAAGTGCTTAAGTCGGGATGGCTTGCTACAGGACCAGAACTGAAACTCTTTGAAGAGCGACTTGCTGTGTATACAGGGATTGAACATATAGTAGCTGACAGTAGTGGCACAGCAGCACTCCATACAGCACTCCTGGCTGCGGGTGTTTGTCCAGGAGACGAAGTAATAACCACACCACTCACATTTTGGGCAACGAGCAACGTTGTCTTGTTTGTGGGTGCGAAGCTCGTCTTTGTCGATGTCGAGTCTGATACTGGTCTCATCTCTGTGGCTGCGGTTGAGAAGGCGATCACCAAAAAGACCAAAGCAATTATTCCTGTGCATCTCTACGGGCAGATGGCTGACATGAAAGCGCTTGCCAAACTTGCTAAGAAACATAAGCTCAAGATTATCGAGGATGCTCCTCATGCGCTTGAAGCAGAACGAGATGGTGTTCGTCCTGGTGCGCTTAGTTTTGCTGCGTGTTTTAGTTTTCATGCAGCAAAAAACATTACTGCCGGTGAGGGTGGTGCTATTGGGGTACATACAGCGAAGATTAAAGAGGAGGTGCGGCTCTATAATGACTCAGGTTCTGACAGGTCAGGGAGTATCCGACACATGACGCGCCTCGGCTACAAGTACAGCATGACCAATATGCAGGGAGCGATGCTTCTCGGACAACTTGAGCGGATTGAGAAGGAGTGGGTGAAACGGAGAAAGATTTTTGACTATTATACGAAGTCATTTGAGAACGTCCCCGGCATTACACTCCTCAAGGAGGTTTCAAACGCAAAACATGCGTGTCACATGTTCACGATTGTTGTAAATCCAAAGAAGCGGGATGCAATCAGAAAAAAAATACGAGAAGCAGGCATCCCGGCAGATATCCACTATAATCCGGTCCATCTTGAGCCGTACTACAAGAAGCTTGGCTATAAACAAGGTGTGTACCCAAACGCAGAGCGCATCGGGCTTGGGACAGTAACGCTCCCGCTCTATACTCGACTCACTAAGGTTGAGTTAAGTTATATTGTGGAGGAAGTTGTAAAAGCCGTCTCTTAACCTATGCAAGAAAAGCCAACTATTTTTGTATCGAATTTCCACCCCTTTATTTCAAGAAATATTTTTGATAGCTCTGCGCTAGCAAAAATAGCTGAAGGAGCGAATGAGGTCATTGTCTTTGTACTGAAACATAAGGAAAAGTACTTGAAGGAAAAGTATGAGACAGGGAATATTAAAATCATTGGTCTCGATTTACACGAAGCGATAAAAACTCGGCGAGAAGTACTAGGGAGTCGGATTGCAGAAATATTACTCGATACGCACACAAAGAAACTTCACCAAAAAATATACCTTGAGCACGATAAGAAATATCTCAAGTATTTTTTATCGCGTGCAGTAATGGCAACGCTTGCACATAGTGTGCTCTTTAAGAGATTCTTCCGGGCGATGATACTCCGCTTCAATAATGTGGATGTGTTTGGTGAATACTTTAAGCAGTACAAGCCAGAGATTACGGTGAGCACTGATCCGTTCTCTCCCTATGACATTATCTTTATGAAGAATGCGCGTCAAACAAACACAAAATTGATTGGCCTCATCCGTTCGTGGGATAATTTCACCACCAAAGAATATCTTCAGGTAAAACCAGACTCAGTGATTGTCCAGAATGAAGAGATGATTACTGAAGGGAAAACACTGCATGATCTCGATACGTTTACTATTGTCGGTGTACCCCAATTTGAATACTATCTTCGATACACTCCAATTGATCGAGAATCATTCTGTAAGAGGATGCACCTTGACCCCAAGAAACGAATCGTTCTTTTCTCGCCTGCAGGAGACAAGTTTACCTCAACTGATTGGCAGATTTGTGAGATTCTTAAGCAACAGCAGGCGGAAGGGAAGTTGCCAAATGATCTTCAGTTTCTTGTCAGACTACACCCAATGAATGGTACCGATCTTTCAAAGTTCGAACCAACTGAAAACTTTGTAATAGATGATCCGAACTCTAGCTATGAGAGTGGTCACGCAAAGGAATCTGAAATGGGAGTCGAACATGTAAATCACCTTGCTGATTCACTCCATCACTCTGTGCTCGTTCTCAATTCAGTCTCGTCACTTCTTATCGACGCTGCTATTCTTGATAAACCCGTGGTGACTATATGCTTCGATGGTTGGGAGAAGAACGTGCCCTTGACGCGCAGCATACTCACTGAGCAGTCAAATGAATGGCTTCAGGTCTTGCTTAATAAAGGGCTTTCGCCTAAGGCAAATAATCCTGAGGAAATGGCAGTACTGATGAATCAGTACCTCAATGACCCTACTAAAGATAAAGATAAGCGAGCGACTTTTGTACAGGAGCATTGCTTTAAATTGGATGGAAAAGCGCCTGAACGTATGGCCGCTGCAATATTATAGTAAGACGATATCCTCGGGGTATGGTCCTTAACCCTTTCTTACTCGGAAGCCGTACCCTTGGGTGAACTCGTTAGTTGTGTGTATGTCACCTGAGATATACCTGAGCAATCTCACCACCAGCCCGCTGAGTTTTTGTAGAATGACTACTCCCTTATATTTCAATGTGCTCGAAAGACCAGGGCTCTTATGCAATTTTAAAAATGACATAAAAAACGCATGGAGCGCCTCTTCTACAGTATCAAGCATTCTGCCCAAAGGGATTATCTCAATTTCTTTAAATTGTGTAGCATCAAAAAGTTGTTGCAGAAGGATATCCGTATAACGGAAATAATCATGTGGTCGTTGATGTGATCCCATCATAAAAGGAACAGTACCTAAGAGCATCCCACCTGGTTTTAAAACCCTCAAGCACTCTCGGAGGAGTTGTTCTGGGACTGAAATATGTTCAAGTACATTTGAAAGAAGAATGATGTCGAATTGTCCAGACAGAAATGGTAGTGAGGAAGTTATGTCACACACAACATCAATCTCTTCCACCGCTTCAAATTCAACAGCACACGTATTAAAGACCCTCGTTAAGTCTTTGAAATGTTGAGGTCCTGCTCCCAAATCAAGTAATTTTTTGGTATTCGATTCTTTAGCGAGATTTGATTTAAAGTATTCATAGTTAGAGTAACGCCACCGACTCCAGTTTTTTGGATTCCTAGCAACTTCAAGAGGACGCCTTTTGATTGAGAGCGAACTCTCCTCTGTTGAACCACAAAACCAGAATCCGTTCACGTATTCGCATTTCCCCGGTATTAAGACATCTTTTATCCAAGTATTCATACCGAATGATTATACACGCAACCCGCAGAGTATTGGATCAATTGAGTTTGTCTTACACTTCTCAAAAAAATGGGGTATAGTTTGCCATACATGTCAAAGAAAGTACTCTGTATCATCCCTGCACGTGGAGGAAGCAAAGGGGTTCCGCGCAAAAATATCCGCGATCTTGCGGGGAAGCCGCTTATTTATTGGACCATCAGAGCTGCCCTTGATTCAGGGGTCATTGACCGCTTGGTGGTGTCGACAGAGGACGCAGAGATTGTAGAAGTAGCGAAGTCGTGTGGTGCAGAGGTGATACATCGTCCACCTGAGCTTGCGGGTGACAATGTACTCACTGAGCCAGTGATGCTTCATGCTCTTGAAGAAGTAGAGAAGGGAGGATACCATCCTGACTACGTGTCACTCATTCAGTGCACCTCACCATTTCTGATTTCAAAAATGGTGAGAGATGTTGTAGAGAAACTCACGAATAATCCTGACATGTTTGATTCGTGCGGTACCTATTACAAACCACACTATGCATTTCGATGGAAAAAAACAGACACTGAACATTTTGAATCTGAGTATCCTGTTATGAATAGACCTCGTCGGCAGGATCTTAATCTCGAGTATCCCTATTGTGGAGCAGGAGCATGTTACATCATTAGTACTGAACTTTTCAAAAAGACAATGAATCGATATGGGGGGAACGATGCGCGTATTGGGGGTATCGAAATGAGTGAGCAAGATGCACTTCAAATTGATTCAGAGTATGATCTCCTCATAGCAAACGAACTTATGAAACAAAAGCTTAAGAAAAATAAAGTATGAAAGAGGTAAACCAAGAAATCATCAAGAATCTTAAAGCGTTTGCGTTTGACGTAGACGGCGTCCTCTTTCCAAATGAGGTGTGGTGGTTTTCTGATGGTATGTTTGCAAAGCGACGAAGCCTCTACGATGGGCAGGCCATCTCACTACTGCGCGCTGTTGGATTTCATATTGTCTTCATTACGAGTGCCAAGGGAGAAATGGCGAAGCCGGTCGCGAGTCTTATCGAGAAATGGAATGAACTTCCTTCTACGAAGAGTGAGATAAATCCGAACGGATGGGAGAAGGTAACATTGTATGATTGTCAAAGTAGCACTAAGAAAAAGGAGTCGCTTGAGGCGTGGCTTGTAGAAGTTGGTATCGAAGCCACTGAGTGTGGTGCGATGGGTGATGACCTTGTTGATTTAAAAATGCTCGAAGTGGCAGCATTTCGTACAGCACCAGCACAAGCTGAGCAGGTAATTAAAAATGTGTGCCATTTCGTGAGTGAACGAAATGGGGGAGAAGGAGCGGTTCGTGATGTGGTGAATTACATACTCAAGATGCGCGGGATAGATTCCACAACCTTGACGCTTCAGTAGGGATTTCTAACCTCCAGAAGAAAAGGGCCTTGGCGGATGCCAAGGCCCGATTTCGGCAGTGGGTAGATTTGATTCGTCTTCTATCACATGCCGAGTATCGTAGCGATACCTCGAGGATCGAATGGTTGGAGCTTCTCGTCGTTTTCGAGTGGTGCGAAAAGCGAAAGGTCACACGGTTTCTCGACCCCTACCGCACATCCAAGCTGTACGAGTGGTGTCGTCGTGAATCCCGTGAACTCTTCCATCAGGCGCACTGACGCTGGTGTGCGGAGCGAAATCGCCGTTCGTCCGTTTGCCACCGCAGTGGTGAGAAGAGTCGAAAAGACGCTGATGGTTCCATTGGCGAGCACAACGAGTTCATCGGTGCTGCCCCCCGAGAGTTCCACTAGCCCCGCACCAAGTCCTGCCCGAAGCGCATCCATCCACCGCACATGGAGTGTTGTGCCACCTTCCTCGACCTTTGCCCATTTCGGGTGAAGTCGGGGAATGATGCAGAAGTTTCCCTTCGTCATTTGTGCGCACTCGATGAGAAGTTGTATTTGCTCATCGACTGCAGGGTCCCCCGGCTTGCCCGACTCAGTGAAAATGAACACCTCATCGAATTGCGTACGGAGCTGCACCATTCGTGTAGACATTTCATTCGACGGAATGACTTTCTTAACACCAATATTTCCGCCGATGAGTGTGTGCGCTTTTGGGTGATGCTTCTTGCTTTCGGCAACACCTATGTCGTCGAGAGTTACGATAAGGTTAGGATGCGCCGGAGTGCGTTTAGAGGCACCATGCACATCTTCAATGACCGCAAGCTTCACACCATGCGCATTCGCTGCTAATCCCGCGTCCTCCTCGAGGTGGATGGGGACAGAGAGTCCCGTTATCACCCAATCGGGCACAAAGTCGCTGAAGAGCTTTCTCCAGTTAATTGTGCAGAACCCACTTACTTCTGGAGTCTGTATTGAGGGCCCCACTCCATGGTTGCGAAAGACCGTAG
Organism: Candidatus Kaiserbacteria bacterium; assembly: GCA_031418275.1. Taxonomy (GTDB): domain Bacteria; phylum Patescibacteriota; class Minisyncoccia; order Phycocordibacterales; family UBA918; genus Damh-18. Next base: position 17,974 of record JANOXF010000011.1, read on the forward strand.
AAGCCTTTCCTTCCGTAATTGCAAACACTGAGTGTCCAAGCTCCATAAGACACTTAGCGATAGGGGCGGTGTAATTTGGGTTGGCAAATTGAACAGAAAAAATGATTTATTTAAAAAAAAGTGCTTTTTAAGTTTTGTTTTTTAAAAAATCAAGAATTAGCATATTTAAAAGAATTTAAAAAAAAAAAATC
>JANOXF010000012.1:0-4012 GCA_031418275.1 Candidatus Kaiserbacteria bacterium
GTCGTCACCATCGTCTGTTCAACGCTTTCTTTTTCTAGAAAAAAGAGTTGAACGCGTCTGTTTTATTACACAGCTATTAGCTCATAGCCCTTAGCTCGTAGGAGTACCTTCGGTACTCGAGAGCTAACAGCTAACAGCTAATATCTAATAGCTAAACAATGGCAATAACAAAAGCAAAGAAGCAGGAAATTCTTAAGAAGCTCGATGTGATCAAGTCTGATTCAGATTCGATCGTCTTTGTCGGTTTCAAGGGAGTGACTGTTTCTGACACAAATGCAATGCGACGCAAGCTTCGTGAAGAAGGCGTCGGGTACTTTGTCGCAAAGAAGAATCTCATCAAGCGGGCGTTCGGTGATGCCTTTACCGGTGAAATGCCACAGCTCGATGGAGAAATCGCTGTTGCGTACAGTAAGGACGCAATTGCTCCAGCACAGAATGTGAAGGAATTCGCGAAGAAGTACAAAGAAGCGATTAACATCGCAGGCGGCGTATTCCAAGGCGTGTTCAAGAACAAGGCCGAGATGACTGAAATTGCATCAATTCCTTCGCTCCCAGTACTTCGTGGTATGTTCGCACAGCTCATCAATTCGCCCCGGGCTCGTTTCGCTGTCGTACTCAGTAAGGTAAGTGAAACTAAGACAACATAAAATCCTAAAAGCTAATAACTAAAAGCTAACAGCTCACATATGACAAACGAACAAATTATCGACGCGGTTGAGAAGATGACCGTTCTCGAACTCAATACACTCGTAAAGACCATCGAAGAGAAGTGGGGCGTTTCAGCAGCAGCAGTTGCTGTGGCAGGACCAGCCGCAGAAGTCGCAGAGGAGGCAAGCGCGTTCAATGTTGAGCTCACTGAGGCAGGTGCACAGAAGATTGCCGTCATTAAGGTAATCAAGGAAGTACTCGGTCTCGGACTCAAGGAAGCGAAGGACATGGTGGACGCAGCACCAGCAATGGTAAAGGAAGGTTTGAAGAAGGAAGATGCCGAGGCTCTCAAGAAGAAGCTCGAGGAAGCTGGTGCGAAGGTCACATTGAAGTAATTCAATTTTGATTTACAAGAAAAACACGGGCTTTGCTCGTGTTTTTCTTTTGTGAGAAAACATGTGACCTTTGTACCTACTTATCTATATCAAAAGCAAAGGCCCTGCGGATGCAGAGCCTACTTCTTGTTTTTACTCAGTTCCTTCTCGATTGCTCGTAACCCGTTAATCCACCCAGCAAGGAACGCGGGGTGAGACGAGTTGAGAAACGTACCGCGCAAACCTGACTGAAATCCGAGCATGTAGGGTTGCCCGTTATCACCAGGTTGCCGCGCGCAGAAACTGCTGTGCTTCTCTTTTTCGTGACAGAAGTAACACTTCATGGGTAGCTCCCAGTGAGGATCCTGTTACTAGTAAAGTGAGTTCTCTAGGATTTGTCAATTAACATCATCCGACACCTCCTATCAATCTTGTCCAGATTTCCTCGCTCGAGAGTCGTGCTATACTCTCCCGTACTTCATTCCGTATGACTGATCCGCTTGCAATCCTCTTTGGCTCACCAGCGCGCGTAAAGCTTCTTCGCTTTTTCCTTTTCAATCCTACACAAGAGTTTACCTTTGATGATATGAGTCGTCGTGCAAAGCTTGTGCGACGTACGGCGCGGACCGAGCTCGGTGCACTTGAGCGTGCCGAGGTCATTAAGAAGAAAGTAATGTACGTGAAGCATGCGACGCGTGACGTGAAAGTACGAACGCAAGGGTACGTGCTCAATATGCATTTCCCCCAACTTGCATCACTCCAAACATTTCTCTTTGAGACCGCTCCTATAAACGGAAAGACACTCACAAAGCACATGCGTAAAGTGGGGCCTGTTGATTTTCTTGCGTGTGCCGGGATCTTTATGCGTGAGTTCGATAGAAGGCTCGATGTACTCGTTGCGATGAAGAAACCACCAGTCGGGAAGATTGAGGTCGCCATTCGTGCACTTGAAGCAGAACTTGGTATTGAGATACGGTATGCAACCCTTACCTCAGACGATCTCAAATACCGTGTCGGTATGTACGACAAGCTCACGCGCGACGTTTTTGACTACCCGCACCAGATCCTCATTGATAAGATTGGTATTCAGAACGAATTGCATCGGCCGTGAAGTAGTGAAGTAGTGAAGTAGTGAAATAGTAAGTAGTGAGTAGTGAGTAGTAAGTAGTGAAATAGAGAAATATCGAGATAGAAGAATATATGCAGAGCAAAAAAGCTCAGAACCTGCCTAACTTCCCTGGAAGATTAGGCTGTTTTTGTGTTGTGGAATGAACAATTTCAGGCTTTAAAATATCATCCACCGCAAACGCTTGCTATTTTTTTCGATATCCGTATAATGGCGCCTACGTGTTTATGAATTTTGTCCCAAGAAACCACTAAAGCGGCGCTTAGCACTTCGGTGTTTGAGCCGCGATGAGCGGTTTTTTTCTTCCAAAACTCAAGGGAACATGCGATCGTTGAAAACTCTCGTGCCAATAATTTAGCAAGATTTTCTTGCCAAGTTTTGTGTGCGGGGTTTGCCCTGGGAAACGGGCAAATCGCATATGCTTGAGATGAGGTTGATAAGGCCTCGTCTTAGGAAAGTCCTCTCTTTTTCGACGAGAGAGGGGCAGCGCTCGTGTTTCAATACACGAGCGAGCGGGTGTGTATGAGAGTTAAGACAATTTCCGAACACGAGGAATACTCGTGTTATAGGAGGGTCTTTTCGTCCTCTCTGCACACCACACAATGTACCCGCTCCGTAGATGGTGCGGGATACAAACAAACACTCAGCGCGTGTCGAAAGACACGCACAAAATTTGTACAGCGGTGTACAGCATTCCTTGCAGGAATGAAGGGTGTATGGTGGATGCCTAGGTTTCAAGAAGCGATGAAGGACGTGATATGGCTGCGATATGCTCGGGGGAGATGCCAAATAATCGTTATATCCCGAGATTTCCGAATGAGGAAACTCACCTGCTTACGGCAGGTACCCTTGTATGAGGGAGCGTACCCAGGGAAGTGAAACATCACAGTACCTGGAGGAATAGAAAGCAACAGTGGAACTTTCTTTCTGGACAGATCGAGCGCATCACATTGCATGTGATGCTCAAGTTAAAAAGTTCATAAAGTTCATAAAGTAAAAAGTGTCACAACTTTTAACTTTAAAACTTTCAACTTTAGAAACTCGTGCATCGCGCGCAGCGCGATGCGTTCGGCCATTATGTTCAGGAAGAAGGTTCTCGCGATTTCCTGAGTAGCGGCGAGCGAAACGGAAACAGCCCAAACCATTGGTGTTTACATTAGTGGGGTTGTAGGGCGGCGATGTCATTTAGTTGAGGAGAGTTACAAACCGTTATGATAACGAAATACGCTGGGAAGCGTAACCCTAGAGGGTAATAGTCCCGTACGTGAAATCATAGCGACTCTCTTATTGCCGATCCTGAGTAGTTCGGGACACGAATAGCCCGAATGAATCTGCCGGAACTAACCGGTAAGGCTAAATATTCTTGAAGACCGATAGTGAACGAGTACCGTGAGGGAAAGGTGAAAAGAACCCCGGAGAGGGGAGTGAAATAGATCTGAAACCATACATCTACAAGGAGTCAGCGTCCGTATTTATACGGACCATGGCGTGCCTATTGAAGAATGAGCCGGCGAGTGCATATGTGTTCTTGTCTAAGTGGTAATCCCACGGAGGCAAAGTGAAAGCGAGCGTGAATAGCGCGAATGATAGAGCAGGTATGCGACCCGAAGCGGGATGAGCTTGCCATGTGCAGGGTGAAGCGACTGTAACAGGTCGTGGAGGCCCGAACCGGTGGACCGTTCAAAATCCTCGGATGACATGTGGTAGGGAGTGAAAAGCTAATCGAATTCCGTAATAGCTGGTTCTCTCCGAAACAGCTTTTGGGTTGGCGTCGTGTGTTCCTCCTGGGGGTAGAGCACTGGAAGGTCTAAATAGGGAGAAATCTCGTTAGACCTATCAAACTCCGAATACCAGGTAGTTAAGA
>JANOXF010000013.1:0-15792 GCA_031418275.1 Candidatus Kaiserbacteria bacterium
GTATAATTTGCCCTCGTTTTCCGAATTCTTTCTTGTACGCGGTTGCGAGCGCTTGCTCGATTGCATCGAGCATTTTTGCGCGGCTGATGCCACGCTCGTCTTCCATTTGGTCTAAAACACTGTGTATTACCTTTAAATCAAACATCTTAGTTTTTGTTACGAACGAAGTAAGTTAGAAAAACTTAGATCCGTCACCTCCTCGTGAAGTGGCTGTGCCACTTCATCAGGAGGTGATTAGGATACTTTCTCATCACCATTCACTTCGTTCGGCGGAGTATTCTCCATAATAATATTCCGCTATTGCGGTGTATGACTTTGTAACTACCCTAATCACTTTTTGGATTGAAGGAGCGTCCAAAATATGAGAGCGCTCTGCACTCCAAAAAGTGACGGATTAGTCAAAAATATAGTCGTTCTAAAGAACTCCATATTTTCTGACAAAAAATCGCCGGCCGTATGCGGCCGACGTTCAGTCATATAAAGATTCTAGCGGAAAATAGGGGAATGTCAAATCGCCATAATATGGCTTAATATAGCCATGACACGACTTTGACAAACAATCAATAATATGCTATTATGCATGTGGACAAATCCCGTCCTTTTCCTCACAGGAGGTGAGATGCAGAAGAAACGCGCAACCTTGGTGGCCGCCGTCGTGCTGGCCATCTCCCCGCTCCTGCTCGGCAATTCGAGCTGTGATAGCAAACCCCAAGTGTCGTCTTCCGGGGCGACGCAGGTGGGTGCCGGACAGACCGTCCCCAAGAACACCCGTGGCCGCACAGCGGAGCAACAGAATATCGAGGATCGCATCCGCGTGACGACCGATCCGACGAAGGTGATGTGGATCCACCTCATCTCCCTCGACGGCAAGGTGATCAGCCGTATGGCTGTCCGCAACAAGATCACGAGTTCCGGCAAGCGCCTCGAGCCGAAGCACGCCAGTCCCTATGGGAATGGTTACTACATGCCAAGCTCGGGGATTCATGTGCCGGGTACCGGCAAGGAGAACACGTTCGCGACCAGTGAGCTGATCCAGCCCGACGGCACGTTCGGCGACTCGGACGCGTACATCTTTTGGTTCGACCCCACGGGCCGCTACCACCAGTACGGTACAGCCGGCGGCATCGGATACATCCTCACGGATTACCCGATCAGCCTGGAGAACTCGATCGACAAGGTGACCGGGCTGTACAACGTCGAGAAGCAGGCCGCCGCCTGGCAAGAGCAGCAGGAAGCTACTCTGCGCCAGAAGGAAGGCAAGAAGTAATCTTTCAACGCACACAACCAAGGAGAGTGCACATGCAAGCGAAAAATGGATGGGAACGCGCCGAGGAGCACATCGAAAAGGGACCGGGGTCGGCATTCATGACCTTCCTGGTCTGGGCCGTGGTGATCAGCGTCGTCACGGGCCTCGTCGGCATCCCGCTCGGCTGGTGGGAAGAAACGAAGAAGGTGGCCAAGGAGGAATTCGGTCCCCGTGCCGCACTCGACAAATACTCCTGGTTCATCGACCAGGCGAACCGCATCGAGAAGATGGACCAGGACCTGAAGATCTTTGAGACCCGCGCCGCCGGCATCGACAAGCAGTACGATGCCTACGGCAAGGACAAGTCGAAGTGGCCGCCGCACATCACGATGCAGTACAACCAGGCCGCACAGCAAGGCCGCGACGACCTCGCCGCCCTCGCTTCGCAGCGCAACAACTTGGTGCGAGACTACAACGCCGCCTCCGAGAAGTTCAACTGGTCGCTGTTTCAATCCCGGCCCGACAAGCCGAAGGATCGCTTCCACGAGTACGTTTCGAAGTGATTCCCGCGGCGAAGCCGCGGGTACAAAGCCCCAAACCATTGTCGTGATGACATCGGTGCGGGGCTTTTTTTATTTTTGATTTACAAAATTCGTCGAGACCGGCACTTTTGAGAGGCGGTGCGCAGACGAATCGAGCAGAGCAAAAAATCCGCAGATTTTTATGTGTGCCTATCAAAAGTGATGGCGAGAAAGAGTTACCGTATTTTAAACAGGATACATATATAGGTACGCGAACGCGGATGCTATACTACTAACATAGTTAGTTTTTTGGAGTTCTTCTGTGCGAATACAAGATGCACAACTAAAGCGGTTTGTTATCGATTCGGGTCTCGTGACTCGGAAGGATATTGATGCTGCAGAAAAAGTAGCGACTGAGGAAACACGTACTCTCGCTGAGGCGCTCGTCTCGTCGGGGTCAATGTCTGAAGACGATCTCCGCCGCGTTGAATCGTACGTGCTCGGCGTGCCTTTTGTGTCGCTCAAGACCCTCAAAATCCCCTTCGAAGTGCTCTCACTCATCCCAGAGCCAATCGCTCGAAACCACAACATTATTGCGTATAAGAAAGACGAGGGTTCGCTTGAAGTCGCAATGCTCGACACTGCTGACTTACCGGCAATAGACTTTGTAAAAAAGAAAGTGGGACTCAAGATTCTTCCCCGTCTCACCGACACTGAGTCAATGAAGGGCGCGCTTCTCCAGTACCAGAAAACACTTAAGGACGAGTTCGGCGACCTCATTGCGAAAGAGTCTTCAGCGCTCAAGGTGATTTCGGATAGCACGGGAGAAGAAGCGTCCGAAGAAGATTTGAAAAAGATGGCTGAAGACCTACCTGTGGTACGCATTGTCGACACGCTCCTCCGCCACGCGATTATCCAGAGTGCGTCAGACATTCACATTGAGCCAATGGAAAATGAGCTCCTCGTTCGTTACCGTATTGACGGCATTCTCCATGATGCGATGACGCTCCCGAAGCACGCGGCGTCAACAATTTCGGCGCGCATCAAAGTGCTCTCGAACCTTAAGCTCGACGAAAAGCGTCTCCCTCAAGACGGACGATTCAAGATGGATATGGAGGGGCAGAAGGTGGCGTTTCGTGTCTCGATCCTCCCCATTTTTTTTGGAGAAAAGATTGTCATGCGCCTCCTCCGTGAAAACCGTTCAGGGTACACGCTCGAGGGCTTAGGTTTCCACGGGCAGGCACTCGAGCGTATGCACGACGCGATGAGCCAGACGACCGGTATCATACTCGTGACCGGTCCAACAGGTTCGGGAAAGACGACGACGCTCTATACCGTGCTCGATCTCCTCAATTCTCCCGAGGTGAATATTTCCACCATTGAAGACCCAATTGAGTACCAAATGAAGCGCGTGAACCAAACGCAGGTGAAACCCGAAATCGGGTTTTCGTTCGCAAACGGTCTCCGCTCGCTCATGCGCCAAGATCCTGACATCATTATGGTGGGGGAGATTCGTGATAGTGAGACAGCATCCTTGGCTATTAATGCCGCGCTCACCGGGCACATGGTGCTTGCGACCGTACACACAAACTCTTCATCAGCGACCGTTGCGCGACTTATTGATATGGGGGTTGAGCTCTTTCTCCTTGTGTCGACGCTCCGTGTAGCGGTCGGGCAACGACTCGTGCGCCGTATCACCGAATCGAAGGAGGCGTACACGCTGACTCAAGATGAACGCGCTGATATTGAGAAGCATGTTGACCTCGAGCGTATTCTTACCACCCTCAAAACTGAGGGCATTGTAAAACCAAATGCGACATGGAACAGTATTCCGTTTTATAGACCAAAAGCGGTGAGTGAAACAGAAGATGGGTACAAGGGACGTATTGGAATCCATGAAGTACTCCACATAACACCAACGCTTAAAGATTTAATGATGTCACATGCGACGTCGGACCAAATTGAAGCGCAGGCAAAGAAGGAAGGTATGCTCACCATGGTCGAGGATGGAATCTACAAGGCAGCCCTCGGTCTCACGACGATTGAAGAGGTACTTCGTGTCGTTTCTGAATAATACATATGCCACGATTTACCTACAAAGGAACAACGGCAGAAGGGGCTCACGTCAAACAAACGGTCGAAGCCCCAGACCGATTTGCTGTGTATGACCTCGCCCGCCAGAATGGCCACACGGTGACAAAGGTTGATGCGGTGAACTCATTTTCATTTGGTCGTTTAATAAATGTTGAAAAGATAAATTACTTCCTCAGCCGAGTGAAGCTCGATGAGCTCGTCATGGTAACGCGCAACCTTGCCTCGATGCTTAAGGCCGGACTCCCGCTTTCACGTGCAATCTCGGTCATTGAACGACAGACGAAGAATCCGCGTTTGAAGGGCATTATGAAGGATGTTCGCGAGAGTATCAGTAAGGGAAACCAGTTTAATGCTGCGCTCGCTGTGTATCCAAAGACATTTTCGAGCCTCTATGTAGCAATGGTGCGCGCGGGAGAGGAGAGCGGAGGACTTGCTCCCGCGCTTGAGACTATTGCAATGCAACTCCAACGTTCGTCGAGTCTCAAAAAGAAAATAAAGGGAGCGATGATGTATCCCATCATTGTTATTTCAATTATGTTCATCATTGGCATACTCATGATGATTTATGTGATGCCGACAATCACGGGCACTTTTACCAAAATCGGAGTAACACTTCCGCTCTCGACTCGCATCCTCATTGGTATGAGTGACTTTATGACGAATCATGGGGTTATTGCGCTCCTAGGCTTTGGGGGGTTCATTGCTGGCATTATCTGGTTTAGTCGTACCCGCATCGGAACACGTTTCTTTCACCTCACCCTCATTCATCTGCCCGTCATTGGGGAGCTTGCGAAGCAGACGAACTCCGCGTATACCGGCCGAACGCTCTCCTCACTCCTCGGTGCGGGTGTTGATGTCATTGGGGCAATTAACATTACGAGGGATGTTATTCAAAATGTGTACTACAAAGATATTCTCGAAGAAGCGGCTGGAAAGGTAGAAAAAGGCTCACCGCTTTCTGAGACCTTCATTGCGTACGAAAATCGCTACCCGATTCTCGTCGGAGAAATGATTGCGGTAGGTGAAGAAACTGGGCAAATTAGTAATATGCTCAGTGAGCTCGCGACATACTATGAAACAGAAGTTGAACAAAAGACGAAAGATCTTTCAACTATTATCGAGCCGATACTCATGGTGGTTATTGGTGCTACGGTTGGATTCTTTGCTCTCGCGATGATTGCGCCTATCTACTCGATTGGCGATAGTATTAAATAATGCAGTATGCAACGACCCCCTCTTTCGCGCGGGTTTACCTTCATCGAGATTCTCGTGGTGATTGCGGTTATTGCTATTCTCACTGCAGTCACGCTCCTCGCATTCCGGAATGTGTATAGAGATTCAGCACGACGGACAGCAATCATGGAAATCGCCGATGCGCTCCGAGACTCTCGGAATAATACACTTGGCGCGGTGAATGACACCGTCTATGGAGTTCGTGTAGGTACGAGCTCGGTCACGCGGTTTACTGGGAATACGTACACACTCGGAGCTGCAACAAACGAAGTGTATCAATACGAAGCAGGAGTGACCGCGACAGGCACACTCGTAACGAGTGGAACGAGTGTGGTATTTGCTCGACTTACCGGCATACCGAGTGCGACGGGCACGATACTTGTTCGTGACAATGATCTTGTAGGTAGTACAAGTGTCATAATTCAGAGTACGGGTTTGATAGAGTATTAGTATGAGGATTCATAATGTACAGACAGCACGTATTCGCGGTTTCACCGCTGTCGAAGTACTTGTTGGTGTTGCGCTTGCTTCTGTCATTCTCATCTTTGCTGCAAACACAGTCGCGCTCTTTATCAATGCAGGGAGAGTTGTTTCAGAGAAAACAAAAGCGCTCTACCTTGCAGAGGACGGACTTGAGCTCATGCGCTTCGTTCGTGATGAATCATGGAACACTATCAGTGTGCTCCCGGTAGGGAGTACACGATATCTCGGTGTTACCTCGTCTCTCATTACGACAACGACAACACCTGAGGTCATCGACGGATTTCGGCGGAGCTTCAGTGTTCAAAATGTGTATCGCGACGCGACCACGAATGACATTGTCGCGAGTACGACTGGCGGAAGCGTTGCCGACACAAGCTCGAAGTACATAACGATGTCAGTTGCGTGGGGCACTCCGACGACAACCATCTCAATGACATCAATACTTGCAGATATCGCACCATGACATCATCCCGATATAATTATCGAAGCACGAAACGCGGATTTTCTTTGATAGAAATGCTGGTCTATATTGCTGTATTAGTCCTCGTGACCCTTGCCGGTGTGCTCACGTACCTTTCACTCAGTACCAATCTCGTCCGATATGAGACGGAGCGTGCGCTCAGTCACGCAGCACAAGTGTCGCTTGAGCGCATGGTACGGGATATTCGAGAGGCGACGAGTGTGAATGCTGGGTTGAGTACTTTTGGCACCTCTCCCGGGGTACTCACGATTTTGTCCGGAGCAACGACAACAAAATTCTCGCTTTCCGCCGGGAATGTACTCCTTACTCGTAACGGTGTTGATGTTGGGCCGCTCACGAACGACAACGTTACGGTAAATCAGTTACTCTTTACACGGTACATTGGTACCTCAACGGAACTCATTCGCATCGCACTCACCCTGAGCGCCTCAAACAAAGCAGCATCAACCACACAAACGTTTTATAGTAGCGCCGTATTACGCGGAACATATGAATAACGTACCCACACCACAGAATGTAATGCATACCGAGCGCGGCGCGGCACTCCTCACCTTTGTTATCTTCTTTCTACTTGCGAGTACCATACTCGTGTTTGGCATCACTCGTGGCGTGTACCAGAGTCTTGTGGAGTATCGGCTTCTTACCGAGAGTAAGCGAAGTTATTACGCTGTCGAGGCCGGCATAGAGGATGCAATCTATCGTCATCGTGACTCAAAGGCATACTCCGGCACCGAGTCGTTTGTATTTGATGGAATCACGGTCAATGTGGTACGAACGCTTGTCGTCGATACATACCAGTTTACCGTCGTGGCGAGTTCTTCAAATGCGACACGTCGTAATTATCTTGCGCTTGCCGTGGGTGATGGGGCTGCATTCAGCTTTGGCATGCAGAGCGGAAACGGCGGAATCACCATGCTCAACAGCTCAAGCATTGTGGGGAACTTATTTTCAAACGGCCCGATTGTAGCTTCAGGAAATACCATTCGTGGTGATGTTATAGCAGCAGGTCCTACCGGTTTAGTAAATGGGATAAATGCAACGGGATCGGTATGGGCACACACCATTCAGAGTTCGACCGTTGGCAAAGATGCGTACTATCAAACGATCGTGGGCACCTTGGTCTCGGGTTCTGGGTGTGTCAATGCAAACTGCCACCCCGGCAGTGCTGATCAGGCAACCATAACGATGCCCATTCCCGATTCGCTAATTGATGATTGGAAAGCAGACATTACAAATACCGGTACAATCATATCGAGTACCTCGACAGAGTGTTCGAGTGGAACGTATACCATTAACACAGACACGACGCTCAATAATGTGCGCATTGACTGTAATCTCGATGTGAGCAAAAATTCGACCGACCTCATTATTGCAGGACCGGTATGGGTTAAGGGGAATCTTTCCTTTTCACAAGGACCAGTTATTATTGCGTCATCATCGCTCGGCACGAGAAGCGTTCAGGTTATCGTGGATAGCGTCACGAGCCGAGCGACAAGCAGTATGGTGAGCGTCAATCAATCCACAAATTTTAATTCTGGAAATGCACAGTCGTACGTCGTCATCATCTCCATGAATAACAGCGCAGAAACTGGAGGGAGTGTTAAGGCTATTGATTTGGGCCAGACGACAACTGGTAAATTACTTGTGTATGCCGCACACGGACTCATTGATATTGGGCAGAGTACATCGCTCAAGGAAATTACCGGGTATAAAATAAAGACGGCCAACAGTTCAACGATAACGTATGAGAGTGGACTCATGAATCTTCTCTTTACGAGTGGTCCGGGGGGTGGGTACACGATTTCTGATTGGAAAGAGATCCAATAAAACGCTTTATATTAATGGTTTTTTTGACCATGCTACAATACGTATACTATGAAAATTGGTCACGAACCGCTCATTGTCGGCAACTGGAAGATGAATCCCCAGACCGCGGAGATGGCAAAACGCCTCGGAACAGATGTGAAGAAGGCGGTACTGAAGCACAGTGGAGTTGATATTGTTGTTGCTCCTCCCGCGATATACATTCCCGTTGTGGCAGGTGTGCTCGGAGGGGCGGCTGCGTTTCGTCTCGGTGCGCAGAATGTGCACGCAGAGAAACTCGGAAGCCATACGGGCGAAGTGGCACTCTCAATGCTCGTCGACTACGAAGTGCGTTATGTCATCATTGGACATTCGGAGCGACGCGCTGCTGGTGAAACTGAATCCGATGTCCAAAAAAAAGTGGCAGCAGTCATAAAGAGTGGTCTCACTGCAATTCTCTGCGTCGGGGAAGCGAAACGCGACCACGGTGCACAGTACCTCGGGGAAATCGAACGGCAGATTCGGACTGCGTGCGCAGGGCTTTCGCGTGCGAAACTCGGTGAGCTCGTCATTGCGTATGAACCGGTATGGGCAATTGGCACCGGCAACACCGCAACACCGGACGATGTCCATGAAATGAAACTCTTTATTGAGAAGACACTCACCGATCTCTACGGACGGAATTATGCGCAAAAAGTCCGCGTCCTCTACGGCGGTTCAGTGAATCCAAAGAATGCAGCCGAGCTCATGCGAGATGGTATGGTGGACGGCTTTCTCGTTGGTGGTGCGAGCCTCAGTGCCAAAGAGTTTAGCGGTATCGTGAAAGCAGTACAAACGCTATGAGTGCACACACATTTCGACTGATTACCAATCAAACAGATTTGAAAGGGAAGCGGGTCATGGTACGCGCATCGCTCGATGTACCGATTGAGGGTGGTGTTGTCGTGAACGATTTTCGCATCGTGAAGGCCTTACCGACAATCATGTTTCTTATTGAGGAGGGTGCACGAGTCATTATTCTGACGCATGTCGGTCGCGACCCAAAGAACACCACTCTGCCAATTTTTAATGCACTTCAAAAGCACATAACGCTCACACACACCGAATCAGTTGTCGGAGGGGACGTGAGAGAAAAAGTTGACGCGCTCAAAGACGGAGAAGTCTTACTCCTCGGGAATCTTCGTGCACACGACGAGGAGGAGAACAATGATGATGCGTTTGCGCGCGAGCTCGCCTCGTATGCTGACCACTACGTGAACGATGCATTTGCTGTCTCTCACCGCGCGCACGCATCAATTGTTGGTATTCCCAGATACATACCAGGATTTGCGGGGATTACATTTCAGGAAGAATATGAACACCTCTCGCGTGCGCTCACCCCAGAGCACCCTGCACTTTTCATACTTGGCGGAGCAAAGTTTGAGACGAAACAACCCCTTATTCTGCGCTATGCAGACGTGTATGAGCATGTGTTTGTAGGGGGTGCAATTGCAAACGATTTTATAAAAGCAAAAGGGTACGATGTGGGTGAGTCACTCCTTTCGCCAATTAATCTCAAAGATACAGAAGTAATGAAAAAGGAAAATATTCTTACACCTATCGATGTGGTGGTGGGGGGAGCTCGTGGGAAGTGTGTTGTTGACGTCGGAGATGTTAAGACTGATGAAAAAATCCTCGACGTGGGTATTGAATCGATTGAAATGCTAAAACCGCACATTGAGAGCGCGAAAACTATTCTCTGGAATGGCCCGCTCGGCAACTACGAAGGTGGTTTTGACGCTGCAACGAAGGCGTGCGCGCAGCTCATTGCAGAAAGTGATGCGTTCTCTGTCGTGGGTGGCGGTGATACCGTGACCGCGATTGAGTCTCTTGGCATTAGCGACCAGTTTAGTTTCCTTTCGACTGCCGGTGGTGCGATGCTGGAGTTTTTGGAGAAGGGGACATTGCCCGGCATCACGGCTCTCACAAAATCACACATTTGACGCATTTCTTTGTCGCACTACACAAAATGCCACTCACCGTACAGTTGTACGACTCGTGGCATTTTGTTTGTGCTTCGCGAACTGCATTCAAATCTGAGATTTTGTGAGTTTGGAAATATGGAGTTGATTTGCGCTATGAGACAAAGAAAAATCGCCCGAAGGAGATTTCCCTTGGGCGACTCAGGTGGTCGTTTCCCATTTGTTCCCGTTTGCGATGTAGAACGCTCTCATCTTGGCGAGCAACTGATCCGCGGCTGGAAGCCGAAGGATCCGCAAGCTCTCTTCTTGGGCCGACAGCGGCTCATAACCCTGGTCAGCGAGATAATTCGGCATCGTCTTCAGCGTACCGACGATGTCAGACAACTCCCTGAAACGTGCCTCCGTATTGTGAGGCGGGCGTCCAAGCTCGAAATCATCCAGCATCAGGTAGAGCTTCCGGAATCTGCGTTGCATCAACTGCTTTTCAGATGCAGGTATCACTGCTTTCTCCTAAAATTTATCAGACTACATTATATGACATTCATACATATTGTCAATAGCCCCCCAATAGGGTGATGAAATAAGCTATACTTTAAAGATGAGTACGCCGAAAGTCATGACGCTCTCATTTCTTCTCAAGGATGATGCTATTTGTCTTGCGATGAAGAAACGTGGTTTTGGTGAGGGGAACTGGAATGGGTATGGGGGAAAGGTGGAGGAGGGTGAGACGATTCCCGCTGCAGCGGTGCGTGAAATCAAAGAAGAGTCAGGTGTCGTGGTAGACGAGCGCGATCTCGAAAAAGTCGCGCTCGTCGATTTCACCTTTGAAGATGGAAAACACCTACTCGTCCATACGTACTTCACGCGTGTGTGGCAGGGAGAACCAATAGAAACCGAAGAGATGCGACCTGAGTGGTACACATTTGACACCATCCCCTACGAATCAATGTGGGCTGATGATCCTCACTGGCTCCCGCGCTGTATCGCTGGTGAAAAACTCCGCGGCATCGTCTATTTCAACACTGACGGAAAGAGTATTAAAAATATGAAATGGAACATCGTAGATTCAATTCAAGAATAGAAAGAGAAACCGCCGGCACAAGTCCGACGGTGGATCCCTACGCTTCATATGTCGAGTACATGACCCAGATCATTCATTGTTTTGAATACTGTACCGAAGAGTTCTCGATAGCGGTCTGACTGTGCAACTCGTGCATACCGTTGCCCATTTCGCGCGATGATCCGAAGAGTCATTCGGTAGACACAGTTCTCGCTGTCGTTCATTGCTGTTTTCCAGTCCTGTGTGACCAGGGAGATGTTCCCCCAGAGCTCCTGACATTTCCAGAGAGCTCGGTCTTTCACAGGAACGGTTGCTTCGCAGGTCCGAATTATGGACCTGAATTGGGTCATATCCATTTTTTCACCCGTGGGTTGTAGAAGAACAAGAAGAATATACACCCAGCGATTTATTTGTCGAGAGCAAAACAAACTGTCATCGATTTGTTCTAGATTAGGTTCGCTTTTATTTTTTCAGCCTCGCCCGCAAGCGTTGCATCATCAACCTCTGTTCCTCCGTGTATGTGAAACTCTCTTCGGGTGGTGGGATACAGTTTTATATGTACATGAGAGACTTCGAATCCTTCAATGAGTAGACATGTTCTGAGCGTGTTGTAGGTCACATCGAGTGCTTTCGAAACACGTCGTGCAACTGCAAGAACGTGCATGTATTTGTCTTCTGCGAGATCAAAGAAATAGTCCTCACACTCTTTGGGTATGATGAGCACTTGTCCGGCGATCACCGGAAATTTATCCATAATAACGATGCACACGTCATCTTCATAAATAAGATGTGACGGGATTTCTTTTGCAATAATTCTATCAAAAATATCATTCATAGCCTGTATATCGTACCAGATTTAACTCTATAAAAAAGAGCATGGTAGAATACCCTCATTATGGCGCCACGACAGGTCTACGAAGCGCATCCTCGCATTACGGACAAAGGTGAAGAGGCCCTTCTTGCGTTTGATCCGGTCGCGCGCCAGCTTCTGTTCGCCCGCGGTATTGATACGCATGAGAAGGCTGAACGCTTTTTAAATCCTGACTACGACACGCACCTTCACGATCCATTTCTTTTTACCGATATGGAAAAGGCAGTTGAGCGTATTCTCCGCGCGATGCGCGAAGATGAACATATCGTCATATATACCGACTACGATTGTGACGGTATTCCTGGTGGCGTCATCCTCCATGACTTTTTCACCGCGATTGGATACACAAATTTTGAAAACTACATCCCGCACCGTCACCATGAAGGGTACGGTTTTAATGCGCGGACTGTCCCCCGGTTTGTTGAACGAAATGCGAAGCTGATCATCACCGTTGATTGTGGTATTACCGACCATGAAGCAACAGCTCGTGCACAGGAAGCAGGGATTGATGTCATTATCACCGATCATCATGAGCCGAGTGAAACACTCCCGCCCGCGTACGCAATCGTGAATCCGAAACGCGATGACGCGTATCCGTTCAAGGGAATCTGCGGTTCAGGCGTTGCGTATAAGCTCGCACTTGCGACACTCACACGTGGGCGTGAACAGGGTACGATTACCCTTAAAGAAGGTATGGAGAAGTGGTGGCTCGACATGGTCGGCCTTGCGACGATTGCCGACATGGTGCCGCTCATCGATGAGAACCGTGTGCTCGCGACGTACGGTCTCCAGGTGCTTCGAAAGTCACAGCGCCCCGGGCTTGCACACCTCCTCCGGAAAGCAGGTGGAAGTCAGAAGAATCTCACGGAAGATGATATTGGATTCACGATTGCACCGCGCATCAACGCTGCGTCGCGCATGGACGATCCTGAAGACGCGTTTCACATGCTCCGCTCGCGCGATGAAGGAGAGGCAGGTGCAAAAGCGATGCACCTTGAGAAACTCAATAATGAGCGGAAGGGAGCGGTCGCTGCAATGTCGAAGGAGGCGAAACATCGCCTCGAAAGTTGGACAGAGATTCCTGCCATCATCGTACTCGGGAATCCCGAATGGCGACCGTCACTCGTGGGACTCGTCGCAAACTCGCTCGCTGAAAAGTATGCTCGGCCTGCATTCCTCTGGGGGCGCGACGGGAACGGCATCATTAAAGGGTCGTGCAGAAGTGATGGCGTCATTAGTACACTCCGACTTATGGAGGGAACACCGGATTCGTTCATACACTTCGGTGGGCACCATTTCTCAGGTGGTTTCGCCGTCGAAGACACCATGATCCACGCACTCCTTGATGATCTCGTCAGTGTGCATACGCGGCTCGGTGACACGCTTAAGACTGAGACGCTTACATACATTGATAACGATTTGTCACTCATGGAAGTGACGAGTGGACTCATTCGTACGCTTAAAACACTTGCACCGTTTGGAGAAGGAAATCCAAAACCACTCTTCAGATTTCAAAATGTCTCGCCTGAATCTGTGTCTATCTTTGGAAAAGCGAAGGATCATACAAGAATGCGTTTCATGAGCGGTGTTGGGCCAATTGATGCGATTGCATTCTTCCGGCTTCCCGAACAATTTGCAGTTGTGCCGGAAGCTGGGAAACCACTTACGCTCATTGCACACATCGAGGAATCGTTTTTCATGGGACGGAAGGAGACGCGACTGCGCATAGTCGACATAATTTGAAATAGGAAAAGCCCGCGCTCCGCGCGGGCTTTGTGTCGGATAGACATGGTGCTCTCATCCGAGTGGGAAATGGATGCCGTCACCAAAAAAGATTGCAAGGCAAAAAAGTGCGCTAAGCCCTATTGTCCAGAGGGCAATTTTCAACACGGTTCGCATCACAGCCTCCTTGCTATGAAGTTGGGACAGCCTATACCGTACGCTTTGAGAATAGGAAAGTCAAACAAAGAAAGACCCGCGCGACGCGCGGGTTTGTTGAGTGCAGCGATTTCATTGCTTTACATTAACGCTACGTCGGAGAGTGAGCGTTATTGTGCATATGGATCCGTCAGGACCTTCAGTCAGACTGCGTTCGTCACATGCCACTCGCCAGCCTTCTTGTTTGAGTGGCTCGAGGTCGGGACCAATACCCATACCTTCCACATAGATGAATCGTCTGCGCTGAATCCCTTGCAGGATCCTGCGTTGAATCCTGCGCGTGTACGTTTTTCCAGCCATCGGAATCTCCTTGTACTGACTATTGCATACTCTATACCGTCATAGAATTGAGTCAATCTTCCTATTTACGAATGTTTGACCACAGTGCACAAAGTGATACGATGCGGGTCGTTCTTCAACATTCATAGAAAGGTGAGAAGATGACATATCCTCGTGAATACATCGTCGAACTTCTTTGCCGGGTAGACATTGTTGAAGTTGTGAAGACGTTTGTTCCACTTAGAACACGCGGATCAGAAAACCAAGAACATTTCGGAGTCTGTCCCTTTCACAGGGAACGGACCGCGTCATTTGTGGTTCATAGAACGAAGCAGTTCTACCATTGCTTTGGGTGTGGGGCACATGGGAAAGCAATCAAGTTTCTTGAAGTACATAGTGGGCTGAGTTTCTCCAAGGCGGTCATGTACCTCGCGAAGCGGTACAGGTTCTACCCAAAGCAGTGGCGGGCAATGAGAAGGCAGGAGGCTCGCAAAACGAAATAGGCGCCGCGGATGAAAATCCACGGCGCCTTGTCATATATGCCCCCACCTTTCGGCGCTGTGATAAGAGAGTCACGCCATTTCAGGTTGCGTATTGTGAGACAGTGCTACGGTATTGAAGGGGTCTTTTTTCAATACCGCTACATTCCCCGTGAAGCATGTTTTCGTATAATCCCGTTTGAAGACGCCCGCGAACAACACTTGGAACGCTCCTATGCTTCATCGCTCTCTTGAGGATTACTCTATACTTTCCCCTAAAAGAGTCAATGCTATACTCATAGAATGCATACAATAACTATTTACTGCGACGGAAGTTCAATTGGGAACCCGGGGCCAGGTGGGTGGGGTGCTGTTGTTTCAGGTGATGCAAAAGTGAAGGAACTTGGTGGATTTGATACGAAGACAACGAACAATCGTATGGAGCTCACGGCAGCGATCGAATCGCTCACAAGCATTCGGATTGCATCAAACGTTACACTCCACACAGATTCTCGGTACGTCATAAATGGCATCACAAAGTGGGTGAAAGGGTGGGTGAAGAATGGTTGGCTCACAAAAGAAAAGAAAGACGTACTCAACAAAGATTTGTGGCAAGAGCTCGAAAAGGTAAGTGCGAAGCATGAGGTTTCCTTCGAACATGTGCGCGGACACTCAGGCATAGATATGAACGAGCGTGCGGACATGATTGCAAATGGGTATGCACGAAAGGAACAGGTAAAACTTTTTGCAGGTACGGAGAAGGAGTACACAGAATTCCTGAAAGATATGCCGAAGGCCCGTGTGGTGAGTAAGTCGAAATCTGCAAAGAGAACTGGTCCGGCGTACTCATACGTTTCGGTGATTGCGGGGGATGTGCTGGTACATAAAACGTGGGGAGAGTGTGAAAGTCGAGTAAAGGGAAAGAACGCAAAGTTTAAGAAAGTATTTTCACAGAGTGAAGAGGTAGCACTTAAGAAAGAATGGGGTGCATGATATGCGAAGTATTTTCTTCTACACAATAGCCATTGGATTTACGAGCGGAGTTTTTCTCCGCTCGTTTTTCGATATGGGCGGATACTTTGGAATTCTTACGCTACTCCTCATGAGTGCAGCATGTGTATTTGTGGGGAGTGTGAGAAAGCGCCCACGTGCGTCGCTACCATTCATCGTTGGGCTTTTTCTCCTATGCTGTGCGCTCGGAGCGTCTCGATTTCACATCAGTGATACACACATCTCACCCTTACATGACACAGTAGGAGAACGAGGAATACGAACGGGTGTTGTAGCGGGGGGGGCCGGGGGGGGCGCGCAGGGAAAACACCAAAAAAGAAGGGATGAAGAAA
>JANOXF010000014.1:0-10117 GCA_031418275.1 Candidatus Kaiserbacteria bacterium
TGCAGTCTAAATATTTTTTGCCCAAAATAGCAGTTACATACAGGTTTCTCAACATACTTGTGCCCAGTCTTATACACCTTTTTGTCCCCTTGTTGTCCACAGAAGTTATGTTTTAAGCCATAAATCAGAGACTGTAAAAAACTATTGACGCAATAGTGGGGTAGTGGGAAGCTATACAAGTCTTTCGAGTGTGGTGATTTTCTTCACATATTACGCACTTGTATAGGGTGTAAGGCTCGAGAGGCACGCTCTACGTTGTATAAGGAGAAAGCGCCGAGCCGTCGGCGCTTTTTCTGTTTCAAATTCATTTCATCCCGAACAACTGCGTTGTCTTCAGTCGACTTACAGTCGCTGTACACCTTTCGCACAGTCGTGCTCAAGGTCTTGCGAAGCTCCACGTATTCGCTTCTCACCTTGTTGTTCGGGCGAACTGAACCTGAAATGGTCATGCTACAT
This sequence comes from Candidatus Kaiserbacteria bacterium, assembly GCA_031418275.1. Classification (GTDB taxonomy): domain Bacteria; phylum Patescibacteriota; class Minisyncoccia; order Phycocordibacterales; family UBA918; genus Damh-18. The sequence goes on from JANOXF010000014.1 coordinate 457, forward strand.
ATCACATTTTGCTATAATGAATGAATATGATTAAAGACTGTAATGTTGGTGTGAAAAGTATAGTTTGTGTTGATGAGAAGTGTCTCGTCTTGCAGAAGGGTACTGGCGAGAGTGCGTACTGGGATATTCCAGGAGGGAGAATTGATGACAACGAAACTCTTGAAGAAACATTACGCCGTGAACTCAGCGAAGAACTGCCATCGATGTGGAAGTATACAATTGGTGATGTGCTTGGTGCCTATCGCTTAAGCAAAGATATCGTTGATGGCAAAGCACTCGTACTCATTTTCTATAGTGTGAAAGCAGAACCATTTGAGGTGATTTTGAGTGACGAGCATTCGGACTATAAATGGGTTACAAGAGATACAGTGAGTGAGCTTCTCTCTTCAGATACACACATTGAAATGGGATACTATGACGCAATCACCCGAGCGCTTGCGCTCGGGTGATTGCTTGTTCTTATATTCAATTTTCTCTACTTTTGAAATTCTCAAAAACGATTGTAGTTCGAGGCGCGAGCGAGGCTTGCGACCAAGACGTATTCAATATACGGCGCGTGGAGCAAACGAGCGAAGCAACAAAGAAATATAACGTTTTTGTGGATTTCAGTTACTTGGCTTTGAGGGTGACATAAATATCTTCGAGTGCCTTCACTCCATCACCAGCAGTAATGTTGTTCTGGTGGTACTTCACATTGGTACAGTCACCGGCAGCCCAGATACCTGGAACACTCGTTGCTCCTGTCCATGGGTCAATCTTAATACGTTTGTAGTCATCAAGTTCAACGAGTCCTTCGACGATATCAGTCGATGGCATAAGACCAATCTCGACGAAGATGCCGCCTATTGCGAGTTCGTGCTGTTCACCATCTTTTTCATACACAATGCCCGTTACGAATTTGTCACCCTTTACCTCAATAGTCTTTGCTTTTGTAAATGCCTTCATCTTCGGGTTTGAAAGAACCTTTTCCACAGTGATTGGGTCAGCTCTGAAAGTATCACTATGATGCAGTAGGGTAACGCTTTTGGTATATGCGAGCAGCTGTGCCGCAGTCTCGAATCCTGCGTTTCCTCCACCAATTACCACGACATCTTGGCCGGCAAAAAGCGGTCCATCACACGACGCACAGTAGGTGAGTCCTTTGTGTTCAAAAGTATCTGCGCCAGTCGCTTGGAGCGTACGACGCTTAGAACCTGATGCAATAAGAACAGCTTTTGATTGAGCAGTCTTGCCGTCATCCATCATTACGGTAAAAGTATCACCATCTTTCGTGACCTTTGTTACGAGAGTATCAGCTTGTATGGTGACAATATCTCCAGCGTATTCTTTAAGGTGTGCCTCAAGACTCTTTGCTAATGCGTCACCGCTAATATGTGGTGTGCCAATCCAATTTTGAATGTCGGGAGAGACAATACTCTGACCACCCCATTCCTTTGCCACAAAAAGTGTTTTGAGTTGCTTGCGAGATGCGTAGACTCCTGCTGAGATACCTGCTGGTCCGCCACCGATGATAATTAAATCGTACATGCGTAATTTATTTGTGTAGTAATATGTTCGTCATTTTACCTTACAGAGTGCTGATAACAAAACCCGCGCCCCAAAGGGGCGCGGGTTTGAAGTTAATTCAATCCAAGGAACTTTGGCCCTGGGAGTGAAGGAATGCCGGTACTGGCGTCAGCTCACTAATTCACTACGTTCATAAGTGGCTCCTGCCCGGCCTCGACCGTTTTTGCATTAGGAATAGCAAAAACGGTCTCCGGCTCGCGGCCCCCTCATTTCGACGTTCAAAGCAGTGGCATAGAAAGAGCCTGTGACACATCATGTGCACAGGCTCTTTCATTAGTTGCTACTTAAGCTTTGAACGTCTCAAGAAAGCGGGGACCGCGCCCCAATCTTCATCGTTTTCTTCTTCGTCGACAGGATCAACAGGCTTTGGTTCCTTTGGAGGTACGACGGGTGCTTTTGCGTCTTCACGAACAACAGGTGTTTCATCCTTCTGTTCTTCAGAAGTCTGTCGCATGGCACCAATTGAATTGAAGATGCGTCCGCGCGTTTCTGGTTTTTCTTCGACGCGTTCAGGACGTTCAAATGCATTGAGTGACTGTCGCATGTGCGGTGTTCCGTCAGGTTCAGGGAATCCTGTTGCGATAACCGTTACGCGCACTTCATTCTTTTTGAGCTTGTCGTCACGGATTGCACCGAAGATGACCTTCGCATGGGTGTCAATTGATTCAGTGATGACTCGTGCAGCATCTTGAATTTCGAGCATGCCGAGATCGTCGCCACCCGCAACCGCAAAGAGTACGCCCTTTGCTCCAGTAATGGAGACTTCGAGGAGAGGAGAATTAATAGCTGCCCGTGCTGCTTCTTCTGCGCGCTTTTCACCGGTAGAGAGACCAACACCCATGAGCGCTGACCCTGCATTTTCCATAACGCTTCGAATATCGGCGAAGTCTACATTGATGATACCGGGCATGGTGATGAGGTCGGAAATTCCTTCAACTGCTTGTTTGAGTACGTTATCGCAGAGCGCGAATGCGTTTTTGACCGTGGTCTCACGATCCACAATGGCGAGGAGTCTGTCGTTTGGCACGGTAATGAGTGCGTCGACTTCACGTTTGAGTTCTTCAATGCCCTGCATCGCAAGTCGCATACGCTCCTGTCCTTCAAAAAGGAATGGTTTTGTGACCACACCAACAGTGAGTGCTCCGGATTCACGCGCAATCTTTGCAACAATCGTCGAAGCACCTGTTCCGGTACCACCACCCATTCCGCAGGTGATGAACACCATGTCAGAACCTTTGATTGCATTTGCAATTTCTTCACGTGTTTCTTCTGCTGCGCGACGTCCCATGTCAGGATTACCTCCTGCACCAAGACCACGCGTAAGATTCTTTCCTACGTGAATCTTTCGCTTTGCGAGAGAGTTATGAAGATCTTGTGCATCAGTGTTGATTGCAATAAATTCAACTCCCTTCACCTTCTCGGTCATCATGTGGTTTACGGCGTTACCGCCTGAACCTCCAACGCCAACAACACGAATGCGTGCGAATGACTCAACGTCTGTTTTTATTTGTTCCATATATGTATAAAATTGTTACTACCTCCAACAGCAAACACTGAACCGTGAGTGAATGTATCGCTATAATACAGTACTAAAAATATCTGTCACGATATTGACAAAGCTGTCCTTCGTGCGATTGCGAAAGACAAAAAATTATTTTGAAATAGTGTTGCAAAATATGGATTCTATGGAAGAAACTGTTTCAACCAATTAAGGAGTGCATTCCCTGTATGCTTAGCAAGATTGATACCACTTTCTTCTTCGGAGCCTGAAAGTCCCCAAATACAAAGTCCGTATGCGACAGCCCATGATGCATCGCGAACCTTTCCATTCTGCCCAGGATCGAGTGTCGCAATTTTTGATGGGAGTCTGAGTGATGCACGCGCGAGTTCTTGAATTGTTGTAATACTTGAACCACCTCCTGTGAGGATAATGCCTGCAGGTAAGAGGCCGTCACGTTTGATTCTCTTTAAATGCGCATCAATGAGTTCGAAGATGTCGGTGAGTCGCGCAGAAACAATCTCATCGAGCTTTCGTTTCGAATACGTTACGCTTGAAATACTTCCACGTTTTACCTTTTCGGCCTCGTCGAGTGGAATCTTGAGGCCAAGTGCTATGTCATTCGTAATGTCATTTGACCCAATGGGGAAGACTTTGAGTGAGACCGGCGTGTTGTTCTCAAACACCACGATTGAGACTGTCTCAGCGCCAATGTTTGCAAGGACACATCCTGCACGTTTCTGTGCCTTGGTGAGCATCACGAGGCTTCCAGCGAGCGGTGATGCCATGACATCGTCTACGGTGATGCCGATGCTCTCTATTGCTGCGACAAGGTCATTGAGATGCTGTTCAAATGCGGTGATAAAGAGGGAATCGACTTCAAACTTAGTGCCGCGAAGTCCGTGCGGTCGCCCATGTACTTTTTCACCATCAACGGTAAACGTAAGGGGAATTGCATGGATGACCTTACGGTTGGGAATTTTGTCTTGAATTGTATCCTCGCTCACCTGCATCGCATGGTCGATGTCGACTTGCGTAATGAGTGAGTCAGCGCGGGAGGTAATTGCTTCACCGTGTGCGTGTATTTCGTCGAGACCAATCCCGCCCATTGAGACGTACGCATTCTTGACTTTTACACCACTCGCTTTTTCAGCTTGCGCTACCGCATTCCGCACGCTCCGCACAACATCGCTTTCATTTATGATGTAGCCATTTCGAAGCCCACGACTTTCTGCAAATCCGGTCCCTACAATTTGCGGGAGACTTTTTGGGTCATTGCTCTCAGGCTCACGCGCAATGACCACCTTCACATGATAGGTGCCGACGTCTATTCCTGTGACAAATGATTGAGCCATGCTTAAAAATCCTCCTTCGATTGTATCGTATACAACAGAAATTACTTGAGCTTATACTGCGTTACGAATCGTTTTTCTACTTTCTCCATTGTAGCCCCATGGTCATACCCTTTCAAATGGAGTAATCCGTGGATAAAGAGGTAGCCAATGTAGCCGCGCATCGTCATGTTGAACTTGTGTGCCTCTCTCCGCGCTACGAGCGGAGTGATGTATATCTCCCCCGTGTGCGCATCGAGAGGAAAGGAGAGTACGTTCGGTACGTAGGTTGCTTTGCGGTGCGCTCGGTTAAGGTCTCGTGCACGCTTTTCACCAATGAATGCGAGCGTGAGCGAATAGGATGCTCCGAGGACACTCTGCTTCATTGCATCGTAGGGAAGATTTGGCGCAAGCTGCGACTTTTTAACAACATCTACGTGCATGTCGATATTATACGACCCTTTCACTCAGAAACGAAAAAGAGCGCCTGTATAGCGCTCATGATCCCGATTCATTAAAGTGTTTTCAGAAATCTTCAGATACGCGAAGCCAAGAAATGAGAACAGAAGACGTATTCAATATACGGCGACTGTTCGAATGACGCAGGCGACAAAGTAGCTGGAGATTTTGGAGGCACTTTATTTGCGGCGTCCTGTTGGCTCTTGTATCTTTCCAAGTTTAAGGAGTTTCTCGTACGTTGCTTTCTTCCCGAGCTTCTTGAGCTTCTCCATACGTGCGACGAGTGGAGATTTGGTGCGTTTGTAATAACGCTCCTTGCGGAGGCGAGAAATCATACCCGAACCCTGTACGCGCTTCGTGAAGCGGCGTAGGAGGTTCGCAGTACTTTCTTGGTTATTCTTCTTGACTTCGACATTTGTATTCATAATGTGGTGAGAGATTACCATGCCCCGCGAGGCTTTGCAAGTAAGATATGCCTTGTTTTCCGGGCATTTTTCTTGTGGATAGGCTCTTAATTATGCAGCAATCTTTGCCACACGGTGTAGATGGTCTGAAAGCAGTGCAAACGGCACCATGACCTGTGTCTGGAGGCGAAGGTTTCGGAGAATAACGCGGTCTTCGACAAATTCTTTCTGTCCGATGATGATGGCATACTCCGCATTTTTTGATTCAGCAAGGCGAAGTTGTTCAGAAAGCGAATCACTTGTCACGTTTTGTTGGACCGAGATGCCGGAGCGCTTGAGCTCATCCATGAGGAGGAGGCTCCGCACCTTTGGTCCAAAGCCAAGCTGTACCATGAAGATAGACGGGTCTTGACGTACACGCGGGACAGGAAAACTTGTTGGGGACTTTCGTTCCTTGAGAACGACGACAGCGCCGACTGCAGGGGTTTTTGCTTTCGACATTTTTGAAACAAACGTGTTGTAGCGGCCACCACGAATGTACAGGGGTTCATTTTCGTAGCGTGCACCGTCTTCATTTACGAGGTCGATTGCAAAGAGTGCGTCCGAGTAGCATTCGTGGTGGCCGATGAGCTTTGGGTCTATCTCAAATGGTGTCTTACTCTGGTCGAGGAATTCAATAATCTCGCGGAAGTGTTTTCGGCTTATGTCGGTGAGGTACTCAAGTGGATTCGGACTCCTTCGCGCAAGATCGTGTTCCTTCTCAATGAGGTGCATGAGCGCTATAAGCGGATGTTCTTTCATGAGCTCGCGCGCAGCGGGCGGCATTTCTTCTGAGCGCTTCTTGAGGAAATTGGTGAGCTCACGAATGTACCGTGTTACCGAGTCAGTATCACCGAGCGAATTAATACGGACAACATGGTTTTGATAGCCGATGTCTCTGAGGAGGGAACGAATCGTTTGGATGAGGAGTGCTTCCCCGATACTTTTCCGAACATTAAATATTTGAAGTGTAATTGCAGGTTCTCCGGTGCGGGGGACCTGATCGATGGAGTAAAAAAGCGTCGGACCCTCAATACCATTTAATTTGTATTCAAAGAATGAACCCATGCCGCTCGTAAGCATGCCCCCGAGTGCGTCATTCTTTCGGTCTGCAGCCGTATCGCGATGCTCGATTTTCTCGACGCAGTTTTTACACGCAGGATGATTCTTGAGGCGTTCGAGTGGAGTGAATCCAAAGTGGTGTGCGGTCTGTACTGCTGACTTTACGAATTCTTGTGTTCCAACTGAAGGCATACGATTATTGTGGTGAGGCGCTTATAAAGGATGCATCGGTGTTGTAGGTGCCAGGATTGATGCCAAATGTATTAAAAGGGAAAAGACGGAGGAATGCGCGGCCGACGATTTTATCTCGCTGAAGCACTCCCCACATGCGTGAGTCGGAGCTCGCATCACGGTTGTCACCCATAACGAAGTACTCATTGTCACCGAGTGTCTCAGTGAGTGTTGTATTGGGGCTCATGTCGAGGATGTATTTCTCGTCGAGTTTGACTCCGTCGGGGTGCACTGAGTTTTTGATGCTTACATTACGGCCTCTAATCTCGATGGTGTCTCCTGGAATGCCGATGATGCGCTTTATGAAAAACTTTGATGGGTCCTTCGGGTAGCGAAATATGATAACTTCGCCTCGTTTTGGTTCTTCAAAATGGTATGAAAGTTGGTCAACAATGAGATATTGTCCTGTAGAAAAGGTAGTTTCCATTGATGCACCAGAAACAATGAAGGGTTGTGCAATGAACATGCGTATCGGAAGTACAATGAGGAGTGCCACAACAGAAAAATGGAGTATCTCAGAAAGAAAACCCATCTTCCCACCCTTTGGTTCGGGTGGAGTGTGCGTATCGTGCGGAGTAGAAGAAGAAGGAGGAGTGAATGAAGAACGATTTGTATCAAAATTTTGCTCCATAGAAAATTCTTAATCACTATTATATCTGTGTACGTGAACTGTTACAAGTTTCTCGTTTATTTTTGACCATGCAACTTCCCCGCGTCACCACATATTTTTGACACGCAAAAAAATACAGTGATTTTTTTCTATGCTAGATGCGTATGCGCAACGTCTCAAAGAAGTGGTGACGCGGGGAATCTCACTATACTGATGTGATGATACCTGATGTCAGACGCGTGAGTGTGATGTAGAATATACGAATGGAACTGTTAGTAGGTCTCGGTAACCCCGGAAAAGAATACGAACATACACGACACAATGTAGCGTGGATTATTCTGCGGAATTTCATTGCGCATGCGGGACTCCCTACGCCACACACCTCAGGCGTATTTTCGGGTGAAGTGTCAGTAGGGAACATTCATGGAAAAGAGGTGCGCATACTGTTTCCGACCATATTTATGAACAATTCAGGTGCGGCAGTTAAGAAAGCCCTTGAATGCGACACTCCGGAGCATCTCATCGTGGTCCACGACGAAGTCGATTTACCGTTTGGGACAGTGCGAGTGGTCGAGTCACGGGGTGCAGGAGGGCACAATGGGGTGAAATCAATCATCGAGAACATAGGTTCGTCTGATTTTGTGCGTATTCGCATTGGGACTGGCAAGAAAAATATATTTGGAATGTTTCGACGACCAAAGGGTGAACAGCTTTCAAACTTTGTACTCGGTGAATTTTCTACAAAAGAGCGTGAGCTGTTCCCCGAGCTTGAGAAGAAGGTCGTTCGCGCGCTTGAGCTTATCTATTCAAAGGGAGTAAGTGAAGCGATGACGGAGTGCAATGCTGACTAAATCGCAAAACTCTTTCTCGTTGCAGCTTCTGCTCGGCACACATAAAAATCTAGTGATTTTTTGCTATGCTCGACTGAGGTCTCCGCAACGCCGAGCAGAAGCCGCAACTTTGACGAGTTTTGTTAGCAAGGGTGGAAAATAGAAAACCGCCGGCCCGAGTGGGACGGCGGTGGAACTAAAACCGATATAAGTGGTTACTCGGTCTTGAATGGTTCCTAACTGTTCTGGTAACTGGACCAGAGACCGGTAAACAACCCAAGGATGGTGGCTATTGACACCAGACCGCTGGAGTAACCACCATCTTGATAGAGGAGGGTGGCGACCACTCCCCATACGAAACACAGAATACTCTTCATGTGGTCCTCCTAGACCGGTTGAACTATACTCTCATATTATACTACTTTCAGTTAATTTGTCAATGCTACGAAAGCACGAAAAACCGCCACGGATGTGGCGGTTTTTCGTGCTTATGAGCAGTCTTGTTCGTCCTATGCCTTCGTCTCAACTTTCGTCTTGAAGGATAACGTCATACGCTGTTCCTTAGGCTCAAAGAGGGTAATCGTAAATGGATACGATTGACCGAGGAGGAGGGTGTTGCGAAGTTCTTCTTCACTCGCAAACTCTGAAATGTGGACGAGTCCAGCCACGCCTTCTTCAATTGATGCAAGTGCACCATGCTTGTTGTACTTGATGATGACACCCTGTACTCCTTGCTCCTTTCGGTATTTCTTACTTGCTGCATTCCATGGGTTTTCCTTGAGTTGCTTGATTGAGAGAGAAATCTTGTCGTCTTTTACCTCGATAACCTTTACGGTTACCTTGTCGCCCACCTTGAAGCGCGCACGAGTGTCGTCAACGAGTCCCCAATCAAGTTCAGAAATATGGACAAGACCTTCGAGTCCTTCCTCAAGTTTGACGAATACTCCGAAATCAACTGCACCGGTGACGGTACCTTCAAGTGTGTCACCAACTTTATACTTACTGACCTTCTCTTCCTTCTCTTCCTTCTCTTGTGGTCCTTTCTCAGAGAAGATAAGTTTTCCTTCCTTTTGGTCAGCGGTAATAATGATGACGCTGAGGAGTTTGCCGATAAGGTCGTTGAGCGCCGTAAGAATCTTGTCCTTGTCCCCATCCTCAACGCGTGGGTAGTGCTCTGCAGAGAGTTGGGACGCAGGAAGGAATCCCGAGATACCTTGCCACTCGATGATAAGCCCACCCTTGTTTGCTTCCTTAACAGGAAGGTGCATGATGGTCTGCTTCTTCTGTGCATTCTCTGCGTCGCTCCAGATGAGTGCCTGACGTGCTTCCTTGAGTGAGAGTTCGATGTATCCATCTTCATTTCCTGCGTCGACAATTTTCGCTGCAATAGTGTCGCCTACAGAAACTTTACGCAAAATATCACGCGCGTTCATGTATTCGCGGCCGTAAATGAGTCCAGTACCGAATGGGGTAAGTTCTACGTAGACGCGTGCGCGTCCAACCGCAGAAACGGTGCCTTCAATAAGGTCGCCCACCTTTGGTGGCATTGGAGATTCTTCGAGGAGCCCGTGCATTGGGTGCTGTGGACTCACTACTGAGGTGACTTCATCCTCAGACGTAGTGTCTTCAGC
>JANOXF010000015.1:0-7816 GCA_031418275.1 Candidatus Kaiserbacteria bacterium
CCCTCCGAGTCATCGTCAGCGAGTTTGTTGTCCTCGATGACAAGTATGCGCACATCAGGATGGGTGCGCTGGAGCCACGACGCGCGAAGCATACCAGGGATGGTGTCGGTCTGTTTGTAGCAGAGGATTACCGTAAGTGACTTGCACTCACTTCGCGCACGATCAATGAGGTACTTGTGACCACGATGTGGTGGGTAGAATTTTCCTATGATGAGTCCGCGAGAAAACATGATACGTGTGATTAGTGAATAATGTGCGTCGCACTTTTATGCCACGTGCGAAGTGCAAAAACTGCATGGACGAAGAACGCGATGTAGAGTGCCATGACGGTATATGCACCCGCAGTGTAGAAGAGAAGAATGGAGAGCATGTTCACCGGACCGAGCCATAAGACCCAACTCTCGACATTCTTTCGACCGAGAAGGTACTGTGCGACAACACTCGATGATACGACGGTAGCGTCGAGTACTGGATGGAGCGACCCCGGAACAAGGAGACCGATAGCGTTATAGATGACGACCGTTCCAAGGACAATTGCACCGAGCGCGAGAAGACGTCCACGGAGTGTGAGCGTTGTTACGGGGAGTACGGTACGTTCCTTTCCCCCGTAGACCCAGTGGTACCAAGCCCAGAACTGAATGAGAAAGAAGTACCCCCAGTTGAGCCACTGCTGTCCTGGAAGTCCAATGGTCGAGAAGAAGTATCCGAGTGCGAGCGCACTCACCACTCCCCAAGGCCAGCAGAGTACGTTCTCTGTTCGCGAAAGCCACACCGTTGTAAGTCCGCTCCACGTTCCGATGAACTCATATATATTGAAGGTGAACTCAGGAAGAACCTGCATGGAAAGGAACTCATACAGAACAGTCACAAAGAGCATGAGTAACGCGACGTACGCGTTCTCAATATGTTCTTTCTTTCCGCCCCAGAATCGAGGTGCGGAGATAGATGAAGTAATCATGGTGTATATGCTTAAACCTGTAATAATCTTAGTGTACTATATACACTAAGTAATTGCAAGCCCCCTGTCGAGTCGGTGTGGATAGTGTATTATTGACAATAATTAAATTATCTCGTACGGTACATATATGAAAAAGAATCTTGAGGAACCAAAGCACCTGCGCTTCGCAGTGCTTGCAGCTGATGTCGCACTCATGACCGTACGCGATGGAACACTGCTCATTCGCCTCACTCCCGTCAATCGACCACCACACTTCCCCAACATGAAGGGTCTCCCCGGCGGTCTCATCGACCCAAAGGAAACTGCTGAAGAAGCTGCGCGACGTCTCCTCCGAGAAAAAGCGTGCATCACGTCACCCGACATCTATCTCGAGCAGCTCTTCACATTTAGCGAAATCGACCGTGACCCACGCGGACGTGTTGTTTCAGTCGCTTACAGTGCACTCGTTCCTTGGGGATCACTCTCTTCGGAAGAACAAGCAGATACGAATGATTCATGGTGGGTGACACCATCAAGCGCACACGGACTTGCCTATGATCACGACCTCATTACGGCAACGGCGCTTGCTCGTTTACGCTCACGTGCCCGCTACACAACAATCCTCGGGAAACTCATGCCAAATGAATTCACACTCACCGAGCTTGAGCGTGTCTACGAGAGCATTCTCCGTACTGATCTCGATAAACGAAACTTCAGAAAGAAAATCCTGAAACTTGGTGTACTCACGGCACAGAAGCGAAAGCGCGAAGGTGGTGCCTTCAGACCAGCCGAACTCTATCGTTTCACTTCCTCAAAGGTCACTGAAATTGAAATACTCTAAGAAGCTCTAAAACATCCGTCTTACAAACGCTGTACACCTTTCGCATAATCATGCTCAAGGTCTTGCGAAAGTCTCCCAGACTTTCTCACCCTATCCACAGACCTTGTTGACAGAAAACCACTTCTTGTATAAGATACACTAAGTATCGAATTGGGGGCATGGCGCCCATTCTTTTTTAGGAATAGATAGTGTATCAAGTACACTATCATGCGCCTCCGCCCTCATTTCACTGTTCTTTGACATCACACAATGAAAGGCATACACCGCTGTGAAATCATCACTCACTCTCGGCGTCGTTATCGGACGCTTTCAAGTCCACGAGCTCCACGATGGACACCGTCATCTCATTGCGCACGCGTGCGTACGAAATGATGACCTCCTCGTCGTCCTCGGATCGGGAGGCAGCCTCCCGACGCCCCGCAACCCACTCTCCTTCAAAGTGCGTAAGGCAATGATCAATGGCTTGTTCTCGAACGCATTCGTTCTCGAACACTACGATCATCCGTCCGACGCACGCTGGAGCGAGAACCTCGACCGCCTCATTGAAGCGGCATTCCCGCATCACGAGGTGACACTCTACGGCTCTCGCGACTCCTTCCTCCCCTACTACAGTGGGAAGAAGCGTGTCGAAGAAGTGACCGAGGTGTACTCACCAAACGGCACCGCGTACCGCGAGATTGCGGCATCGCACATACCATGTACGAGTGACTTCCGGCGCGGGATCATCCACGCACAGGTCACACGTCCCCCTATCCCCTACCCCGCCGTCGATATCGCCATCGTGCGAGAAGACCGACGCGAAGTGCTCCTTGGACAGAAAGAGCGGGACGAGGGGAAATGGCGCTTCATCGGAGGATTCGTCGACCCAGAGAAGGACACTTCCTTTGAACGGGCAGCACGCCGGGAGGCGTACGAGGAGACCTCCGGTCTTGAAGTTGGTGACCCTGTGTACCTTGGATCATTCATGATCGACGATTGGCGGTATCGAAAGGATACCGACCGCGTCATGACCGCGCTCTTCAAGGCACCGTACATCTTCGGTGCGATACGCCCCTCGGATGACATCGATGCACTTCGATGGACTCGGTACGAAGGCGTACTCGAGTCCCTGGTGAAGGAACATCGCCCACTCGGCGAACTGCTCCTCGCGTCACTATCTAGCACTTAAGGACCTACTATGGATATGTATCGACCGCCAGAACCTCTTCCATATGGAGTGGTCCCGGCCATCTTTCTCGCAGGAAGTATCGAGATGGGAACAGCTTCAGCGTGGCAAGAGGTGGTTGCAAAGCGACTATCTCACCATGACGGAGCACTCCTCAATCCGAGACGTACTGCATGGGACTCATCCTGGAAACAGGACATCACGAACCCCCGCTTTAGAGAACAGGTAACCTGGGAACTTGAAGGTATCGAACGAAGCGACGTCATCGTCGTACATTTTGAACCAATGACCAAGTCCCTTATTACTCTCCTCGAACTCGGGTTCGCCATTGGGGCCAGGAAAAAGATTTTTCTCAGCTGCCCTGATGGATTCTGGAGAAAGGGCAACATCGACATCATTGCACTACGTAACAACATCGTTGTTCACTCATCGCTTGTGGCGCTCACCCGAGCACTGCAGGTTCACCTCACCCTCTACCGAAAGAAATCACCATGAACACGACCATCCACACCATGCGCGACATCAACACCGTGGAGCTCACCGACAGCTACAAAGTCTCGCACTGGAAGCAGTACCCCAAGGGCACCACGAGAATCTTTTCGTTTCTCGAAAGCCGCGGTGGCCGCTTCCCCGCGACCACCTTTTACGGCCTTCAGTACTACCTGAAGCGCTACCTCGAAGGTTCGGTCGTCGGCCGTACTGATCTCGAAGAAGCCGAAGAGGACTTCAAAGCCCACTTTGGCAACAGTGAGATCTACAACAAGGCCGGCTGGGAGCGCCTCCTTACGGTACACGGCGGTCGGCTACCGGTCATCATCAGGGCCGTTCCTGAAGGAATCACCATTCCGACACGGAACGTACTCATGACGATCGAGAACACTGACCCCGAGTTGCCGTGGGTGACGAACTACGTTGAGACACTCTTGTCGATGCTCTGGTACCCGACCACCATCGCGACCCAAAGTCGCGAGATGAAGAAGCTCGTGCTCCGCTACCTTGAGGAGACCGGTTCACCAGAACTCGTCGACTTCAAGGTGCACGACTTCGGCTTCCGCGGTTCGACGTCGGTCGAATCTGCAGGGGTCGGCGGCTCGGCCCACCTCGTCTCCTTCATGGGTACGGACACCTTCCAAGGCATCCGTGTCGCAAAGAAGTACTACGGCGAGGCAATGGCCGGCTTCTCGATTCCCGCCGCCGAGCACTCCACAATCACCTCGTGGGGCAAGGATGGCGAAGCAGCGGCGTACCAGAACATGCTTACGGAATTCCCGACCGGCCTCGTCGCGGTTGTCTCAGACAGCTACGACATCTTCAAGGCCACGAAGGAGATCTGGGGCGGCACGCTCAAGGAGCAAGTGCTCGCACGGGATGGCACGCTCGTCGTGCGTCCCGACTCTGGGTACCCGCCCGATGTCGTACTCACCGTGCTCGAGCTCCTCGGCACGACATTCGGTGTTACTGAAAATGCGAAGGGCTACAAAGTCCTCAACCCGAAAGTACGTGTCATTCAAGGTGACGGTATCGACTACGAGATGATCGGCACGATCCTCGAGCGTATGAAAAACGCTGGCTGGTCTGCCGACAACGTCGCGTTTGGTTCCGGTGGCGGCCTCCTCCGGAAGGTTGACCGCGACACGCAAAAGTTCGCGTTCAAGTGCTCGGCGGCCGAAGTCAACGGCGTTTGGCGCGATGTGATGAAGGACCCGGTGACCGATTCAAGCAAGAAGTCGAAGGCAGGGCGACTCACGTTGGTGCAAGTCCCGGGCGCAGACGGTCCGAAATACCACACGATGCGTGAGGAGGACGCTCGCATTCACGAGCTTCAAAACCTACTCATGCCAGTCTTCAAAGACGGCGAAGTGCTGGTGAACGATTCGTTCGCCACGATTCGCGCCCGTGCCCGCATTGTGTGATTTCCTTCCCATCCCCACCCGCGTGACCTCGGTCACCTGGTGGGGATTTTTATGCTGCCGATCAGGGACTCGAAGCTTACTGCTTCAGTTCAGGTTGTATGATAGTTCCCTTCGCTTCGCTCGTAAACTATCGACAACCTTTTCGAGTCCCTCGCAACAGTCTCCCAGACTGTTGTTTGATCTGGCAGCTCTAAAGTAAAAATCCCCTTTCGGGGATTTTGTACTAAGAGCTGGCCGTCTGGGACGATATTAGAACGATTTTAGCCTCCCCACTTAGACTTTAGTTCTTCAATTCTTTGCAATAGAACTGGGTGGTGTATGAAATTTATTGAATACCTTAGAAATTCATCAAATAAAGCTATCCCCTGTTCTTGTTCGTATTCTAAAGCTTTCTCAACCGCTTGATACTTATCCAACTGACGGCCAAACGCTGCCGCTGGGTCATCGGAGTTTTCAAATCTTAGCCAGAGCGCCATTACTTCATTACCGTTTGGAAGGTCTTCGCATATCTTGGCTAGTGCCTTTCTCTCGTTTTCAAACTTTGCTTCCTTTAGTGCTTTACGGTCATTAGGATCTAATTCCAAAATTACTTCATCTCCGTGAATTGCCTCTGGCCAATCATGGACTTCTAACATATCTACTAAGCCGTCTGTTTCCTCCTCTGTTAGGAATTGAGATAGTTCTTGTGCCAAAACAACGAGTGCTTCCGTATGTTCTTTGACAGACTCAGGATTTTCTACTCCTCTATTCACCCAACCCGTTCTCTTTAGGTCTTGTAGCGACTGATAAACTCTCGGTGCAACTTTTTCTAATTTAAGAATAGATTTCTTATTTTGCATTTCTGGAGATTCCATAACAAAAGTATACCAGACCAATTTATATCGGGACACGAACCAATTTTTATTTAAAAATATGGCTAAAATAAGGAGCTGGCTGTCTGGGACGCCTGCCCGTCCGTAGTTTTAACGAAGGAGGGATGTTAGAGCTTATTTAATCCAAAGATGTTGATTTTCTCTGTTAAATTTCTTCACTAAATAAATTTTGTACCACTGCCAAGGCGTGAGACAGCAGTGCCAATTCCTCGAAAGATATTCTGCATAGTTACATGACCTACATGCATAAGTAGTTACATTTGTCGGGTGATATTGGAGGTGATAGTCAACCTTCGGATTGTTGTGACTATAGTGTCTTAGGCAGATGGGACAAACCTCAGTGTCTATGTCTTTCATTGTTTAATCATAACACTATGTCATAAGCTGGCTGACCCCATTTCGCCACTATCATAATACTCTTCGGAATCGGCCATCAAATGCTTTTAAGCCACTCATCAGTAATGTAGAGAATGTTTACTTTTGAAATCTCCGGCTGTTCGATTTTTTCGATAAAACCCCGATTAAGCGCTTCTTCGGCTTGATAAACCTGTGACCGTTCAATTGCTTCCTCGACTTCTTTTGCTGATAGAGCATTTTGTGCCTTTGCTTTTGTTTCAGACTCGATGATTGCTTGTGTCTTTTTGTCTGTACCCTCAAGTAATTTAAGCTGTGTCTGCATATCGAAGACATTCACATTCTCAGGGAAAGAGTTCCTGCTCATGGAAGTTTGATGCACCATGAAGCTGCAATTTGGAACTCCTATACGAGTCTTAAAACCTAGAAAGAACGGTACGCCGGCCGAGGCAACCATACCCATGTTATATGCAGTAGTTTTTATAGAAAGCGACTTTAAAAAACTAAAAAGATTCACGCCTGCGTAAGGGTCCCCGCCTGTTGTTGAAATATAAAATACGTACTCAGAAACATTTTCTCCTTTTTGAAGCTGACCAAGAATAAACTGACAGAGCACATCCTCTAACTTCTTGCTTATGGCAACACTACACCAGATGTGCTGAATAAACTGCACACTAGCCTCAGGTGATGGAGCTGATTCAACTCTGGGTTCCTGTTGTTTAGTTTCGATAGCTTTGGCAATGACTGGTTCAACCATAAGTAAGATTATAGAACTGTTTATTGTTAACGAATAGTATATGCTCCTCGGAGTCTGAACCTATCTCAAGTTGGCTGCCCGACAAGGAATCTCTCTCCTTACAGGAGCTGTACACCTTGCCTAGTATTTTACTCCTTGCGTCCTAAAATACTAGGCAAGGTTTTCGAGTCCTTACGGACAGTCCCCCGGACTGTCCTGTCGTGGCAGCTCTAAAGCAAAATCACCCCATTTGGGGTGATTTATGCTACGAGCTGCCGATCAGGGACTCGAACCCCAATGACTTCCTCCAGAGGGAAGCATCCTACCATTAGATGAATCGGCAATGTGATTCTCAATATGAGAGATCGCGCTTTTGTGCGTCTCCTACCATATCATACTTTTATCCCCCACTCTACTTAGATATTATGGTAAATACTGCTTCGCCTGTACAAGTTTTGCTATAATTCTCCCATGAATCGATCACAAAAAAAGGTGGCTGTAGGCGCCCTCTCAGGTATTCTCATGATGGCACTTTCTGTATATCTCCTCTATTCTCTTTTGCCCGAGGTCGAGGGGGTTGCGTCACTCATTGAACGACTCAGTTTCACACTCGAGATGAATGTGATTGCGGTCGTTCCTTTCTTCATTATGATGATCTTTGTTGGTAATGGTCGTTTCCTCAGCGATGCAATTGACCCGACAAAACACCTCGAGACGAAAGCACTCGAGATCAATGGACGTGTCGCAGACAACACGCTACAGCAAACCTTTGTCTTCTTTGTGGGCACACTCGCGCTCAGTACCTTCCTCACCGCAACATCGATCAAACTCATCGTTGCGCTCACGATTGTGTTTGTGATCGCTCGAACAGTATTTTGGATTGGGTACCGTATTGATCCCTTGTATAGAGCTCCGGGCATGGCCGCGACGTCATACATGAATCTCGGGATACTCATCGCTGTGCTCTACTACCTGTGTCTAGTCTAGAACAAACCGCG
>JANOXF010000016.1:0-3569 GCA_031418275.1 Candidatus Kaiserbacteria bacterium
TGAACGCTTCGAGCTCACGGAACTGCGCAAGTTCAAGGCGGATTTTTCCTGCCACTTTCTTCATTGCTTTTGTTTGCGCAGCTGATCCAACGCGTGATACAGAAATACCGACGTTCAGAGCAGGGCGAATTCCTTTGTTAAACAAGTCTGTCTCAAGGAAAATCTGACCGTCGGTAATCGAGATGACGTTTGTGGGAATGTACGCCGAGACGTCGCCTTCCTGCGTCTCAATGATTGGAAGCGCAGTAATTGAACCGCCGCCGAGCGCGTCAGAGAGTTTTGCCGCTCGTTCAAGGAGTCGAGAATGAAGGTAGAAAATATCTCCAGGGTACGCCTCACGTCCTGGTGGGCGACGAAGGAGGAGCGACATCTGGCGGTACGCAACGGCATGTTTTGAGAGGTCATCAAAAACGATGAGCGCATCCATTCCCTTTTCCATAAAATACTCTCCGATAGCTGCACCAGCGAATGGGGCAATGAATTGAATTGCTGCTGGGTCAGCAGCTGAGGTGGAGACCACAATCGTGTAGTCGAGTGCCCCACGTTCCTTAAGTTCCGTGACGATACGCGCAGTCTTTGACTCTTTCTGTCCAACCGCTACATAGATGCAAATTGGTCGCGTCGCCTCTGGCTCGTATTTTTGATTGATGATGGTGTCGATAGCGATAGTCGTCTTTCCCGTAGCTCGGTCACCAATGATGAGCTCACGCTGTCCGCGCCCGATCGGAATCATTGAATCAATTGCTTTAATACCGGTGTGAATTGGTTCATTTACTCCTGAACGTTCCATAACACCATACGCGACGCGCTCAATAGCCATATCGCGGTCACCTTTGATAGTACCCTTTCCATCAATTGCCTCACCGAGTGGATTCACCACACGTCCGATGATTGCATCACTGACCGGAATGCTGAGGAGCTTGCCGGTGCGCTTCACGCGCATACCCTCACGGACACTGTCAGGGTCACCAAGCACCACCACCTTCACTGAATCCTCTTCAAGGTTGAGCACGAGGCCGTACACCGCACTACTCTCGGCGAGCGTTTCAGCGAGAGACTCACCGTCACCCTGCTCAAAGAGCACCATTTCCATCATTTGCGCTTGGTGTATGCCATCAATTTCTGCAACGCCATCACCCACGGCAATGACGGTACCCACTTCGTCAAGTGGTACATCGTGTGGAAGTGATGCAATTTCCTTCTTTATGCGATCAATAATTGAGGTGCTCATAGTGATTCAGTGAGTGATTTATAAAGTGCTTGTAACTGTGTCTTATAGGTGTGGTCGCTACTTTTCCCTTGTGCTTCGATGCGGTATCCTCCAATGAGTGAGGGGTCTACTCTGTATGTAAAAGGTTCCGATGCCTGCAACTCTCGTATCGTGCGAGCAATTGCCTCACCGTGTGCTTCCGTATCACTCTCACGAGCGAGTGTGATACGTGTCTCCCCTTTGTGCGTATCGCGTACAATTCCCGCGAGGAGTGTCGAAAGAATCTTCGGGTAGAGTGACTGATGGTGATTCTTCGTGAGTACCTGATGCAGCCCTCGAAGCACATCATCAACCAAAACGCCTTCCTTAAGAAGGGTAAGCGCTCCATTACTGTAGTCCTTAGTACGCATATTATTTTGATGGTTGTCCGCTCAAGATTTTTTCTGCCGCAAGTATGGCGACACGAGCAATCTCAGCTTCACTCTCTCGCTTTGATTTCTCTCTGAGCTCGATTGCCTGTGCTTCAGCATCTTTCAGTATCGTGTGTGCCTTTCGTTCAGCCTCTTGTTGTAAGAGAAGCATCTTTTCTTCCCCTCGTTTCTCAGCGTTCTTAACAACACCCTTTGCTTCAACTTCAGCCGCTCCAAGCACTGTTGCGCGTTCGCTCTCCGCTCGTTTGAGCGCTTCGCCTGCAGCCTCAGCATCCTCTACCCCTTTACGAATTTTAGCTTCGCGCTCATTAAGTGTTTTGAGTACAGGTGTATAGAGAAAATACCACAAGACTCCAAGGAGAATTGCAAAGTTAAACATCTGGATAACGATGAGTCTCCAGTCAATGCCGAATGCGTGTATTATTTCCTCCATACCTAGTCGAACTAACCAAATTTAATAATGAAGCCTACGACTATGGCAAAAATGGCAAGCGCTTCAGTAAAGGCAATACCAATAAACATCGTCGTTTGAATCTTACCTGAAGCCTCCGGATTACGTCCGATTGCTTCAAGTGCCTTTGAGACGAGGATACCGATACCGATACCTGGCCCAATCATACCGAGACCGACAGCAACCGCCATAGCAAGCGCCTTCATTGCCTCAAGATTAAGTGCATCCATACATTCTTTTTAAACTAAATAACGTCGTCTTTCTGTCATCACTACTGGACAACCGAGAATGTAGAGTGAGTCCACACTCTCGGTTGTCCACTAATGGGGTGCTTCTATCGCAAGTTTAATAAAAAACAGCGTGAGTACAGCGAAAATAAAGGCTTGAATGAATCCAACAAACAGTTCAAAGGCAAGCACAGGGACTGGCAGTATAAACGGAACAAAGAACATTGCAATGAGGAGTAGTGTCTTTCCCGCAAACACGTTTCCGAAGAGACGAAATGAGAATGAAATGAGGCGCGCGAGTTCACTAAACAATTCAATGATACCAATGAGAAAATTGAGCGGTGACGAGAAATTGAGGAACTTACCGGCGTACTTGAAGAGTCCAATGATAATGACCCCTGAGAGTTCTATTGCGACGAACGCTATGATTGCGAGCGCAATCGTCATATTGAGGTCAGTGTGCACGGGGTGGAAAAACGGAATGAGTGATTTCTCGGTACTCCCATGTGCCTCACTGTAGATACCAATAGAATCAACCCCGGGGAGAAGTCCAATCCAATTCATTGCAAGAATGAATATAAAAATGGTCATAATGAGCGGGAAAAAACGATTTGCCATAGTCTTACTCTCAAGCGCATCAGCAACGTATTCATATACTCCTCCGACAAGAGCCTCAGCAGCAATCTGTAGTTTCCCGGGAATGAGCGCAAGACGTCGACGGACGACAAACGTCACGATTATGAGGAGAGCTATGGTGAGCCATGCAGTGAGCATGGTGCTCGTTATAGGTATCGTTAAAAAGTGACCTATGATAGGGGGTGCGAGATGAATCGAAATTCCTTCTTCTGCTGCGTGTGCAATATTCATAAATGCTTAAAAGCGCCCGAATAATAACAGATTTCACAGCTTAAATAAAGCTATATCTTTGGTATACTTGTGTACATGAATTTTGGAGCAAAGCATCTCTTTTTTGACCTCGATATGACCGTTGCTCCTGCTCGACAGCCGATACTTTCCGACATGTATGCACTGCTCTCTTCGCTACCCCATGACATCATCATTGTTTCAGGACAAGAAGTGGCTAAAATTGAGTGGCAAACGAACGGCTTATCCGCAGTACGCCTCGGTCAAAATGGTAACCACGCGACCGAATCTGACGGCACCGAGCTCTGGAATGTACCTCTCGATGAGGCTCACCGTAGAGAAATACTTGCGCACATACAAACACTCATTGAGCACACTGACCATCA
>JANOXF010000017.1:0-11661 GCA_031418275.1 Candidatus Kaiserbacteria bacterium
GCAATACCGGAAGGCGACCGACTTATGACTTCGTGGCGCTCACCTGGATCAGAAGGCATCTCCCTCAAACCTAATGAAAGTGCGTATCTTATAACAGGTGAGTCACCAATCGATACGTCCTTCCGTGAAAATCTCTGTACAGGATACTTGAATGATGAAGAGACGTTTTACCCATCACTCAGCGAACAGTGCCCTTCTCCTCGACAAGAGCTTGAACGTTTTGGAAAAATTAAACTCGACAATGACGCATGTTATGAATTTATAGAACGCATGCCAAGTTGTCAGACTCCATCTGATGAACAAATTGACGCTGCCGATATTGGTGGTATCTGTCTTCGCTTTGTCGAAGACACATTTAACTACAACGATTGCGTCGCACTTCACCAAAATGATCCCTATTTTGAACGCGATGGGAATTGGCGCATCTATCTCGATGAACGGAATGAACTCTGGAGACCAAAGCGAGAAATTATTCGACTTATGGATGAGAACGATAAGGTGGTAGACGTCATCGAGTACTAAAAACTACAAAACCTTCATATACACGCTATCCAATCCTTACTGCTTTTAAACCCAGACCTACCCCGACCTTTTAAAAACAGTACGGATTTAATAGGTCGGTCAGTGAGAACTATCACTCACGGCGTGAAAAAGAATAATCCCCGCTGCAGTACTCACGTTGAGTGATTCTTTTATCCCACGCATGGGAATGTGCACAATAGCATCCGCCGCTTCAGAGAGAGTGTCAGGGACACCCTCAACTTCATTGCCAAAAATAAACGCAGTGTCATGGGTGAGTATGTGTTCCGTGTAGGGGACTGCGTGTGCATGTTGCTCGACAGACACAATGTTAATACCTTCGCGCTCAAGTCGAGATATGAGTGCCGCGGTGTCTTCACACACCTCCCACGGCACCGTGTCGGTCGCACCGAGTGCGGTTTTGAGGAGCGCTGTGCGTGGCCGGCCAAAGCGGTCAATCGGGGCGGGTGTGTACCCACAGAGAAATATCTTCGATACGCCCGCCCCGTCCGCCGTCCTGAAAATAGCCCCGACATTCTGGACGCTCCGAATGTTGTGCAAGATAACGTACATCTTCATAATTAATTTGGAATCAATCTAAAACATCTAGATGCAAGGCGTTGAGAAACGAGAGTGCGAGTCGTACTTCTTGTACGGTGAGCATTCGAGTGACGAAGACAACGATGCAGATAGGTGTTTTAGGTCGATTCAACACCATGATACACTTTGAAGGATGTTGAATCTATCCCCCATCCAATTTCTCGCGCCACTCACCTATTTTCTCCTCCGCGTGGTACTTGGGTTTCTCATTATCAGACTCTCGAAGCGCTCATTGAGTAATGGTTCGCGAACAGCAGCGTCCACTATCGTTTCGGGAATAGAAATAGGTATTGGCATAATGTTTGTCTTTGGTGTCTATACCCAAATTGCCGCACTCATCACCGTACTCCTCACTATTTCAGACGTTGTACGACCGCACTCACCGTATCGAGTTTTTCAGACGAACCGCAGCACCGTACTCCTCATGTGCGTAATTGCGCTTTCTCTCTTTATTACCGGGGCGGGAGCATTTGCGTTTGATTTACCTATCTAAAAACAGATTATAAATATTGACGTTTCTTCATTCTTCCCTGAAAATTATCGATATATGGATATTTCCTTAGTGTTACACTATCTTCTCCACGGAGTTCTTTCGCCATCACCACTCTTCCTTCTTGGATTCTTGTTTGTCACTTCCCTCCTCACGCTTCTCGCGGTCTCATGCTATCTCCATCGCTCACAAACACACCGCACAATCGCATTCATACCGCCTATTAACCATTTCTTTCGTCTCATGCTCTGGCTCTTCACGGGTATGGTGACGAAAGAATGGGTCGCCATTCACCGTAAACATCACGCGTTCTGCGATACAGGAGAAGACCCCCACAGTCCAAAATACTTTGGACTAGGAAAAATCTTTTTTGAAGGTGCTGATATCTATACGAAAGCAGGAAGAGATAATCCAGATATGGTGAAAATATTTGGCGACGGGACTCCCGACGATTTCATGGAGCGACACTTCTATGGAGGAAATCACCGCTATTTAGGAATAGGTATTACGCTCACCATCGAACTTATATTGTTTGGTCTACCTGCAATCATCATTTGGCCGATACAGCTCATGGTAATCCCCGTTATCGCCGCTGGATTTATTAACGGTATTGCACACGTGTGGGGTACCCAGCGGTACAAGGATGGCGATGTAAAAAATAATGGAAAAGTATTTGAGCGCATCGGCGATGCGCGCAATGTGCCGACGTACGGTCTCGCGGTCGGGGAGGAGTTTCACAATAATCACCACGCGTACCAAGAGCGCTACAAGTTCTCACATGAGTGGTACGAATTTGACCTTGCTGGGACTATGATTGAGTTCCTCATGTACATTGGTTTTGCGTGGGTACCAAAGAAGAATCAGTAACATATCGACAGAGAGCCTTGTTGTGCTATAGTTTCGGGGCACAAAAATGTGCACCGAAACGGCCGTACAATAGAATATCCGCCCATAGCTCAGACGGTAGAGCGGCTCCCTTTTAAGGAGAAGGTCCCAGGTTCGATCCCTGGTGGGCGGACAAGCGTTAAGAAATCCTGACCTGCGTCAGGATTTTAGCTTGTCCGAGCCGCAGCAATGTTTCTGGCTTTCAAATGCCATAAACCGCGAGGCGGGGTCGCGAGCTCTTACTATCTTTTCGAATGTAATGAAGAAAAATGGTTAGAGACTCGTGATGACAAGAGATGTGATGATTCTGTAAGAATCGATATCCCTGGTAGACAACAGAAAGGTCTCCACTCACATAAATGAAGATCTTTCTGCATGAGCACCCAGCATTGACTGATCCAGTAAAACCGCTATGCTGCTTCTGTCCCAACCAACCGGAGTACGACATGAGAGGAGAAGCAATTGGGGTAAGCAGCTTTGTCCGCTATTTCCCCGAAGGAAAGCGTGGCGACACGCATGTCGCTTTCGTTCAGGGAATCATTGGCGGAGCGGTGAGCATCTTTCTCATCGGTCGCCGCGAAACAATACCAGTGACGGTGGAAGAGTGCATGCTTATTTCCCCCATCGAAGTCACGGGTGGACTTGTAGGGCTCATCGCGCACAACAAGAAGTTTGGCGCGGGTGAAATTATCGATGAAGAACGTATCGACAACCTCCTCTATGTGAAACTCTTCGGGAACGAAGGAAAAACCTCGGAACTGATTCCCATTACGGAAGTTTCTCTGTGCTGCGCTTGCTGCTAAGGCATGTGCAGCACACGCACAAGCGGGTCCCCTGGACCCGCTTTCTTTTTATTTCCTTCTTTATTTTCCTTTGCCCAAAATCCACTGGTTAAAGAGTTTCCCCACAATACCGACAAGGAGCCCAAAGAGCGCCATGCCACAGAATTTTGCGAAAATAAAAATGACTGTTCCTGTTGTCCCTGGTGGAATAGGGGCGGGCAAGCCACCGAGAAAAACTGAGAACGTCCAGTACATACCTGTGGGAATACTCCAGTATCGTCCATCTGCAGTGTCGAAGAGGTGTAGCGATACACCGAAGACAAGCATCACAAAAATGAGTGTCGCGGCGTAGAGTAGAATATTGAAGCCAAAGATTCCGAGTGTTTCTTCAGCGTCTTTAACTTTAATTCGCGATAACTTTGAAAGTCTGATAAGACGGAGGAAACGAATGATGCGTACGATACGTGCGGATTTGAGAAAGGTAAGGTTTCCGAGGCCGAGGAGTGTGGGGAGAATGGCAACGAGATCTATGATGCCAAAAAAACTAAGCGCGTAGTCTTTTCGCCGCTTGTTTGCCCATAGACGAACTACATATTCGAGAGAAAAAAGTATGACGGTGCACCATTCAATAAAAAGAAGCGTGGTGGTGTGGGCTCGAAGCGACGGTACTGTCTCGAGGACAATAGCGAAAATCGAAATGATTGTTGCGAGCGCAAGCGTATCATTTACAAGCGAAAAATACTTTGACTGGGGATTTTCAAATACTTGGAGGACAAATGACCGTGACACTTTCATGCCTACAATTCTAGCACCCAGTGCTCAAGGGAAAGTGCAATATCACCCTTCCCTGTGTGTCCTTCGTGGTAGAGCATGAGGAGGTCCTGTGATATGTTCTCGAGTTCTCCGTCTTTAAATTTCTTAAGGGCGCGTTTCGCCTTGTCGTATACAAATGGTTTCTGTCCAGCCTCTTCTGCACTTCGTGTTCGTGCCGCAAGACGGAGCATTTTGAGTTGCCAGAAAAGCGTGCCGATGATTTCTTCGTTCGACGTTCCGCGTCGCCACGCCTCTTGAAGCAAAATCCAGAGTGTCTTCTTATCTCGCTCACGGAGTGCGTCAGAGAGTGCAAACGGGTTGTATTCTTTCGTTGCCTTCGCCACAGACTCAGACATTTTCTTCGCATACTTCAGAAAGAGTGTTCGGTCCTTCGCATTCAGTTTTGTCTCAATGATACAAAAAACATTCCCTGATTCTCCAAGTGCGGGAATAAAATCGAGGAGGACCGCATATGCTTCTGGGTCGTCAGAAAGTGTGTCAATCACTACAACCTCATGGGTGCGAAACAGTGACGTCGCACCGAGTGCGTCACGGATGAGTGATTCAGAAAAATCCTCGGGGGTGATAGTGCGCACTTCACCACTCTCTCCACTCTGCTCGTGCGCCACTTTAAGCGCCTCTCTCCGCGCGCCCGTCACATCAGTTCCGTAGAAAAGGTACAGCATGATTTATTTCTTTCGCTCAATCGTGAGTTGCTCAAGCTCCTCCCAATTATTTCCCTCCTTTGCTTCAACATGAAGGGGAACACCGTGTGTTTCTTTTGTCGTGAGCACATGTTCCATGCACTCAGCAATACGAGGAATGACCTCGCTAATGCGCTCCTCTCTTATCTCAAAGACGAGTTCGTCGTGCACCTGCATAATCATCCGTACTGAATCCTTCAAATCTTCCTCCGCAAGCATATTGTCGATGCGTACCATTGCGATACGAATAATATCTGCTGACGTCCCCTGGATTGGTGCATTGATAGCCATACGCTCTGCCTGCGCGCGAATGAAGGGGAGTGAGGAGTTAATGCCCGAAAAGTGACGTTTTCGTCCGAAAAAAGTCTCAGTGTAGCCATGCTCGCGTGCAAATACTTTCGTCTCCTCAAGGTACTCAGCGAGGCGCGTGAACGTATTGAAGTATGCATTCAAAAACTCTTGTGCTTCGTTCCGCGACGTCTCGGGACCGAGGTTCGTCCGGAGCGCATTCACCCCCATGCCGTAGAGAATACCGAAGTTGATAACCTTCGCGCGGCGGCGCATGTCGGGAGTGACGTCTTTCTCAGGAACCCCAAAGACGCGTGACGCGACACCTCGGTGTACGTCTTCACCATTTTTAAAAATCTCAATGAGTTTCTCGTCCCCGGAAAGAAATGCCGCAATACGAAGTTCAATCTGTGAGTAGTCGAGGGAAATTATTTTAAATCCATCGTCAGCCATGAAAGCCTTCCTGATTGCGCGCCCCTCGTCGGTACGAACGGGGATATTTTGAATACTCGGATTTTGTGTCGCCATGCGGCCAGTCGTACTTCCCGCCTGAAGGAAGGTCGTATGAATGCGACCATCCTGCCCCACGAGCGTGGGGAGCGGATCTATGTATGTACCGAGGAGCTTCTGGAGCTCACGGTAGCGGAGCATCTCTTTAATGATAGGGTGCTCATCAATGAGCTTCTCGAGTTCAGACTCACGTGTCGAACGCTGCCCCGTCGCGGTACGTTTCTGGTTCTTCTGCTTGAGTCCGAGGTCGTCGTAAAGCACCTCGCCAAGTTGCTTTGGTGAGTTGATATTAAATTCTTTTCCCGCGTGTGCGTAAATACGTTTCTCGAGCCCGGTGACCTCAGTGTGCATCTTTGTTGAAAGTGACGCGAGGTACGCTGTATCAATTTTTACTCCTGTCTTCTCCATGGATTCGAGCACGGGGATGAGTGGATACTCAATGTCGGTGAGTACGTGGGTAAGCTTCTCTTTTTCCACGGTCTCCATAAGGAGCTTTTCAGTTTCATCAAACGTATGCGCGCCGCGCCCACGACCATACTCAATGATATCTTCGTACTTCGGATTCGTTGTATCAGACGAGAGGAGCCACAGTGCGAGCGCGGCGCGCTTCAACCGCCCTGTCTCAACTACTTCAGATTCCTCAGGAACGACTGCACTCCCTGTCCCATCGCCAAGGAGTGTTTTCACGCGCTGGGTGAGCGTACGAAATCCAAGCTCGGTGAAGAGTGTGTACGCACGCTCAGTATCAAGGGCTTCACGCCACGGAACACTCGGTGGCATGAAGGCGATGGGTGCGTCTGTTCGAATCGTCGCAAGCATTTTTGAAAAAATAGCTTCTTCTTCGCCCGATTTAAGAAGCTCAATGATGCGTTTTTTAATTCCTGCTTCGAGAAACTTCCCTTCGTCTTTTTTGAGCGTCTTATACATTGCCTCGATACTCCCAAAATGAGTGATGAGCTCGGTTGCGCTCTTCTCACCAATACCCTTGATGCCCGGAATGTTGTCGGACGGGTCCCCGCGCAGCCCCTTGTAGTCGGGAATGAGCTCAGGGCCAAACCCAAAACGATCAATAACTGCCTGCTCATTGTAGAGAATGGTGTCTTGAATACCCTTTCGGAGCGTGTACACCAAGACGCGATTATTGTCGACGAGTTGGAGTGTGTCCATGTCCCCGGACGCAATAATGACTCTCAGATTTTTTTGTTTTTTTGTCTCGTACACAATGGTGCCGAGTGCGTCATCCGCTTCAAAACCAGGATACTCATATATAGGAATCCCAAAGACCTCAAAGATATCGCGTGAGCGAATAATCTGTGCAACAAGCGCATCGTCGGTTTTTGTGCGCCCTGCTTTGTATGCTTCATAGACGACGTGGCGGTGCGTGGGCTCGGGAAGGTCGAAGCATGCCGCTATGTAGTCGGGCTTGAGTTCCTCAATTATCTTGAGAAGCATGGAGACCACACCAAAGAGCGCGCCGGTCGGCTCTCCTCCCGGTGACGTAAAATCAGGAAGTGCATGGTACGCACGGTGGAGAATCGCGTGCGCGTCGAGGAGCACGAGCGTTTTTTCATTTTCGTTTTTTGTTTTTGATTTAACTGCCATAGGTAACGACGCGTTCATTCCCTTTGGTAATCGTGAGAGAAATGGGATAGCAGTCTTCAGGCATCACATTTTGAATTCGCTCTGGCCACTCAACGACGACGAGACGCTTCGGGTCGGCGAGAAGTTCCCCGAAACCCAATACCCGCATCTCATCGTCCGACTCAATGCGGTACGCGTCGATGTGGGTGAGCGTGGTGAGAAAAGGGTGCCCACTCACCGGATATGATTTCATAATAACAAAGGTTGGACTCGTTACACTGTCCGCAATATGGAGTGCACGCGCGAGAGTTTTTGTGAATGTCGTCTTTCCTGCACCAAGGTCACCCGTGAGCCCAATCACCTGTGCCGCATTTTTTGGAGTGAGTGTTGCAAGTACTTCGTGAGCAATACTCTGAAGCTCAGCCTCTTCGTGAATTATCCTCGTAATCATTATCAGCATTCTATCACTGATAACGGGCACTTAATAAACAGAAATTAAAAAAGGCGTCGAGTCGAGTGTTTACTCGCCGACGCCTTCGCCCTTCGGGGCTGGTTGGTCATTTGCACTTCACCTCCGACTTTGTCTCGGAACTGAATGGCGGCGGGAAGACCGGTGGGTACTCCCGCGGGTTCTGCGGGAGTGGTGCTATGACCCGCTCAGCGCGCTTTTCTGAGAGCACGCCGTTTTTGCAGAGTTCTTTGTACGCTCCGACGACGGCGTCGTCCAGAACACGCGCTGTGTTGGGCGTGAGCCCACGGGTCTCGAAACGCATTGCACATCCTGCGAACAGTACCGCAAGGATGAGTATGAGGATAGTCCTCATTGCTTTCCTCCTGAGAATGTTGAAGACCTCAAACCAATCTATATTAGACCATAATTTAGTATGGAAAGCAATATGCCTATAACCGCGCATTTGCTTGCTTTTAGCATGGTACTATTGTGCTATGCCTAAGTTTGACGATGCACGCGCAAACGCAAAAATGGCCGAGATTCGCCACCACGAAGAGGAGTCGTTGGTGAGTGCGCTCGCTCCGAAGTATGGCTACGAGTACATTGATCTCTCTGATGTTGCAATAGACACCGACGCGCTCCGTTTCCTCGATGAGGCGGAATCACGGCGCGCTGAGATGGCAGTTTTTGCACAAGGAAACGGTACGGTGAGCTTAGCAATTCGAAACCCAAATCACCCTGACGTTCCTCCCCTTCTCGAAAAGCTCCGTGCAGCTGGTCATGTAGCGACCATATACATGGCGTCAATGAAGAGCCTCGAGCATGCCTGGGATCGCTATGCGGACGGTGCTCAATCGCATGCTGAGGTACGAGGCGTACTTGATGTAGACGCTGATGCTATCGAAGCAACGATGAAAGAGATTACTACGTACCTTGATGTTGGTACAAAAGTGGCCATCCTCCAAAAGGAGGGTGGCTCTGAACGCGTCTCAAAATCAATTGAACTTCTCTTCGCGGGTGCACTCGCACTCGGTGCTTCAGATATTCATATTGAACCATCACAAACAACCGCTCGTGTTCGCTATCGTCTCGACGGGGTACTCTCAGACGTCACCGATGTTGACCGCTACCTGTACGACCACATCATGTCTCGCCTCAAGCTCCTCTCTGGCCTCAAACTCAATGTGAAGAAAGAGGCGCAAGATGGACGATTCACGCTCGATTTAAAGTCTCACGAAATTGAGGTGCGCTCCTCAGTTATTCCCGGAGGATACGGTGAATCACTCGTTATGCGCCTTCTCGACCCATCAGCAGCTAATTTTAGATTTGAATTCCTAGGACTCAACACACGGCTCCACGAGGTGATGCTCGAAGAACTCGCGCGCCCAAATGGTGCTATCGTGACGACCGGTCCCACAGGATCAGGAAAGACCACGGCACTCTACGCATTCCTCCAAGAAGTGCTTTCCCCACAAATTAAAGTTATTACGCTTGAAGATCCTATTGAGTACAAACTCCCTGGAATTGTGCAGACACAAGTAAACAAAGACTACACGTTTGCGACTGGGCTTCGCTCGATACTGCGCCAAGACCCTGATGTCATCATGGTGGGAGAAATTCGTGACCGTGAAGTTGCCGAGACCGCGGTGCATGCTGCACTCACCGGACATCTTGTGTTCTCGACACTCCACACGAATAGCGCCGTCGGTGGCTTTGCACGCCTTGTTGACCTCGGCGTCGATCCCCGTATGGTAGGGAGTGCGTTTAATATTCTCTTGGGACAGCGTCTCGTTCGAAAACTTTGTGACCGCTGCAAAGTTGCACATGATACAACAGCAGAGGAGCAGACACTCATCGGCCGAATTATGGACCAACCGGTTGCGCTCAATACCGTCTATGATGCCCCTGGGTGTGAGGCCTGCAGCTTCACGGGATTTAAAGGGCGTATCGGTGTGTTTGAAGCGATCCGTGTTGATGACGCCGTCGAGGCAATGCTCCTCACTGACCCTCGTGAAAGTGCAGTGCTTGAAGCAGCACGGCCGCAGGATATCCCCAGTATGCAGCAAGACGGCATCATGAAAGTGCTCGCCGGCATTACGTCGCTCGCTGAACTTTCACGGGTACTTGATCTTCATGGAATGAATACTGAGATACCGACACTTGTATAAAGGTGCATAACAAAAAATACCTGCTCACATTTATGAGCAGGTATTTTTTGTCTATGCAATTAGTGTCGCATTGGGTCAATAGATGCATTCCTTCTCTCTGTGCTATATTCGAAACAGTTCAGCTTCGCACATTGAAAGCATTGTATACATTCCCGTCGATAACCCTCGGAGCAATAGCTTTCCAGATGAAAGTGGCCCTCCAAAACTAAGAAATAGCCCAGTGATCACGCTCTAGGCGAGTACCAAATTACCCTCGTGATGAGTTCCAAGTATTGCTCGGAGGGTTATCGCTAGGACAACTTCTCCAAACTCCTGTGAGGACTATGTGCAGTCCTCTATTTAATATGTAAGAGCAGCCGAAAAATATTTCCGGCGTAATGTACGTTCATTGGCTATTCTAGCATGCAATAGCCTTTTGTCAAGCACCCACGTTTTGATACTTCATATACAATAGAATGCGCTATGCCTGATATACCAGCACAAAAACCAACATTCGAGCGCGATGGCGCAGGAAATCTCGACCAAACGCTCCGTCCGCAGACATGGGATGAGTACGTGGGACAGTCTAAAATCAAAGAAAATCTCCGTATTCTCCTTACTGCAGCGCGTGAGCGGGGTCATGCTGCTGAACATATCCTTCTCTATGGTCCGCCTGGTCTCGGCAAAACCACGCTCGCACACCTCATCTCAAAAACACTCGGTACCAACATGAAGACGACGTCTGGTCCCGCAATTGAGCGTGTGGGTGACCTTGCAGCCATCCTTACCAACCTCTCCCCGGGGGATGTACTTTTCATAGATGAGATCCACCGGCTCTCAAAATCAATCGAGGAGGTGCTCTACCCCGCGATGGAATCAGGGGTACTCGACATCATTATTGGAAAAGGTCCCTCTGCGCGCACGGTGCAGCTCGAACTCCCCCCGTTCACCCTCGTCGCGGCAACCACACGGATTTCACTCCTCTCCTCACCACTTCGTTCACGTTTCTCGGGTGGAACATTCAGACTTGAATTTTATTCTGATGAAGAAATTGCACTAATTCTTTCTCGTTCTGCATCTCTACTCCACGTTGAAGCACCCGCAGTAATGTATGGAAACATAGCGCGTCGCTCGCGCGCAACACCTCGTACGGCAAACTACCTCCTCAAACGATGCCGTGATTTGGCGCAACTTGAAGGGAGCACGATTAGCGAAGACATAGTACTTCGCACCTTCGCGCTCCTTGAAGTTGACCTCCTTGGTCTTGGCGCGCCCGATCGAGCAGTCCTCCACGCAATCATCGAAAAATTTAGCGGCGGCCCGGTCGGACTCAATACCATCGCCGCGGCGACCGGAGAAGAGATGTCGACCATTGAAGACGTGCTGGAGCCCTATCTCATTCGCCAGGGTCTCATTGAACGCACCCCCCGTGGACGAGTAGCAACTAGTCTCGCCTACACTCATTTGCGTTCCCTGTAATCTTCATTAGAATGTGGGTAGCTTACTCACTAATATATTTTTTGTGTCAGGACATAATAAATGGTCGCAAATAAAACATAAGAAGGCAGCATCGGACGGGCAGAAGAGTCGTGTGTTTTCAAAACACCCCCAGGTAATTTCGATGGAGTAGAAGAAATCAAATGGGGATGTGTCAAAACCAACACTCGCGGCAGCGATTGAACGCGCAAAGAAAGATTCGATGCCGAAAGACAACATAGAACGTGCAATTGCAAAAGGTAAGAGTGCGGACGCAGCAGCACTCGAAGAAACACACTACGAAACGTTTGGCCCCGGTGGCACTGCCCTCCTCATTACTGCGGTCACCGATAACCCAAACCGTACGACACCTGAAATTCGACACCTCCTAACCCGGGCAGGATACCACCTTGGG
>JANOXF010000018.1:0-16527 GCA_031418275.1 Candidatus Kaiserbacteria bacterium
GGAGGTGATTTTGATATGTATGATTCACCAAATATCACTGATGGGTCAAATACGACCAATATAGCACTTTCAAGTGGCGGGGTGACCGATGAGAATACGACGTTTAAGACTCCTAACACTGCTATTAAAGATACTTCGTCGACTATTTCATCACTCACCCTCACCCCCCAGCAGTTTCTCGAAGCAGAGTTTTCACTCAAACAGACATTGAATGCTGCGTATGGTACGTCGTACTGTTTCCGATTGGTGACGAATACGGCACCAGCAGTTGTGTACAGCGTGTATCCTGAACTCACGACCTCACCAGAACGGGATTTTGAAATTCAACGAGGGACCGTGACCATATCGGGTACATCAGCAACACTCACTGCGGGGGTCGATTACGTTGCTCCCACTGCCTCAACAAGTGCATTTATACGCATTACGAACACAGATCACACGGGGGCAGGAAGTACCGCAAGCGGGCTCCAAAACGCTGACGATGTGACTGCGTATGTTCAGAATCCTTCAAACATTCTAACGTCGGTTACTATTGCACGCCCCTCAACGGCAACGGGGGATACACGTGTCTCATGGGAAATTGTTGAATTTATTGGTGAAGCAGGGGGGGATAATGAAATGATTGTGAGAAGCCAGACTGGAGTGACGTATGGAACATCAAATACCATCGCGACTGGGACATCGGTATCGGGAGTGGTGGACGATACTGACGTCGTCGTCTTTATTACGGGACAACTCAATCCAAACACCGGAACAACGGCGTACAACACGGGACAGTCTACATCAGCATGGTCTGCACAGACTGATGTACCCGTATTTACGCGAGGTGACTCAGGAAGTAATGCGAGCATCGTGAGCTATGCTGTCGTTGAGTTTAAAGGACCAAACTGGGCGATTCAACGGAGCGAGCATACCTACACAGCTGCCGGCGTCACTGAGACGGAGCCAATTACTGCACTCAACAGTCTTTCTCGTTCATTCATCCATACGCAAAAGCGTCTTGGGCCGAATGCAACTGGTACCGATGAGTTCAGTCATGAGGTCTGGCTTTCAAGTATTGGCTTCGTATCATATGTGCTTGAGTCGGGAGCAACGTTACCCTCGGGGCAGACTTCAGTCGCTTGGATTATTGAAAACACACAAACGTCAGCGGGAGCTGTAGATGTGACGCGGTCGAACGGGAGTTCAGGTGTTGCAGCGTCACCGCTCACGCTCAGTGTCCCGATTGGAAAGACGCTCACTGATTTTACCAATGCATCAATCTTTACGAACGCACGCTCAGCGAGCAGTACTTTTGCATACCCAAATCCAATTACGGGCGTCACCATCGCTTCAACCACACACTACGAACTCTGGAGAAGCGCCGCAAGTACGACGCTTACGTATCGCACAGAAATTGTTGAATGGCCAACGGCAAGTCTTTCCATAAAGCAAAATTACTATCGGTTCTATGTCGATAATAATGCTCTCGACCCAACTGATCCCTGGCCACCGGGGCCAGGGTCAGACTTAGGGGAGAACACGCTTATTGGTACGAACGATGAGCCACTTGGTGGCAGTGAACGTCTTCGACTGCGCATGAGTCTAAAGGCAGTGAACGCTACATTCCCAGTAACGTCACGAACGTTCAGACTTCAGTACGGTCTGCTCTCTTCAACATGCAGCGCTATCTCGGAAGCAAACTGGAAGACGCTTGGCAATGCAGCGTCGTCGACTCTTTGGCGAGGATATAACGCCGCAGGGACTACCGATGGAACCGCTCTCTCCGGTGATCCACCAACCGTCGGTGACTTAAATCTTTCCGTGTCTGATGTGGCAGGGACACTCGAAGAAGAAAACGACTCTGTTACAAATCCATTTGCAGTACCTGAAAGCAACGACGTTGAATACGACTGGTTCATACAAGACAACGGAGCAAATGCAAATTCATACTATTGTTTTAGGGTTGTTGAGACAGACGGAACACTCCTTAATGCGTACCTCCAATACCCACAAATACGCACTGCAGACTTTACTCCCCGCACACAGAATTGGCGCTGGTATAGCGGCATCGTGAGTGAAACGCCAACCACTACGCTTGCTATTGAAAACTCAGCACCCACAAATATTGGGAATGGCGCTGGTATCACACTCCGCGTAACGGTAAAAGAAACTAAGAGTGTGTCGCAGAGCAATACTCGATTTAAACTTCAATATTCTGAGTACTCGAACTTCTCAATAGTGAATGACGTCGCGACAACGTCCTCATGTATTGCTACGTCAACATGGTGTTATGCAGATGGTGGTGGAGTTGATAATGCAACAATTACTACAGCAACACTTTCTGATGCCGATTCGTGTGTCGCAGGTGTAGGGAATGGGTGCGGGTCGCACACGGAATCGCCATCACAGCTCTCTGGGTTTACCCATATAAGCGGCGCTGCTGCTGAGTATTCGTACACGCTCCGTTCAGCAGGTCCTCGAGTAAATCGTGTTTATTACTTTAGACTCTTTGATCTTGTTCAAGGAATACCCGTTCCTCTAAACACGGGTGAAGCATACCCGTCACTCGTAACCGAAGGTGCATCACTTACGTTCACCATGCAAGGTGTTGCTTCGTCGACCGTAACTGAGGGTGTTACGGTCGACGTGACCACACTGGCAAACGCTGTACCATACGGACGACTCTCAATTGGTGCCGACACTGAGGCCGCGCAGCGACTCAATGTCTCTACAAACGCCCCTGAGGGGTACCAAATTTACATGACAACAGACGGAGATTTCCTAAGTGCATCAGGTGACACTATTGCTCCGATTACAACAACAAATGCCACCCCTGCAGCGTGGACAACCGGGTGCGATGTTGGAGCGACAGGCTGTTTCGGCTATCATGCCGGTGACGATAATCTTAGTGGTGGCTCTACACGGTTCTTTGCACCTGACACATATGCTCGATTTAGTACCACCTCGCTCGATGAGGTAGTATATGGGGGTGGACCAGTTGCAACGGATACGGTAGACATGATTTATAAAGTAAGTATCAAGCAGCTACAAGAAGCGGGGCAATACGCTGCACGAATCCGCTACATAGCAGTGCCAGTATTCTAATATGATCTCTGTCTATACAAATAATTGTGTAAAGGTACTTACGATACTCGTGTTGTTTTTTCTACTACTCATTATTCCAAGAGGAGTCGAAGCAGCTCCATCGTACTCAGTCACTCCGCTCGTCATTGATGAGGATGTTGAACCTCGCGACATCATCGAGAAGGTGATTACGATAACAAATACAGGGACACAACCAGTCTCAGTGTTCCCAAGTGTAAACAATATCGCCCTTGATAGCGGGGGAGGAATACAAAAATTTCTCCCGCCAGTCATGAGTGACCAAACGTCGTCGCTTGCTTCATGGATTGAAATTAGTCGTGCGGGGATAGACATCAAGGTTGGGGAAACGAAAACCGTTACCCTTACCCTCCGCATAAACCCAAATCCTCGAGAAGGTGTGTACCATGCCTTCCTAGGTTTTGGGTATGGGCGTAACCGTGACGAAGCAGAAGCAATGGTTTCTCGAGGTGATGCTCCCGGTACGGTCGTGACAGTGAATTTTGCAGAGAAGAAGACCACTCTCCTTAAACTCTCGAGGTTTCTTGTTGACCGATTTATTACGAGTGCCGAAAATCACGGAGCAGCATATGTCATTAAAAACCCAGGCGATGAGGCGCTTGTTCCTACTGGTGAGATAATCATTTATGACAAACGAGGAATTGAAGTTGCAGCACTTCCGGTAAATCCTGACAAGATGGCAATTGATCCGGGAGGAGAGCAAACATTTGATGTCACGGTACCGTCTGATGGTCTGTTTGGTAAATACAAAGCATTTCTTTCTGTCGAGTATGGAACTGCACAGCTTGCTTCGGTACAAGACACTGCGTTTTTCTATGTACTTCCTCTAAAGGCGACCCTTGTTGGGGTCGGGATGCTACTCGTCATTATTGTACTCGTTTCACTGTACGTACACCGCCGCTATTTTGATGACAACATACACGATGGCTCAGAGGTGCTTCCTCTTCATGTGCGCGAGACGGCCTCTGATCCACTCCATCACGATATTGACCTTCGTAAACCATGAACAAGCTACGATTCCACATTCTGAGTTTCCTTGCAATCCTCGTTCTTTTTGGTGCTCACATCGATTTAGTCTCAGCAGACTCACAGTCACTGAGTGTTACGCCACCCCTCTTTCAGATTTCTGTTGAACCCGGTAATCTCTGGCAAAGTTCAATTCATGTCGTAAACACTAACCCGTACCCGCTTACCGTGTATGCGAAAGTTGTAAACTTTGCCGCTGAAGGAGAGGGAGGAACGGGCCGGTTCATTCCGATTCTCGACAGTGGAGAAGATAAAGCGACACTCGCCGAGTGGATTGTTATTAACAGCGGTCCATACGTTATAGAACCAGAACAGACCGGGGACGTACCGTTCTTCATCGAAGTACCACAAAATGCATCTCCGGGCGGACATTTCGCTGCAATTCTTATTGGTACTGAGCCGCCTCACGATACCAAAGAGCCACTCGCGTTGCTTACATCGCAGAGTGTGGCATCACTTTTCTTTGTTCGTATCGGAGGAGACATTATTGAAAATGCCACAATTCGTGAATTCAGTATTCTCGACCGTTCGATAGAAGATTCTACAGCAGAATTTTCACTTCGTTTTGAAAATAAAGGGAACGTACACTTGCAACCACGGGGAAACATAGTAATCACAAACATGTGGGGAAAGACGCGTGGAATAATTCCCATTAACGAAAAGACCCATTTTGGTAACGTGCTCCCGAATAGCATTCGTGATTTCAAGTTTACATGGAAAGGCGAGCGCTCACTTGCGGATATCGGACTGTACAAAGCAATTGTTACTCTTGCATACGGAGAAGATGGAGTTAAGAGCGCCGATGCAACTGCATACTTTTGGGTGGTACCCATTAAGGGTCTCCTCATAACATTTTTACTTATAGGCCTCTTTATCTACTTTGTTTCGTGGATGATTAAACGCTATGTTCGCCATATGCTCATACTTGCGGGAGTCGACCCTGACGAAGCAGAAACACCGAAGGCTATTTCACGAAAGCACTCATACGACACGATGGCGGCACCGATTACGCATGGAGCGCATGATCTCAAAACGCAATTGAGTAGTGTGACGGAATTTTTCGATTTCTTTCGAACGATTATAGCCTTTGTCTTACAGTACAAGTTGTTTTTTGCATCACTTGTCCTTGTCATTCTGAGTTTCATGGTTTTTGTTCACTACATTGCAGTTGTTTCGGAAAAGGAACGAGCATACGAAGTAACCATCGATGAGGGAGACCGAACGCGTGTTATAAAAAGTGACGAAATCCCTCAAGCCGTGGAGTGATGAGTGTCTGCTTTGCGTGGTATACTGAAGCATTATTCGCCTCATCGCATAGACTATGAAAAATCATGGGATTATTGCAGCAATCATACTTTTCGCACTTATCATTGTGGGAATGTTTATCTTTGCATTCATGAAGAAGTCTGAGCTCACCACTCCGCCAGAGACCAATACACCCGTCGTCACAACGGCAACACCATATGACAGCATCACGCGCGTTGACGCAAAACACTTTTACATTGACGGAGTACATACGATAGCGGGGGAGATGCTTATGCCCACACAATGTGATCTTCTTAACTGGGAATCAGCAGTTAGTGAGTCTAAGCCTGAATCAGTCACTGTTTCCTTTTCTGTCATTAACAATGCAGGTAATTGCGCACAAGTCGTCACACCTGCGCGATTTCTTGTCTCGTTTACTGCCTCAGGTGAAGCTGTCATTACAGCAACCTTGAATGGCAAAAAGTTGGAACTTAATTTAATTCCCGCAGCACAAGGAGAAAAGCCTGAAGACTTTGAACTGTACCTAAAAGGATAGACTGACTATGAAGCAAACAAGACGAACATACATTGTGATTGGTATTTCTATTTTTTTGTTCTGCCTTATTGTGTTCGGAGTATATTATGCGTACACCTCACCAGTTGGTCTTAAGGCACGTCTCAACTCTGATATACGAGCCCTAAATGAACCAGAAAAAGCTGTCTACACAACGCTCCAGGGTGAACCTACAACCATAGAAGCACGTGGAGATGAAGTTCTTGTGGTAAACATGTGGGCATCATGGAGCCCGTACTCAAACGGTGATTTCACCGTGCTCAGTTTCATCAAAGCAAAGTATGGAGACCGAGTTCGAATCATTGCGCTCAATAGAATGGAAACAACTGCGACTGCACAGGCCTACCTTGCTTCTATACCAGCACATGAGGGGATTGAGTACATTCTTGATTCAACAGACTATTTCTTCAAAACAACTGGTGGATACGCAATGCCTGAAACTTTTGTTTTTGATGCGATTGGAAATGTAATTCTTCATGAGCGCGGTATCGCTACGGAATCTGAACTATCGTCAGCAATTGATGAAATACTCAATCCCTAGGGCACACATGAGTATTGTGTGATACTCGCGTGTGTGCTACAAATGGGTTAGGAGTACACCGGACAGTGAGCGAATAGAATAATATTTCAGCTTAGGACTCGTCATTCTAAGCACCATATTCGCAAGCAATCCGTATGTTTCAAGCAATTGGGGTAGTTATCATCATCTGGTACCTCTCCCACCTTTTTACCCAGAGTTTTGTAGCCTTCGATCACACAGGAAAAGCAGTGTTCGAAGCGGTTGAGGCAGCTGCAATTGCTTCCCGAGACAAACTCAAGTGAATACAAAGGCCTGGCACACCGCCCGGCCTTTATTCGTAAGCATCTACAGTGTAGAATAAGGGAAATGACAACACGAATCGTAATACAGGACGTTTTCTTCTTTGCGCTCCTTATCAGCGTCTCATTGCTTATGTGGCAGCTTCTTGCACCATTTTTTGGAGTCCTTGCTCTCGCAGCAATTATTGTAACCATCTGCTACCCACTCCATGAGCGTCTTGCAAGAAAGACTAAAATACGCAATTTGAGTATTAATGCGTTTATCTCACTTATCGTAGTTGTTATCGGGATTATTATCCCCCTTATTCTCATAGGCTCACTACTGCTCCGCGAAGCAGTTTCAATGTATGCACTTTTTAATACTTCCTCGTACGCTACATTTTCCCATGTTCTCGAACAGGGTGAATCAATTATAAAACAATTCGTTCCCGAGTTTTCCCTTGACATCAGTGGGGTGGTGGGACAGATGGCTAATTTTATTGCGTCGCACCTCGTCAACATTTTTGCTGGTACCGCATCGACTGTTTTGTACTTTTTCCTAACACTCATTGCTACTTTTTACTTTTTTAGAGACGGAAAAATATTTACTGATTATTTAGTGAAACTAAGTCCGCTCAGAGATGGTGAGGACTCACTCATTCTCACTCGCATTGGACGTGCTGTCCGTGCTGTAGCGCTTGGGACTGTTTTTATTGCGCTTATACAAGGAATACTGAGTGCCATTGGTCTATGGTTATTTGGTTTTGATAGAGCAATTTTATGGGGCACTATAGCCTCCGTTGGTGCCCTTGTACCCGGGGTAGGTACCTCAATTGTATTTGTTCCTGCAATTATTTATTTAATTCTAACCGGGTCTCATCTTATGGCAGGAGGTGTTGCTTTGTGGGCATTGTTTGCAGTCGGAATTATTGATAATATCCTTGGTCCGTACGTGATGAGTCGCGGTAACCCACTCCACCCGTTTATTATCCTTCTCTCCGTGCTCGGAGGCATTGCACTCATGGGCCCTATCGGGTTTATTATTGGTCCGGTTATAGCTACTCTGTTCACGGTGCTTGTAGAACTTTATTCGCAGTATATGCGTGACAATAAGTAATCTGCCTTATGAATTTCAGTGATACAGAGACAGCAAAGAACCCAAAAAATGATTTTGGTCCATCAGCACTCCATGAAGCACAGGTGCTTATGAATAGTGAACATGTTCTTACTCCACGAATGGTTTCCTCATTACTCAATGTAAATGTCTTATTGAAGAATGAACGTATACACACGGACGAAGTCGAGGTTGAGCAATCTCCGGTACTCACTGCGGTACTCATCGTAGCCTCAGCAGTCACCATTGCTATTGTTTCAGGTACAGCGCTTTTATATGTTAATGAAATTGGGCCATTCAATAAACCTTCTGCAGCTGCTGAACTGTCGAATACGTAGTATGAAGGTAATTTCCCGAACTGCATACGGAGCATTCCTTGGTGTAGCTTTGTATTTTGTATATAACGAAATTGTGCTCGCGCGGTCAATCGATATTCCCAATGAACAGTACGGGGAGCTCTCGAGTGGTTTTTCATCAGGAACGTTGCTTTTGACGGGCGACATAATGCTTGGTCGAGTCGTAGAACACGTTATTGACGAAAATGATTTTGAATATCTGTTTTCAGGTATTAGTCCCCTTATACGTTCCCATGATGTTGTAGTGGGGAACTTTGAAGCTTCAGTACCAGAGGTGCATACCGCCACACAACCACTTGCTATGCGTTTTTCAGTTCGTACTGAGTTTATGAAGGACCTCCACACAACAGGATTCGATATTCTTTCTCTTGCAAATAACCACTCATCCGATTTTGGCATTTCGGGATACAAGCATACGCTCAATGAATGCACCGATGCGTCACTCATCTGTGTCGGGAACTCTTTTACGGTAAGTAGTTCTTCGCTCTACGTTACCTCAGTGGGGGATGTTCGCGTGGGTATCATGTTCATCCATACACTTTTCAATGAACCCAGTGAAGCTGAACTCGAACCGTTCCTCAAAGCTTTGCAAGAAAAAAGTGATGTCCAGATTGCATATATTCACTGGGGAGAAGAATACCAACATAAGCATAGTTCATCGCAGGAAGCGTTCGCCCGTATGCTTATAGATAATGGTTTCGATGCAATCGTCGGACACCATCCTCATGTTGTACAGGATATTGAAGAGTATCAAGGAAAACCGATTTTCTACTCGCTCGGCAACCTCATCTTCGATCAATATTTTAATGAAGCAGTGCAAGAAGGATACCTCCTCAGCATTACTCCAGAGAAGGAATTTATCACCTATTCGTTAGTTCCTTATACGAGCTCAATAACCCCGTCGCAACCACAACTGATGACTGACTCTAATGGGGTAGCTTTTGTTCGTAAAATTCTCTCCTCACCTTTTTTCACCGAGGATGAGATAATGGCGCGCACATTCAAGGTTAAGAGAGACTAGAATCTTGTGTTTTCGCATCTTTAAAACTAAACAATGACGAGGGGTTGCATGTTTTAGTAAGCTCGCTATGATGTCTCTACTAGTAATGTAAGTAAATATGAGTCCCATAAACAAGTTTGAGGCAATTGGAATTTTTGTAAGTGTCGCAATTATGGCGGTAGCACTCAGTGTTATTCGTTTCAAGTCAGACACATTTGCAGTGCTCCAATCAGATACTGTTCAGAATCAAGGCACTGTTGTTTCAAGTGGAGACAAACCCGGGCAGACTACAGCGCTCGAAGCTACACTTAGAGATAGTATTACCACAAAGGGTGAACTTATGAAGCTCGTTATCGATGACGTGCGCGTTGGTACAGGACCTGCCGTTAAAAGTGATGATACCGTTGTGGTGAACTATATCGGAACTACGCGAGATGGAGTCCAATTTGATAATTCGTACGTTCGTGGCCAACCCTTCACCTTCACCGTGGGAGAAGGAAAAGTTATTAAAGGGTGGGAAGAAGGACTCATTGGTATGAAAGTAGGAGGACAGCGCGTACTCGTCATCCCACCAGACATGGCATACGGGAGTGCGCAAGTTGGTCCAATCCCAGCAAACTCGGCACTTGTGTTTACTATAGAGCTTCTCAAAATAAACTAACATAATGATGGACATCGGATGTCCATCATACGCACATGGAGAAACCAGTCACGTTGGAGATTGTGAAGCGACAGCCCGGCACCCTTGCCCGGGCTGGCGTTTTACATACTCCGCATGGTGACATTGAGACACCAGCATTTGTCGTGGTGGGCACAAAGGCGAGCGTAAAAAGCCTTATGCCTGAAGACCTTACCCAGTACGTCGGGAATCAAGTGACACTCGCGAATACTTACCATCTCTTTCTTCAACCGGGGCATGAGATTATTAAAGCGGGTGGGGGCATTCATACATTCGCGAACTGGCAGATGCCGACGATGACGGACTCAGGCGGGTTTCAGGTATTTTCACTTGGTGCGGCATTTGGAAAAGGGGTGACGAAGTTTGCGAGTGGGGAAGTGGAGAGTGAGACACAAGTGCCGGCAAAAGCGGGGCTTAATGTCTACAGTAAAAAGTTTGCCGAAGATCATGGAAAGCTCTGTATTGTGGACGAAGATGGGGTGACCTTCACCTCGCACATAGACGGAAGCATGCACCGCTTCACCGCAGAGCGCTCAATCGAGATTCAGCACGCTATTGGAGCTGATATCATTGTTGCGTTTGATGAGTGCACCTCACCGACCGCGCCGCGTGAGTACCAAGAAGAAGCCATGCACCGTACGCACCGTTGGGCAAAGCGTTCGGTGCTTGCACATAAGCACAACTATGATGCCTTGAAGACACAGGGGCTCTATGGAGTTGTGCAAGGCGGGCGCTTCCTCGACCTCCGTCGAGAAAGCGCCCGAGCACTCTCCGACATGGACTTCGACGGCTTCGGTATTGGTGGTTCGTTTTCAAAAGAAGATCTTGGTGAATCACTCAAAGTAGTAAATGAAATCCTACCGGAAGATAAACCTCGCCACCTCCTCGGCATCGGTGAGCCAGAAGATATCGTGGATGGAGTACTGAATGGCTGTGATACCTTCGATTGTGTTGCGCCGACGCGCATTGGCCGCACGGGGACGATATACG
The DNA here is from genome assembly GCA_031418275.1 of Candidatus Kaiserbacteria bacterium. Lineage (GTDB taxonomy): Bacteria > Patescibacteriota > Minisyncoccia > Phycocordibacterales > UBA918 > Damh-18. Next base: position 10,888 of record JANOXF010000018.1, read on the forward strand.
TGCACACAGGCGTCATGAAGACGACCCCGTGCGGCACCTTCACCTACCCCGAGACCAAAAAGATTAGTCTCACGAATGAGAAATACAAAACTGATCACTCACCACTCGACCCACTGTCCGAAGGGTACGTTGCACAAAAATATACAAAAGCGTACGTCGCACACCTCTTCCGTGCGGGAGAAATCCTCGGCCCACACCTCGCCTCGATTCACAACCTCAATTTCATCGTGAATTTTACCAAAAATCTTCAAAAACAACTTTTAGATAAATAGAAAGACCCTCAAACGCAAGCGCTTGAGGGTCGGCCATTTTTGTCAATGACGGGTTTGGCTAGTCTACCCGAGTAAAGCTATCTCCACTGCGACAATTCTGAGCAACTGTTCCAGGGTGAGAGGAAATCGCGGTGCACCCTCAGCTACTGCTAACGTCGTCGGACCCGTCAGCAAATATACAATAGCATTATAAATTATATTGTCAAGTACCTCAAAAAGTGTGGTAAAATGCCCTAATTCGTATGAAATTTGAGATTGCGACAGACAAAACGCCTGCTGGCGACCAGCCAAAGGCCATAAAAAAGCTAGTAGAAGGAATCCATGCTGGTATGCATCACCAGACGCTTTTAGGTGTGACCGGCTCTGGAAAAACGTTTACTGCCGCGAACATCATTCAACAGATCCAGAAGCCAACGCTTGTTATTGCCCACAATAAAACACTCGCTGCACAGCTCGCACAGGAGTACCGAGATTTTTTCCCGCACAATGCAGTCCACTACTTTGTGTCCTACTACGACTACTACCAGCCAGAGGCGTACATGCCCGGCTCGGATACGTACATAGAGAAAGAAGCCATGATCAATGAAGAGATTGATCGACTTCGTCACGCGTCGACGCAGGCACTCCTTTCACGACAAGACGTCATTATCGTGGCATCGGTTTCATGTATTTACGGTCTTGGTTCTCCAACAGAGTACGCCAAGGTACACAAGAAAATAGAACGAGGTTTTAAAACATCACGTACCGAGATGCTTCGCACGCTCGTCTCGATGTACTTTGAACGCACAAATGCTGATCTCACCCCCGGAACATTCCGCGCAGTGGGGAACACGGTTGAAATCATGCCCACAAACGAACGGTCTATTTATCGTTTGAGCTTTGACGGTGACTCCATAAGCAGCATCACAAAGATTGATGCGGTGACTCGTGCCATCATCGAAGAGAGTGATGTGTTCTTCCTCTTTCCGGCAAAGCACTTCGTGACTCCAGAGGCAGAGCGAAAGCGTGCGATTGAAGATATTAAAGTCGAACTCAAGGAACAGCTCGCAAAATTTAAAAAGGAAGGGAAGGTACTCGAGTACGAGCGCCTCCGCCGCCGTTCCGAACACGATCTTGCACTTATGCGCGAAGTTGGCTACTGCAATGGCATTGAGAACTATTCACGACATTTTGATGGGCGTACAAAAGGTGAGCCGCCATACACGCTCCTCTCGTATTTTCCCTACACGAAAGAAGGGAAGCCCGACTTCCTCACCATCATTGACGAATCGCACGTAACTATTCCACAGCTCGGGGGTATGTTTGCCGGCGACAAATCTCGTAAAGAAACACTCGTCGAACATGGTTTCCGTCTCCCAAGTGCCATTGATAACCGCCCACTTAACTTTAAAGAATTCGAAGAACGTGTCGGTCAGTGCGTGTACACCTCAGCAACACCGGGTAAATATGAATTTGAACATGCTAAAGACTCTGATGGACAAATCGTCGAACAAATCATTCGTCCCACAGGACTCATAGATCCCGAAATTGATATTCGCCCAATTACCGAGCGCGGAAGCTATCCTGGACAGGTAAAAGACTTCATTGAAGAATCAGTAAAAATTATTGCGGACGGTGGTCGCGTGCTTGTGACGACACTCACGAAGCAAATGGCAGAGGATCTCTCGGAATTTCTCAGTGAACGTGGGGTAAAATCGAAATACATCCATAGTGATATTAAAACAATCGAACGCATCCAAATTCTCACTGAATTCAGAAAAGGAATTTTTGACTGTATCGTGGGAGTAAACCTGCTTCGTGAAGGACTCGACTTTCCTGAACTTGTACTCGTAGCAATTCTTGATGCCGACAAAGCAGGATTTCTTCGCTCTGAAACGTCCCTCATCCAGACCATTGGTCGCGCTGCACGTAACGTGAACGGGCGTGTGATTCTCTATGCTGACGAACTCACTGATTCAATGAACTACGCAATCAGTGAGACAAAACGGCGACGCGTGATTCAACTTGCCTACAACAAAGAGCATGGCATTACCCCTAAGACAATTATAAAAGAAATCAAAGATATCTCCGAAGCACTCATGACCGACCATATGAAAGCAGTATCAACACTTCTTGAAATTGACTCGACTCTCTTTCAAAAGAATCCACGTGGTCTCATGAAAGAAAAGCGAGAGCAAATGGAGGCGGCGGTTAAGGTTCTTGATTTCGAGACCGCCGCTATTCTCCGTGATGAGATACGTGCACTTGAAGAGTTGAAAGCGAAATCAAAGAAGAAATAGTTATCGACAAAAACTCCTTTAATTGCAGTGCAACAAGTACTACAATAGGGGTATGCCGCGGAAAACGGATATACTTACTGTAGTGAGTGCTGATAAAAAAAGCACCCGTGTTCCTATTGTAAAAAAAGTGTCAAAGCCAAAAACAAAAGCAAAAAAAGATTCGGTATTGGTACCAAGAAAATCGGAATCCACTAAACCACAGAAGCTCTCGATTCATTCAAAAGTTAGTAAACCCAAGCGCACGTTTGTAACTGATGTGCCACTGCTCACGAAGAAGAAATCCCTCATACCTTCATTCTCATCAAATCTAACTAAAAAGAATCTAAGTCTTGCGCTTCTCTCCCCATTTCGTTTTCCAATCGATCACGCGCAACTCGTCTCACAAGTTGCGCGGTACACAGGTACTGCCTTTGTGATGATTGGAGCTTTCTTCGCACTCTACAACATACAGTCAGTCAATTCTTTTTTTGGGAATGAGGAGATACGTCAGGCTGCCCTAACTGCAAGCAGTACTAACTGCGTCTCAGGGACACTTGATTGCATGATGTCTTCTGGCTCAGGTGGCATTTCAAGTACAGTAAATACTACGCCCACCGCAGACCTCAATGTTGAATCAAATGGTTCAACACTTGTAGGCACTGTCCCTATCAATGTAACTGTCCCACTAGCAACGTCGATTGTACTTGCAGCGCGAAGTACTGATTCGAATCAGACCTATACGCTCGGGACATTCGTTCGTGTTAGTGACCTTGTATGGCGAAACTACTGGCAAACCGCAAATTTTCTCGATGGTTCGTATAGACTAAGAGCTGTCATAACAAATCAGTATGGAACATATACTGTTGAAGATTCGAATGTCTATACGGTTTTAAATCATCCAATTGAAATAGCACCACCACCGACGAATGATGCGACAACGACTGCAACCACTACTACTACCACTACCAGTACCACCTCTCCGAGCGCAACTACTACAACAGTCTCGACGACTGACATGCGAGTTGATATTGGCTCAAACACAACCTTGAGTGGAACTATTTCTGTGCGCACGTTTGTATATGGTGCAACATCGGCACGACTCTTTACTCGACCGCGCGATATATCAGGAACACTATTTACACCACTTGGCTACGCAAGTTTTCATGGTGATAATGAGTGGCGCTTTGAATGGGATACTACAAAAATACCTAACGGCTCATATGACCTAAAAGTTCAAGCTATTCTTCAGGACGGCACTAGTGTTCTACGAGCACTGATTATAAATGTTGATAATAAGACTTCCGACACGTCAGTCGTAGCAACAACAACCGTTGTTACAGCAACAGCACCTGCACCAACATCAGTACCGCTTGAACCTGTGATAACGATCACCATTGCAAAGGAGAGTCCTATTTCAGGTGAGGCTGACATTTATGTGAGCGTCCCACTCGCGTCCTATGTTGAACTGTACGCCGTACAGTCCATATTGCTCACACCGCGTTTCATTGGCCTTGCAAATAAGCAAAATGACACTACGTGGCGTTACCGTTTTGATTCACTCCAAATGCCCAATGGTTCGTATGAATTGTTTGCTAAGGTCCGCCATACATACGGAGACAGCACGAGTAATCGTATAAAGTTTTCTGTAAAAAATCTCAATGAAACCGAGAAGACAGTTGAGCAGACAGCCTACGTCGACACACTCACTAAGGTGAGTGAAGAAACTACACCACAACCACAATCGAGTGTTGAACAGCAACCGGCAGTAACCTCACTTGGTTTTAGTGATGAAGATTCAGAAACTCGAGATGAAATTAAAACCATACTCGATTCATTTAATGCAAAGGTACAAGAGCTTATCAGTGAATATGCTCGTGCACTTCGTCATGGCGATACGAAAGCACGTGACGATGCACGTGCCCGTATGGATACGCTTGAAAGTGAGATTATTGCTAAACTTCCCCAGGGTCCTGAACGTACTGATCTGGTAAAGAGAGTGAAGGAGTATCTTGGTAGTATGAATACAGAGCTTCGTGAAAAGACAGAACGGAACGAAACAATCATAAAAGAACGTGTCGGTGATGCGATAACGAAGGATACTGACAAAGATGGTCTTTCTGATTACGATGAGGTGAGTATCTACAAAACAGACCCACTTGTAGCTGACACAGATAACGATGGATATATTGATGGAGCTGAAATTTTGAGTGGCTATAACCCAACAGATCCCAAACCTGAAGCAAATATTCGCTACGAATCACCGAAAGACACTGGTGTCGTTCGTGAGGACTTACTTACGGTAACGACCATTGGTGGTCTTTCCTCGAACACCGATCAGCCTAAACCAGAATCAAGGAGCGCAATGATTACAGGAACTGGACTTCCGAGTAGTTTTGTCACGCTTTACATTTTCAGTACTCCCATTATTGTCACCGTGAAGACTGATACGGAAGGGAACTGGAGTTACATATTTGATAAAGAACTCGACGATGGTGCGCATGAAGTGTATGTCGGTATCACCGATAATGCAGGAAAGATTGTGGCAAAGAGTAACCCGCTTGCGTTCATAAAGACTGCAGAAGCGTTCTCCCCCGTAGACGCTGGAGCAAGTGCAGCAGTTACGAGTGAACCCGAAAATCCCTCACTCCTAACAGAGAGTGTCATGCTTGTGGTGGGCTCAATTGCTGTCGTCGCACTTGGACTCGTGCTCATACTTCTTGGCCTTCACGTGAGGCCACGTGAACAGGAACTTGCCCTCGTTCAGTAACTCATGATTCGCTATCTTATAAACGCAGTACACACTGGCACGCAGTACGTGTTCCGGCATCCACAGTTGCTTATGACGCTTGTGATCATGGTAGTGATACCTGTAGCTTTTCTCGTGAGTGGGCAACAATTTCTTAATGCAGCACGTGACAATCAAGAGCGTCTTGAAAAGGATCGTATTGGCATGATGCATGATCTTTTTGCATCGTACATGCGTAGTACCAATTTTGACGCAGTACACATACAATCGGAGATAGAATCTCTCGCTCTGCTTAATCCCGATATTACGAAATTCAGGGTAGCTCATGAGGAAGGGAATGATGTGCGTATAATTGCATCCCTCG
>JANOXF010000019.1:0-2523 GCA_031418275.1 Candidatus Kaiserbacteria bacterium
ATTAGAGTTGCACTGGATTTCCTCTGAAACAACCGAGAGCGTATGGTGAATTTTCCGTCACATGGTAGTGATAGAGCGATATGAGTATCCCATTCCACACAATCATATGAACGTGTCCGTGACACTGGTCAAGATCAGCATTCGTTACAACACTCCCATTCTCGTACATACTGAAGATGCCGAAGCCATCGAGTGCATACCCTGCGATACCTTCTGCATCAGTACTGAAGGGCGCATCAGTTTTTATTACCCGCCCATCGAGAGCAATACCCACCATCCCCGCTTGGGGAAGACACTGTGGTAGTGGAGTGACTATTGGGGTCATCGGAATCTGGAGGTGATGCTTTGGCATGCCAAATGCATCGAGTTCGAGACTCGAGACAACACGTGCCCCTTCAGCAAGCGTCGTGTTAACTAAGCCCCAGGTATCAACGGGAGGAATTGAGGAGACTGCACTATCACATAAAAGTGCTGCATGTACTAAATCTGTTTCCTTCTTTTCTACAGTATTTGCGTCCCTGACTAAATCAACTGCACTATCTCCTGTTTCCATTTCTTCTCGAATGGGAGCAGTCGCTCCCTGAGCCACATATCCTTGAAGCGCAGCACGGAGCGAGGTGCGCGTCTCCTCACGAGTTGTGTCATTCTCTACCTCAGCAGTCGGAGTTGTGACCTCGGACTGAATGAGAAGTGCAGTATGTTCATTTCCGTAGAGTGCGATAGGCGAAACACGGAATGCGAAAAATAGCCCTACTACTATGAGAAGTCCAATAAGGATTGCAGAGAAAACAACGATGTATTTAGTGCGTGGCATATGACTATAGTACCTTACCACACTCTCATACGGGCTCGTGGGTGTACATTATTCGACTTGAATATCAATCGCTTGCTCAACACGGCGTATGTCCGCAAGGAGCTTCGAGCGCTCATCATTGTAAAGCGTTACGGTAAACACCGCCTTGCCACCATTTTTCGCAAAACGGCATCTATCTCCTACCTTCTTATTAACTGATATCGTCACAAACGATTTCACTTCCTGAATTTTTTTGATTCCCTTGAGCTTTGTAAGCTTTCCTTCGGCCTTTGGGTACCATTTAAGCGTTGCGGCAAATCCTTTACACTTTTTTGGCACATAGGGCTTCTTTGGCAAGCGAATGAGAATATCATTAAGCGAATGATCGATGTCGCAACTAAGCCGGTGCAAGGTGTCACGGAAACCTCCAATACGCGGTCCGATTTCTATGAGTTTCCACTCATCATCAATTTTCATAAGCTCGACGTGCACGGTCGTGTTACGGAGACCAAGCGCATGAACACCCGCCTCTGCGGCAACGTGTGCTTTTTGAATTGATGCTATTTTGAGGTTTGTCGGAGTCATATGGAGGTAATTAAAGAAATCGTCATGACCGATATTGTGCCCCGTTACCACGCGAACCATTGGACAAAAATACACGGTCCCACGTGAATTCACGTATGCATCAACTGAATACATATCTCCTTCCATGAATTCCTCCACAATAATGCGTGGCACCTCAACACGACCATTTTCAGAGTAAATCTTTTCAATTTTTTTTCGGAGTGCCGTGAGCGAACGCTTGAGCTCATCCTCGTGATAGCAGACCGTCACGAGGAGACTTTGAGCAAGATTCGTTGGTTTCACAATCATTGGGAATTTAATCTTTTCAATGACGCGTGCGCGCTCTGCCTTCGTGTTTTCATGCACCACCGCGTACTTTGGAGTAAACGGCTTTGCGAGAATAGCGAAACGTCTGCGCATCTCGAGTTTGTCAGTTGACCACGCGAGTGATTCCGTTGATGGAGTACGTAAATACGGCACGTGCGGAATAATTTGCATGAAGCGTGAGATGTACGACTCTGCACGACAGGTAATAGCACGCAGTTCTTCTTGGTACGGAGCGAGTGCTTCTGCAATTGAACCCGCCTTTGTAAAATCAATGGAAAGAAAGATATCAACATCAGGAAAATCTCCTTCGCTTCTCTTTTGTGGTGCATGCTTATCCCAAATGAGCATTATCCGGAATTTTTGCTTCGTTTCCTTTTCGTAACTACGAATACTTGGAATGACCCCTTCAGGAAGCCCCATGACGTATGCAATTATGTTCTTAGATTTTGACACCATGAGTGTTGAAGTTGGTATATAAAAAAAGCCATTCTATGGCGTTTGGAACATCCTCGTATTAACTTTTCAATTATACCACAAATGGAATAAAGTTCAATAGACCTGCTCACCACATGCCCTCAGTATTTTTTGGAGTATACTATGCTGTGTGAACCCCCAAAAATGCATCCTCCTCAATGCAAACCGTGATACCACGGGAGATTTTACAGAGTATTTCGGAAACAGAATCCCTCTTTATTCCTATAGGACAAAAGAGATTATCCTCCATCTCTCGTCACAGGGCACAGTCTCATTTCTCAGGAATTCAGAACCAATCTCGTTTACCGATGCATATGTATTTATGCGTATGCGAGGAAACGATACGCATTTCTGCGGAATGCTCA
>JANOXF010000020.1:0-18446 GCA_031418275.1 Candidatus Kaiserbacteria bacterium
CTGCAAGATGTGCAAAGAGCGCAAGGTTGTTGAGAGACCAGTAGCTGTATGAAGCTACGTCCCCGAGGTATTCGTACGGAGCTACCATGACCTTCGCAATGATAAATGAGACGATGATTGATGCTGATAAGACGCCGACTCCTTTACGCAAGATAACAAGTGGTCGAATCCATGAGACACCACGGAGCATATCAGCAAGTGGTCGTATAACCATGACAAAAAAGAGCATTGTGTGCGCTACGGTGTAGAGACCATCCGTTATTCTGCCCATGGCATCGGGGAAAAAGACAAGAGCTTCCGGTAGCACTAGAAGTACGAGAATAGAAATAAAGAGTAGAAAGGTCTGCAGTCGTTTAATGCTCGTGAGATATGTTTTCATGATTGTGAATGGATAACGTCGCCACGGTGTGTAATGAGAAAGTAACGGTAGGTATCGCGTGGTTTTGTCTGTTCGAGGATATGGGGATCACCGACGAGAAAAAGTTTTGTGTATGCCTCTGCAGTCCCGCCATCCTCGTGAATGATGCTCGCGGAGACATAGTGTGTCTCAGTACTTGTCACATCGCACGGAGAGAGAATGTGGTGACGCGTAGTCCCGTCACGTAGCTGCCATGACCGTGCGTAGGTGCCACTTGTTGCAAGGCTCATGTTGGTAATGGGAACCGAGAACTCAGTTTTGTTTACGGGATTATAAAGGGCGAACACGAAGGGATTCCCATGCTCATCGTATCCTCGGGTATGGAGATCACCTCCGATATTTACTATGTTGCCCGTGCACTCGCTATACGTCTCGTCTATCAATTTTGAAATATCATGCGCGAGGTATCCCTTGAGGAAACCACCAAAGTCGAGCGCCTGTGTATCTTGGAGTATGACCCTTCGCGTCTTTTCGTCCATAACGACTGACGAGAAATTAGTGTCGTAGGTTGAGGCGTTTGACTCTTGTTCTGCATCTTTGATGAGTGCGTAGTCGCCCGTATACCCGTGCTTCGCAATTTGGACGAGTGGGTTAAACGCCCCACCGGTTGCTTCGTAGAGTTCGTAGCTCCGTGCAAGCACGGTAAAGAATTCCTCTGACACGCGCATATCTTTCTGTTTGTTTAGCTTTGTAAGTTCACTGGTTTCAAGAAATCTCGAGAATCGAGCCTCGTACGCGCGAATAATAGCAAAAGCTCGCGTGGCAATACTCTGTGCCACTTCGTATGCTGGGGTAATGAGTGAGATGCTCACCTCAGTTCCCATATGGCGCTCCGTGAATGCATATTCCTCCATGTTGAAAAGTATTGAGACACAATATGAAGGGAAGATGAATAGGTGTAATATATGGGTATATGCGGGTACTCCTTGTTGAAGATAACGAAAAATTGTCAAAATATATACTGACAATGCTCACGGAGGAGGCCTTTTCGGTTGATGCGGTATACGATGGCGTCACGGGAGAGCGGATGATTCTCGGAGGTGTATATGACCTTGTCATCCTCGATATCATGCTTCCCGAGAAGGATGGTATTGCGGTCTGCAAAAGTATCCGTGCAGAAGGGAACGTAACACCAGTACTTATGCTCACCGCAAAGGGTGAAGTAGCTGAGCGCATACTCGGCCTCGATAGTGGTGCCGATGATTACCTTGTAAAACCGTTTGCTATGGAAGAACTTCTCGCACGAGTGCGCGCACTCTTGCGTCGGCCGAAAGTACAGCTCCACGATGAACTCGCGGTGCAAGACCTCATTCTTAAGACATCAACTCGATCGGTTACCCAGTCGGGGAAGGATGTGCAATTGACGCTGAAAGAGTATGCGATACTCGAGTACCTCATGCGGAATGCAGGTACGGTTATTAACCGGGAGCAGCTCCTCGACCATTGCTGGGATTTTGCGTATAGTGCATTTAGTAATATAACAGATGTGTACATAAAGCAGCTCAGGCAAAAACTTGGAACAGAACATGAACGCTATATTAAAACAATTCGAGGAGTGGGATACGTCTTTAAAGCGGAGTGAGTTTACGCGAACAGCGCTTAGGCTCGCCGTCTACTATGTGGTTGGTGTTTTCATAGTGCTTATAATTTCGAGTGTGACAATTCTCACACTCTTCACTGCAAAACCAGCCCCAATAGTTATTGAATATACAAATGGATCAACTACGTATGATATTGATAGTGGGGGTAGTGAGTTTAGCTTCTCAGAATTACGGGAGCACCTTGAAGCGGTTGTTATTCTTGTTGATGTTGGAATTCTTATCTTGGCAAGTATTGCGTCATATTCTCTTGCCCGTCGGACACTCAGGCCTATTGAGGTTGTTTACAAGAAGCAGGAACAGTTTATGGGTGATGTTGCACATGAACTCCGTACACCGCTTGCTGTTATGAAGTCAGGAGCGGAGGCAGCACTCCGAAAAGACCGAAGTGTGACTGAATACATAGGGTTTGTCCGTGAATTACTTGAAGAAGTGAATCGTATGGCGCTCCTTACTGATAATCTTTTGTTTCTTCTAAAAAACAAGAGTATGGGGGCAGTGACGTACGAACCTGTAGATATTGCTCGTATTGCAGCGTTACAGGTAAACGCGTTTCGTGACTATGCAGCGGAGAAACAGGTAACCATAACCCTTCAGGCAGAGGAGACAGCGGTGGTGCGTTGTATCCCCGGAAGCATCGTTCAACTTTTTCAGAATCTCATCAAGAATGCGATTGATTACAATGTTCCGGGGGGAACGGTGTCTGTCCAGATTAAGCCAGAACCACATGATGTTTTGATAATTGTCTCAGATACGGGGATTGGTATGAGTAGTGCCGACCAAAATCGAGTATTTGAACGTTTCTACAAGGCTGACACGGCGCGAACGCAGACAAAAAGTTCAGGTACGGGCTTGGGGCTTTCGATAGTGAGAGACATCGTCGACGCGCACGAGGGGATAATAGATATTTCGAGTACGCTTGGTGTGGGTTCAACTTTCACAATACGGCTTCCGAAGAGGGTGTAGTGGTCATTCATAGAACATTCATGTATATCGCGTAGAATCGCGATATTGTTTTTCATTTATCGAATAAGTAACAAATTATGCTGCAGTATGTATGTCTTGAGTGTGGGTGGCTGTATGACGAAGCTCTCGGTGATCCTGATCGCGGCATTCCCCCTGGCACGTTGTGGGAGACTCTCCCCGATGATTTTAAGTGTGGTGAATGTGAGGTCACTAAAAAGGATGCACATTTGTGGCAGCGCATTGCCTAAACAATAAGTATTGTGTATATGAAAAAAGATATAACGTATGTAGTCGCAAGTTTCGGGTTAGTTATTCTGACCGCTTTTTTTGGGTCACATAGATACGTGGGGCAGCAACGGGTTCTTGCTGAGGCAGAAGCAATCGAGCAGGTAGAGCACATTGACCGTGGTGACGAACTTAGAGAACTCGAAGCCGAGCAGACTGCATTACTCAAAGAAGCAGAAGATGCACAGGCACTCCAAAAAGAGAACGAGCGGCTCGCGCAACTTCAGACTGAAGCCGAAGTCAAAAGAGCAGAAGCGGCGGCTGCGAATGAACAGTCAAAAGCGCTTCAAACAGCACAGATAAGCGCAGAGGAGGCACGTATTGCAGAGCAGAAACGTCAGGCAGCGCTCCTCAAAGCGGTTGGAGATAAGGCTGCCGCACTCGCTGAGCAACTCGCGTTAGAAAAAAAAGCAGCGGAACAGGCTGCAAGAGACGCTGCACTGCTTGCTACAAAAAGAACTGCACGACGGTCGCGCGCGAGCTAGAGAAGAGTACTCATTTCACTGCAACTATCTGGCGTACTGACTCTATATGTGGGGAAGGTATGAGTGAAGCGTTGTGTTGACGATATACTGTATGAAGTATTGTTACATTCGTACGGTACGCTCGTAGATAGGTATATACGAATATAATTTCATTTCATGCACACAAAAAACTTCATTATTACTGGATTGTTATCACTTCTCGGATTATTGCTCATCGTCATGGGAGGGTACGCGCTTCAATTAAGCGATACGAACGAAAGTATGCAGGCAGTTACTGAGACAGAGGCTTTGCGTGATATGGCGCCAGGTGAGGAACAGAGTGGTGTAGGGACTGAACGTCGGGCATTCCCAACAGAGAACACTCCTGCTCCTGTAGGAAAGATAAAGGCTGATGTGTTCATCGGAACGCTCGATGCGGTTGATACTGGATGTTTCGCTGACGGTGAGTGTTTTGTTGAGGTAGGTGGAAAGCATGTCACCGCTATCATGGGATGGAGCCAAGAGACAGTAGGGACGATTCAAGGGGCCGACAGTTTTGGTGATCTTGAAAAATACATTGGAAAACAAGTTGAGGTCTATGCTCATGTACTCGAAGATGGTTCGTACACGCTCTACGGGAGTGAGGGCTTCTACATAAAACTCCTCGGGAACAAAGGTGCTAGTGCAACGCCACGTACTCCTGCTTCTACTGATGCATGCGTTATCGGCGGATGCAGTGGACAGGTGTGTGGCGAAGCTGCGGCAGAAGACGGCATGGTGACCACGTGCGAGTATCGCGCCGAGTACGCATGCTACAAAGAAGCGGTGTGTGAGCGACAGGCGACTGGTGTATGCGGATGGACAGAAACACCGACCCTTCGTGCGTGTCTAAACGCAGGAGGAACAGAGAATCTCTAGTCATCCTATACCGTGAATAGGGGGTATTTCATGCAACTTCTCTAGTTCACTGTTGAGTTTTTTCCCCTGCAGTATTGTACATTCGATCAGAGAGTACTCTTCGTGTAGCCGCATTAAGAACACCATCGGCAGGTTCAATACCCTCGAGAATTTGGAATTGTACGAGTGCATCGCGAGTCAGTTCGCCGAAATAGTCTGTCTCATTTCCCGCTGAACCGAATCCTTTGCTTGCGACAGTAAGCCCGTACTCATTCAGCAGTCTCTGGAGAAGTGCAACAGAAGGGTCAATCATTCCAAGACTCATATCTTTGGTGAACGGACTTATTCCCATGTTTCTTTTTACCACTTCATTGAACGTGAGCACGGGGATACGGTTCGCCTCTAGGTAATCGAGTATTTTAGTATACTCGCTGTAGCGATCAGTATCGATAGACCCGTCTCCGCGGACGAAGTCCTGAGGATGGAGCATGATGACACAGAGACTATCACCTCGATCGAAGGTAGCTTCACAATCCTGTATTACGGTAGATGCAGGAATAAATGTTTTGTTCAAGAAATCGTACGTCGCTGCATCATAGTCAAAGTATTCCGTCCCTTCACTCGTAATGACAGTAATCCCTGCTTCACGGAGTGCCGTTATTGTACCCTCAGACACCTGGTTATCAGGAGGAATGAAGACATTGAGGGGTTGTTTGGTAAACGCTCCAATCGCTGCACGTGCTTTTTCAATTTTAATTCGCGCAGCCTCAGTGTCGAGAAGCGCAAATTCACCGTAGTGACTGTTTGTGACAGGGTCGATGTAGGTGATGTTATCGTACCCGTGTATACCAACCTCGATTGCGCAGTCGTTATCTTCGATGAATCGAGTGATATTCGAATCAGTTTCAAGGTATAGCGGAATGACCGATGCCATGATGGGCATGTTTCTCGTAAGTGCATCTTGCATTATCTTCATTGATACGTCTGACCATCCGTATGCCTGCACGTCGTCGAGTCTTAAAATAACACCCTGTGTCCCAGATTGAAGCGTAATTGGCTTACATGGATTAAGTAACCGATGAGCAATGACAAGATTGTTTTTCTCGAGCGTCCCATAGTAGAGGACAACTGATGCTGAATAGGTAATACCAGCAACAACAAGAGTGAGTACAACACAAGAAGCAAGTATTCGCTGATATGAGGTGAGCTTGCGGACCTCCTTTTTAGTTGGCTTGATATGCAGTACTTTAGCTATACCGACATACATATTCCGAACAACAATAATGAGAATACTCACAATTGCGGTAATACCTCCGACAGGTGTCATATTTTTGCAAGATTATTTCCTTCCATAACTACTGTCTTGCGTTCAGGATGAAACCACGTCATGTTTTTCCTTCTGAGGAGCACTTCAATAACCAACTGTTCCATGAGGATGTATGCATTGAGGAGTGTTGTGAGTGGAATGAGCGGCCCAACGAGGAGTAAGTCAAGGCGACGTTTTCGAGCTGCAGCATAAATTCCCATACAGGTCCCCACTATGCAGTAGAGAAGCATGAGCTCAAGAAAGAGTCTTGTATTGATAAAGAAGAGGAAATAGAGTGCAAAATTAAAAACAGTACCTTCGAGGTAGGTTGTAGCTAATATGAGCGAAGCACTTGGCTTTGAGATAATGAGCGGAAAATGTTTTTTTAGATTCTGCCAACCACCCCCGTACCATCGGCGCATTTGATTAATGTATGAATGAATTGTTGGCGGGTCCTGTGTGAAAACAATTGCATTGTAGTTGAGTTTAATGAGTTTTTCTTGAGCGTTTAGTTTGTAGGTAAAATCGAGGTCTTCAGTGAGGGTATCGTGGTCAAATTGAACTGTTCCATCTCGGAATAATTCTGTCCTGAATGCACCAGCACACCCTGGTATCACGAGTAGAAACTGCACATACTCTTGAGCACGTTTGTAGATGTCTTGTCCAATTGTGTAGTCAATTTCACGGATTGCCGTGAGTATATTGTATTTTGTACTCTGTACGTATCCGGCGACGACACTGAGTTCTGGGGTTGTTATAAAATCTTTTTCAATTTCCTCAGCAAACTTTTCATGGAGGATAGTGTCCCCGTCTGTTGCAATCATGATGTCACTCGTAACTGCTTTAATACCAATCTCCTGAGCACGGCTTTTATTACCCGTTGCGTCTTTGATTGTTATGACCGTTATGGCGTTACCATACGTTTTTAGAATCTCACCAGTAGCATCTGTGCTACCATCATTCACAACAATTATTTGATTCAAAGTGCGAGTTTGTCTTAGGCATGAGTCTACACACGCAGCAACCATCTTCTCCTCGTTATGAGCAGGAATGAGTACAGCGATGGTAAGTTGTGGTTTTTTGCGGGGCATGTTTTTTTGAGTATTTTCATACACTAACTAGACGACTGATTAAAATCAGAGGTATAGGCCAACACAACACAGTACATCTGAAAAAAGATGTCTCTAATCAAATTGTTTTTGAAGTTGTGGGGGCGAGATATGTACCAGAAAAGCTCTGGGTGCAGAAAATAACTTTTTCTATTGTAAGATACAATAATTGAAAAGTCAAGCTTTCATGATTCAAGCAAAGAGAACTTGAGACTGCCATTTTACGCTTAATCTAAGCCATAAATTGAGAAGTACTGAGTATCAGCTATACTGGTATCATGTCGAAACCTTTCATTGCAATTAGTGTATCATTGACATTCCTATTAATGCTTACACTGTGGCCGTATTCTCATGATAATTATTACAACAACGAACCTGTGATTGAAGTGGTTCCTGAGCTATCTACCTTTGATTCCACCCGTACGAGTACGGATGGAACAATCCGGGGGGGTAGTGCTACCACTACCCCCGTCGCTATCATAGGTGAAACATTGTTGGTATCAACGAACGATGAGCTTGCACCTAATAAAGGATCACACATAGTCACGGTGCCCAATCCTGAAGCCCCTCCGATAAAAAATGTTGTCAGTATCCCCGTCAATCAGCAATCAACAAAAACCACCGTTGATGTAGCAAACCAGCAAAAGACTTTACAATGGGGTGTGTTTACTGGGTCTAACCCAGCTGCAATAGAAAAATTTGATACGTACATAACGAGTAACCCAGATTACTTAGCCTTCTTTGTCCATTGGGGTAATGGGGGAGGAGAGTTACCTAAGTTTCTTAAAACATACGCGTACAACAGGGATCGAACGCTTGTTATTTTTTGGGAGTCGAGTGACTACACCAAAGACCCGATCTATCAGCCAGAATATTCGTATGCAGCTATCTTAGATGGGAAATGGGATGAGTACCTTACTGACTTTGCCACGCAGCTGCAAAAATATAAGGGAGAAATAATTCTTGTGCCGTTCTCAGAAATGAATGGTAACTGGAATGCGTGGTCAGGGACGGTAAATGGAAATAGCCCGGAAGAAGCCGTCCGTGCATATCAGTATGTACACGAATTTTTTACTGATGTAGAAAATGTAAAGTTCGGGTGGGCGCCTAATTCTGTTTCAGTTCCTCGCACATTTGAAAATAGGATTGAGGCGTATTATCCTGGTGATGCGTATGTAGACTATGTTGGTGTTGATGGATTCAATAAAGGCACCCCATGGTACTCATTTAGTGAAATATTTGGGCCGGCACTCGATGTTATCTCGCAATATAAGAAACCGATTATCATCTTCTCATTCGCATCAGCAGATGGTCCTCGCAAAGCTGAGTGGATGAAAGATGCGTTCTTTACTCAAATGCCCAAGTACTCACTCCTTCATGGATGGATATGGTTCAACCAGGATAAAGAACGCAATTGGCTCGTCTGGTCCGACGAGGATGCCCTTGCCGTTTTCCTTACTGCTGTGAAAAGATAGATCGTAATTTCAGTTGTACAGAAACAGACTATTGTAATTCTTGGATACCTTCAGCTGTGGTAACTGTGCGTATGCCGCTCGTAGAAAGATAGGATACAATTTCCCCGAAAAGTGCTGGAGTTGTACCGAATGTGTTTGCTGTGTCGGTGTCTAACTGGTGGAACATGAGTATGAGCCATGTTTTATCTTGCTTTGCAGTATCAATCCAGTTTATTACTTCGGCGAGAGTCGTCGTACGAAGTACCCCTTGGACTTTAAGACCAAAAGCATTTGTTGATGGTGTATTGAATCCACGTTCAACTGAACGCGCCCCACTGTACCCTGATTGTTTTGTGATGAGTTGCGTCGTTGAAGAGTATCCACCGTACGGATACGCGAGTGTTTGTACTGACAGAACGCCCATTGTGAGCAAATCATTCTTTGATCCATTGATTTCAATTTCTTGTTGAGTACTAGAGAGTATGGACAGATCTGAGTGTGTTTTTGTATGTGAACTAATTTCGTTGCCTCCTTGTTCTAAGGTGCGAATGTGAAGAGGTGTTACAAAGTCATTTTTAATACCAAATGATACGGTATCGATGGTGAGTGTTCCTATGCTACTGATCACATGGAACATGGTTGCAGAAACTGCGCCCGCTGGTGGAGTCAACGTGTGTGACAGTATGGACCAGATATTGTTACTATTTGGGACAGTCGCAACAAAACTGTAGGTGACTGCACCGTTACCCGCGGTATACCGCACTACAAGTTCGCTCTGAATATTCGATCGATACGCACTTGTGTACCGATAGTCTTGGCTTGGGGTAACAGGAACATCCTCGTAGTACCACTTCGCGTCTCCGCTCGTGTATGCAGTAATCGCTACGGTTGCGGCGGTATTGTCTGTGTATCCTTGGTTAGAATAAGTATAGGAGCTTGTATTTGTGCCCCAGCCTCCACGTGACCATCCTGTTGGATCACCATTTATTCCAGCAACCTCAAAACTACCATTACTGATTAACTCTCCCGCACCAGCTCCATTAGTTTCGTTTGTGACAATGTTAAATGTTGCAGGTATGTTCGCAGAATCAAGGATGGGGAGAGCAGTGATGTACTGAGAGAGCCACCCGTCATCAAACGAAAGCGTTGCCATACCTTCGGTAAAGGTGCTTAGTGTGCTCGTACTATTATTTACGGTGACCGTACGCGTCGCAGTGTTTGAGTTTCCGACTGCATCACGTGCTATTGCTGTGAGTGTGTGCGTACCATTTGAAGTGCTTGCAGTATTCCAAGAGATACTGTATGGAGCTGTTGCGTCCTCAGCATCAAGATTTATACCATCTAGTTTGAATTGGACACCCACTACTCCCGTGTCGTCTGATGCTGTCGCAGCAATAGACGCAATGCCTGAGACTGTACCTTCCACCGGGCTTGTTATTGTGACGGTCGGTGCGGTGGTGTCTGGTGGAGTGCTTGTGCTGCCAGGTCCCGTCACGGTCACATTATCAATCGTGAGTGAACCTATTCTATTCAAGATTGGTACAACTGTCGCACTCACTGCACCCGTTGGTGGAACAAATACAAGACTTTGTGCTGTCCATACTGCACTTGCACTAGGATTCACTATGCCTACCCATGTTTTTGTTCCGTTGCTCATAGTGTAGCGAATACTAATATTGGTGGGAACAGTGGAGAGGTAGGTATAGCCAAATGTGTATGGAGTACCTGGTGTTACTGCGATGTCGTCGAAGTACCACTTAGCGTCTCCATTTGTGTAGCTTGTTATCGTTATTCCAGCACCATTTCCAGTCTGACCAGTTGCAGGATAGGTGAGCACGCGATTATTTGTACCCCATCCACCTCGAGTCCATCCTGCTGGATTTCCACTGGCTCCGGCTGTTTCAAACGTACCGTTCGAGACGAGATTTGTGGAGGTTGCTGGAGGGGTTACCGTATTGGTGACGGTGACGGTAGCCAAAGAAGATGTTCCCAGGTTTCCTGCAGCATCACTCGCACGAGCGCCGACGGTGTGCGCACCATTCGCGAATATCGCTGTGTTCCAAGTGAAGCTATAGGGTGCAGTTGTGTCCGGTGAGCCCGTCATATTTCCATCCACGAGAAGCGAGACACTCGTCACTGCAATATTATCAGTTGCGGTCACATTTACGGTCGTTGTTCCATTCACCGTCGCTCCTGAAACGGGACTCGTCACAGAAACCGTTGGAAGAGTCGTATCCGATGTCGATGTGCTTCCTGGTCCGGTCACACTTACGTTATCAATCGTGAGTGTTCCATTGCCAGCAATGACATGGAAGAGGGTGAGTGCGTTCACACCAGTCGGTGGGGTGATGGTTGCATTAAATGTTTGCCATGCGCTTGCCGTAGCGGGAGTTGCACCAAGGTATTGGTACTGGAAGGTACCATCGATCTTTGTGAATTGTGCCAGTATCTCGGTTCCAATCGTACCGTTGTATCGATCGCTTATTGCGTAGGGAGTTCCGGGGGTAACGGTAACAGGGTTGAAATACCACTTTGCGTCTCCACTCGTGTACCCTGAGACGGTGACCTGTGCACCATTACCAGAGAACCCTGTTGCGGGGTACGTGAAGGTGCGGGTGTTTGTTCCCCAGCCGCCGCGGTTCCAGCTTGCGGGATTACCTCCCGTACCAACAATTTCGAGCGTACCATTTGGAACTAGGTTGGTGGTTGTAGCGGGAGGAGTTATGGTGTTGTTGACCGTGACGGTTATAGTTGCTTTTGTATTATTTCCGTATGGATCCCGAGTCGTTGCTTTCAAAAGGTAGGATCCATTTGGATACGTACGGGTGTCCCATACCGCCTGGTACGGAGATGTTGTGTCTTCAATACCAAGTGGACTTCCGTTAATTGCAAAGAAGACACCGACGACAGCTGTATCATCACTTGATGATGCGGTGAGTGTGACAACACCACTCAGGGTTGCTCCTTGAAGTGGTGAAAGGAACTCAACAACAGGATCATTTATCTCAGATGGAGTACCAGTACCCGTTATAGTAAGGGATACGTCATCCATGGTGAGTGTTGCCCCTTCAGCACTGAGAGCATGACCAAACGTAACATCCACAGCTCCAACGGGTGGGACAAATGAATTTTCCACATACGTCCAGTTTGATGTTCCGGGGATTTCCTTAATAAGTCCAAAGTAGTGTTCAGTACCATTCGCAAAACGATACCGACCAAGTACATCTGAAATTGTCGTCGCTTTATATGCAGTACGGTAGGTATAGCGTATCCCACTCGTAACAGGGATTGGTGCATGTACCCATCGTGCATCTCCCGTATCACCTGGTCCGTACTTTGTCACCGTTATTGCGATACCATTACCGGTAATACCAGGAACAGGATAGGAGTACACCGCGGTATGGGTCCCTGATCCTCCCGGTTGCCATGAGCGAGGATTTGTACCACTCGCAATTTCAAAGTTTCCGTTATCAAAGAGGTTTATCAGTGTTGCAGTGGCGTTACTGACGGTGAGGGTGACACCTCCTGTTATGAAGGCATTACTTGATGTATCAAGAACTCGAGCCGTTAATGTGTGAACGCCATTTGTAGATGATGCTGTATTCCACGGTAGAATGTACGGCGCAGTCGTGTCAGGAGTTCCAACTGGTACACCATCGACGAAGAGCATGACACTGGCGACACCTATGTTGTCACTCGCTGTCACTGAGACCTGAATAGTTCCAGAGGCTACGGTGCTACTTGCGGGTGACACAATACTTCCTGAGGGGAATGTCGTATCGCCCCCTGCAAGTGAGAGTACATAATTGTCGGTCGTGAGAGTACCGACTGCATCTATTTCATGAAATACCGTCATGGTTTCTGCTCCTGCAGGTATCGTGATTGCGTATGTTGTGGGAGTGGGGAGTGTCGCCACAGGTACTGTTCCGAGCAATTGGTACTGGTACGTCCCGTCAGAGCGTCCGTACTGCGCAACGACTTGGGTTGGGACTGTCGCGGTGTATAAATTACTGAAAGTGTACGTCTTTCCTGGAGTCACATATACGGGAGAGGGAAACCATTTCGCACTCCCACTTGTGTAACTATTAATACGTACGGAAACAGCTCTGTCTCCGTCAAAGCCAGCTCCGGTAGGGTATGAAAATACTGGATCAATCGTACCGAACCAACCGTTTGCCCACCCAATCGGAAGATATGAGAGCGCTCCATCGCTCGGAATCTCAACAGAGGGATTTGCAAAAAGGTTGGCACCTCCAAGACCATTGTTCATGTACATCGAAATACTTTTGACATTCGTGAGTCCCACGCTATCCGTAACGGTAAGGATAATCTCCATGTACACATCAGGGTCATTGTGATTGTCGGCAATGAAGGTCGGGTTTTGTACTCCAACAAAACTTTGCACGTAATGTACGTGGGTATTGTGGTGGAGTAACACTTGCCACGAGTAAGCACTCGGAGGGAGTGCACCATCCTCGAAGTCAGTTGCTGTTGCAGAGAGCGTAATCAGTTCAAGTGGGGAATAGAGCGCACCACTTGCTGGTGAGAGGATTTGCGCTTGTGGTGCACGGTTCCCTGCGGTAATGACGATGCTCTTTGTGGCTACTGCTCCCTTACTATCAGTCACGGTGAGTGCTGCAGTATAGGTATCCCCAATTGAGTAGATGTGCGAGGGATTTTGAGCCGTTGAAGTAGATCCGTCTCCGAAGTTCCAGAGATAGGTGAGTGCGTCTCCGTCAGGATCATATGTCCCGGCACTTGAAAAATTAACCATGAGTGGAAGCGCTCCTGAAGTAGGTGTTGCTCCAAGTGATACCACGGGTCTTCGATTGCCACTCGTATGGGTAATGCGATTTACCGATGCATACCCGATATCAAGGTAATACACATTTCCATCTGGGCCTGCGGTGACATCTACAGGAAAGAGCATACCGGTAGTGAAATCTTCGACAGAGAGGAATGAACCGGTGCTACTTAGGTTAACCATCTTTATCCAATTTTGTGCGTAGTCTCCAATAAAGAGTGTATTGGTGTAGGTACTTGGGTAGGCGCCATTATTGGGGAACGCACCGACACTAATTGATCCCGAACCTGAAGCGTTGTGAGGGTACGTGTACACGGGATTCGTAGCAGTGCTTGATGGTGTGCAATTGTATGTTGTCGCGCCTAACCCTTCACGGCATGGCCAGCCATAATTCTTCCCACTTTCAATTGCGTTTACTTCCTCGAATGAACTCCACCCTACATCTCCTGCGTACAGTTTTCCGTTTGTTTGATTAAAGTTAAAACGAAAAGAATTTCGTACACCGAGTGCAAAAACTTTAGAACGGTTCGCGTTCGGGTCACCATTATAGAAAGGATTATCAGTTGGTGCGGTACCGTTTGGATTAATGCGAATCACTTTTCCTCCGAGAGAGTCAATATTTTGTGCGCGGAGTGCTCGTGGGTCAACAGCACTGAAGTCAGCCCCATCACCAAACGAAGCATAGAGTTTTCCATCAGGTCCGAATCGAAGGCCGCCCGCGCTGTGACTGGGTGAATCCGAGGGTACACAGTCAGCGGTCACGAGATAATTCTCACACGACGGTTGTGTCGCGTTTCCACCGATGGTACCGACAAGTACTAGTTTTGTTGACTCCTCAGCGATACCATTAATAACAGTGACTCGTACGACGCGCGCTGTCTTTGACCCACTCACGAATGCTCCTGGTGTATTCTCGTAGGTATAGGAAAGGTAGAGGTATCCATTCACTCCGAAATTAGGATCTGCGGCAATACCAATGAGACCGCGATCACCGAATGTGTTTACATCGGTTAGTGTAATCACCGGAGTCAGCATACGCACTCCGTTCACGATGCGTTTTACGGTACCGCTCTTTTCTGCAACAAAAATAGTGCCATCATTTGCAAACGCCATTGCCGTGGGAAGAATGAAACCATTTGCAACAACCTCCTCTTGAAATCCTGGCGTGATAATTGCGGCGTCTGCTGGTGATGCAATAAAAAGACTCAAGGCAAAACCAAAAGAGAAGAGTATTGTAAAAATAGTAGCTACGCGAGCTTTAAACATAGAGAAAGGTAAGCAGTAATATCTATTGAACTTGCCGTAACAACTCCCGTACTCATTACAGGTGTTGCATAGGTTTCGCTCATTGCGACGGGTTTAATAAGAGAACTCCAACTTCGAATAATCTACAACACCTTGTAGGATAAGTCAATCGTATCGTGATACAGGAGTCACTTTAGGAGGAATGTACAGAAAAGGGCGGCCAGAGCCGCCCTTTTCTTGCTTTTTCTATGCGCTTATCGAGTAGTGTGGTACGCAGGTGCTTTTGGCACAAACGTAAGTGCCATACCGTGCTTATCACCGCGGCCGGTACGGCCGATACGATGCACGTAATCCTCAAACGTATTGGGTAAATCATAGTTAATGACGTGCGAGACGTTATCAACATGGATACCACGCGCCGCCACATCTGTTGCAACGAGCACGCGTACATGTCCAGACTTGAAGTTCTGGAGCGCACGTTGGCGTTGACTATGGTTCTTGTTGCCGTGAATTGAATCAGCTTTAATACCGTGGTGCGAGAGCTCGTTTGAGAGTTTCTCAACACTGTGTTTCATTGCACCAAAGATGAGTATGCGAGAAAAGGATGGGTCCGCAAGGAGTGTCGTCAGTTTCTCAAACTTTGCGTGATGGTCAAAGTACACAACATCTTGCGCAACACTGTTTGTCACGTCTTTCTTTTTTACCGAGATGGTCGTGGGGTTTTTCATGAAGTCGTTCACGAGTGCTTCTGCTTCACGGGTCATTGTTGCAGAGAAGAAGAGTGTCTCACGGTCAGCGCGCGTTGCTTTAAGAATGAGACGCATGTCAGTAATGAATCCCATGTCGAGCATACGGTCAGCTTCGTCGAGTACCACGGTCGTAACCTTACTTGCGTTGAAGTCGCGTCGATTAATGAGGTCAAGAAGTCGTCCCGGGGTACCGATAACAAAGTGATTTTGTCGACGGAGTCCCGCAATCTGG
This sequence comes from Candidatus Kaiserbacteria bacterium, assembly GCA_031418275.1. Lineage (GTDB taxonomy): Bacteria > Patescibacteriota > Minisyncoccia > Phycocordibacterales > UBA918 > Damh-18. The sequence goes on from JANOXF010000020.1 coordinate 15,528, forward strand.
GGACGAATGCTCGTGCCTCCAACGCACACGGTTGAAAAGATTTTCATACCCGGTGCAAGTTTACGGAGCTCACCTTCGATTTGAAGTGCGAGTTCACGCGTAGGGGTCATGATGAGTGTCTGTCGGGAATATTCGTGGAGTGTCTTTTCGATGAGGGGGAGAAGGAATGCGGCGGTCTTTCCGGTGCCTGTCTCAGCAATGCCAATCACATCTTCTCCTTTGAGGATGTGCGGAATTATTTGGTCTTGGATTGGTGACGGGGTAGTGATACCGAGTGCTGCAACACTACGCTCAAGACGCTGGTCGAGACCAAATGTCTTAAAGGTGTGTTTAGGCTTGTATGCAACTTCCTCTAGTTTTATAGGATTGGTATTAATAAACTGCGATGGGTCAAATGATGGCTGCTTGCGACCCTTTGGTCGTGCGCCACTTCGGCTATGACCAGAACTGCGCGATGGTGCGCCTCCGCCACGGCTATAAAAGCCGCCTTCGCGGTGTGGTGTTCGTCCGGTCGCGTGGCCGGCATTGCGTCCTCCACCGTATCCTCCACTTCGTGAAGGGTGTGATGAAAAACTGCGAGGTTTGCTCGTTCGAGAACCTTCCCGACTTGGTCGGTGTGTATGTGCGTCCATATGTAATTGTATGTGTTAAGACCCTTCGTACTTGGGAAATTTCTTTGTTGAAACTACAATTTTCTCCTTCATCGTACATTGAGTACGTCTCAGTTGTAAATTTTGTTTCGCCTCGAACTTTCCGCAACTATGAAGATTCTGTTTTAATGAAACAAGAAGCTGTTTCAGGGCTGTGCAGGATATAAATTCAGAGACGTAAGACCTGTGAGTCTGTTTACAATCTAACCGCAAAAATACAAGCAGCATCGTATATGCTTGCCTGCTCAAACTTCAAAATTTCGACTGCAAATCAACCACTCCTCGTCAACATATTTCAATATGCTTCCTTGGATTGTCTGATTTTCGTTCGAAATTTTGAAGTTTCATCAAGGCATTAGATTGTGCACAGACTCTTCCGGAAAGTGAATCTGCTGCCTCTGAGCCCTACACGAGTATCAAAAGCGTGACTGAAGAGTAACATGTGTGACCCCGCACGTCAATACTTTGATACTTCAATTTGCACAAGTTACTATATTTAGTATACTCACTACACTAACAGATATACATCTATACTATGGATACAGCACCCCTTACCATCAAAGTTATTGCGGGGAGCACTCGCGAGGGAAGGTTTAGTGACCAAGCTGCTCTCTGGATCAAGGATGAGCTCATGAAGCAGGAAGGTGTTGTGGCAGAGGTACTCGATCTCCGCGACTACGACATGCCGTTTTTTAACCACGCGGTCAGTCCGAGCTTCAAGAGTGAACCGTATATGCATGAAGCGGTGGCACGGTTCACCAATAAGATTGGTGAGGCTGACGGTTTTGTCATGGTGACACCTGAATACAACCACTCAACATCTGCAGTACTCAAGAATGCCATTGATTGGGTGTACCAGGAGTGGAATAAGAAGCCCGTTGCATTTGTGAGCTATGGAAGTGTTGGTGGTGCGCGCGCAGTTGAGCACCTGAGACTTATTGCGGTTGAGATGCAAATGGCACCAACGCGTACCGCGGTTCATATATCAGGAGAGCAGTATTTTCCCATGCGCTTTGGGAGTGGAGATCCGACTGAACTCTTTATACACATGACACCAAAAGCGATTGAGGTAATCACCGAGCTCCTCTGGTGGACGAAGGCACTTAAGAACGCTCGTGAGACGCAGTCACAGTAGTATTCACAAGTCGTGTTTCAGCTCGGTTCCTTTTTTTACATTTCACCACAAGACTCCGATATTGGTGTAATATAAGAAATATGAATTATCTATTTCTCATCATTACTGTAGGACTCATTGGCTGGGGTATTGCACACGGTGTCTTTAGTGGAGGGGGAAAGACTGTCGTTCCCGGTGACAAAGAAAGTACAGTGAACACAGAACAAGCTTTTGATATCACTGCTCCTATTGAAGCGGCACGGGAAGCGGTAAGCAAAATTGAATCACGAAGTTCCGCAGCAATTGATTTAAGCAACCAGGGTCTCACGAAAGTACCCGCATACGTATTTGATCGTACTGATGCAACAAGTCTCGATGTCTCACATAACACACTTGATGGAGCACTTCAGGCTGAAATACGACACCTTAAGAATCTTCGCACACTTGATTTGAGTCACAATACATTCACAGCTGTCCCAGCAGAAGTGGGGCAGCTGACACAGCTTGAAGTGTTTAATCTCTCGTACAACCCCATTACGGGGCTACCGAACGAGATTGGAAATCTTAAGAATCTCAAGACGCTCGATGTACGCGGTACAGAGTATTCAAAATTCGATCTTGAAATTATCCGGAAGGCACTTCCACAAACAACGAACATTATTACAGAATAATGGGTGGAGGAAACACTTCTCCTCGTGTACTATGTTTTCCTATGCATCATAAGAAGCTTCTCCTCGCGGTTTTGGGTATCGTTGTCTTTGTCACCGCTTCGTACTTTGTAGTATCGCCGTACGTGCGAAATGTTATGGAGGAAGAGGAATCGATGTATGCTCTGCGTAATAAGCAAAATCCCTCTTCGACTACAGAAATTGAAGTTGAAGATTTAGAGAGTGAGAATGATCTAAGTAAAGAGGCTGAGTCTGTGTCAGCGCCGGCCTTCGAATACTCATCGTCCACCTGGAGCCTCACCGTGCACTCGGCGAAGGCGTTGAGCGTCTGATGGGGCACGAGCACAAACACGGCAGGATCCTCTTTCGGTTCAATCTCCGTGAACACTCCCACTGGCTGGCTGCCCAACCGGTTCAGCGCCGGAATGAGCGCCTTCTCCAAATAATTGTCGAGGAGCGCGTGGTCCGCACCTGGCTTGATTCGGTA
>JANOXF010000021.1:0-11597 GCA_031418275.1 Candidatus Kaiserbacteria bacterium
GCCGTCCACTATTTTTTCATACATGAAGCCGAGTCGTGAAAGAATTGCTTCAGTATCACTCTTCAGAATGGTAAGGCCGAGAAGTCCCGTGAGCTGTGCGTAGGGTACCAGCACGACCGGATTTCCTTTCCGCGTTGGATAGTTGTCGAGATACCCTTCACAGGTACCACCCGCAATCTCAAGAATGAGCGCAACACAATCACGAAGTCCGTACGCAGTGAGTTCAGGTGGAAGGTTATTCTCAAAGCGTTTTGAGGCATCCGTCTGGAGCTTCAGAGTCTGTGACGAACGGCGAGTGACAACTGGGTCAAAGTTAGCAGCTTCAAGAATGATATCCGTCGTCTTCGTATTAATCTCAGCATACTTTCCTCCCTTTACGCCAGCAATGCCCACGGGGATGTCGCCCCTTGCATCGGTAATGAACTGTACTCGAGGTGTACAGATGAATGTTTCATTACTAAGTGTCGTCACTTCCTCACCATCTCGCGCCATACGAACGCCAAAGTGCCATCCTGTTTCATCGCGTGGAAATTTCTCTGCGTCGTAGGCATGAAGCGGTTGACCAAGCGCGAGCATCACGTAGTTTGTCGCATCGACGACGTTATTGATAGAACGTTGTCCAAGCGCCTCAAGTCGCTGTTTGAGCCATTCGGGAGATTCTTTGATTTCAATGCCCACCATGAGTGCGGCGGAAAAACGCTTGCAGTTTTCTGCGTTTTCAATAACGACAGAAAGCTTACCTGTCTTTGGTTCGAGAACCGTCGATTCGTGAAGTGGATCTTTCGTAAGTGGCTTTCCTATGAGTGCCGCTAGCTCGTGTGCTACACCGCGATGACAGAGACAATCACTCGAACGATCGGGGAGCACTTTCACATCTATCACGTCATGCTTCCCTATCTTTTCTGTACCATCAATCTCGAATGCATGGAACGTAAAAAGTTCCTCGAGTTTCTCAATCGGAGGTATCTCTTCCCCTACATAGTCCTTAAGCCAATCGTATACAACTTTCATATTAAAATTGGTTTACGAACCGCAAGTCACCGTTATAAAGAGAACGCACATCATCAAACTCGTATTTCATAAAGCCAAGACGATCAATGCCCATACCGAATGCAAAGCCCGAATACACCTTCGGATCAATTCCTGATTCACTGAGTACCGTGGGATGTACCATGCCGGCACCCATGACCTCAACCCACTTTCCAACGAGCTTTGAGTTTCCTGACTTGAGACGCATATCAACTTCGACTCCCGGTTCAACGAATGGAAAAAAACTTGGTCGGAAACGAACTTCAACATCCCCTTTGAAGAATTTACCAAAAAAATATTCAATGGTCCCCTTCAGGTGTCCAAGATGCACTCCTTTGTCGACATAGAGTCCTTCGAGTTGGTAAAACTGCGCTTCGTGCGTCACGTCAGTTGCTTCATTCCGAAACACCTTACCGGGGACGATGACCCGAATGGGAGGTTTATGTGATTCCATGAAGCGCGCCTGGACGGGTGAGGTATGCGTACGAAGCACGGTCGGTTTCTCAACATCCTTCTGCTTAAACCAAAACGTATCCTGCATGTCACGCGAGGTGTGATCCTTCGGCACATTGAGGCGGTCAAAGTTGTAGTACTCAAGTTCTGCTTCAGGTCCCTCAGCAAACACGAAACCAATCTCACTGAAAATACTATTTATTTCCGCAACCATCTGTGAGATTGGGTGAAGATGTCCGGTTTCGTGTGTAGTCTCTTTCATAATTATGCCTCAAGCATGATTTGGTAGATAAGAGTTCCATCGTACACATAAATGCTTCCGTTCTCAACATGGACATGGAGATTCTTTCCTTCGAGGAGCGGTTGGACGTTCTGCCACGCACGATTATCTATTTCACTTATGTAAATTCCACCCGCCGCCTCGAGAATGATGAGGTCGGTACTTCCCGGGAAAAATTCATACCCGCGAATCTCACCCAAGTCATTGACGATTGCGATGCGCTGTTCACAGACGGTGTCAGGAGGGACGCTTTGCACGGGATGAATAAATACCGGTCCTTCGGGAGGAAGTTTTTCAGTCTCTTCTTCTACACTTTTGAGCGCCGTTGCTACATTTTCTTCAGACTCCGTAGTGGTACTGAAACGTGGGAAAGCTTCTGCACAATAGTAGTACGGCATTTGCTCAAATGAACCTACCCACTCCGCAAAGAGCTTCCCGTCACTGTTTACTCTAAGACGCACACCACCTTCTTCTCGAGTGCTCGTGGGAGTATCAGTCGTCGAAGTCGTTGTCCCCGTAAATTCTTCCTCAAATTTCTTCACGAGTGTCGGTTTCGCCACGACCGTAGTACTCGCAAAATTAATGACGAGTGCACTGTACTCCGGATTCCGGGTAAGCGTTGAGGTTGCCTTTGTCGTCGTTGCAATGATTTCATTTGTCGTCGACGCATACGGAAGCGGTGTGCGAACGACTACACTTCCCGTTGCACTCGTCCACGCTGAAATAACTCGAATGTTTGGGACGAGTGGCATGTTAAATGCCTGCGCCTCGGTGACGCGATGTGAAATCACCGGAAGCTCTTTTACCCACGTATGGTGATCTTCTTTTTGCACGTGTACACGATGCGTCTTTGGGTCAAGATTTTGCGCGTAAAACGCAGTACGGAAGACGCGTGTCTCTCGAACTAACTCGTTATCGATATAAATCTCTGCACCTGTGCGTTCGGCGGCTACATAGATACCCCCAGTACCCACAATGGCAGATGGCTTATTAAAATCGAATCGGTAGCCTGCGGCGTAGAGGAAAAGAAACGGGAGCGAACACAGAAAAATTGATAGGAGAAAGAGAAACGTCCGATGACGTGTCTTATAGGGGAGCGGCTGAACATCCTTGATTGACGACATAGGGTAATGTGAAGACTATCATTTTTTTATCTTTTCTGCCTCTTTGGAAATCCCGGCAAGAAAATCAAGGACGAGCATAAGAAAACGGTCTCTGCTTATATTAATTACTGAGCATTTGCAAGGCGACCGAGGCGTAACGATACACTTCTGGTCGTAGACGTGGGTCAGTCCTCTGAAGTTCATCGAGTTCTTCTTGAGTTACCCATCGACATTCAACCCCTTTATCTTCTTCAGCCTGAGGGTTGATATCTCGCACTTCAGATTTGGCAACAAATATAAGTGATGAATGCTCGTGAGTATCATTTATACTATGTCGATTAATAAATACTGGGGGAACAAGATCAAGATACTCATTGGTGTCAGATTTTTTCCAACCTGCAGGACCCACAAGCTCAACTTTGAGTCCAACTTCTTCCCACACCTCCCGAAGTACAGCTTCGTTTACGTCTTCACCAGCATCGATATGACCTCCGGGAGAAACCCAGATACCATACTTTTTATGTAGATGAAGTAACACCGCATTGCTATTTACAATGTATGCATCAGCACACAAATCAAGATAGTAGTTTAAGTGAGCCATATTCAGTAATTATAGCAGGAATATTGAATATGAAATATAGAAACCACCACAGGTCTTTGCTGTGGGATTTAGAAAGAGGCCACCAGTGCTTGCGCAAAAGTGGCCTCCCGTTTGACCTCGCAGGATCGTCACGCCGCTGCGGCGATGATGTCTCCGGTGAGAAGAACGAGCTTCTTGTAGGAATGAAGATCCATGCGAGCATGACCCATTGCCGAAACGACTCCTTCGCAGTCGGTTCCGAGAAGACGCTCGCGCAATCCTTGACTCAGACTCCCGCAGTAGAAGAGCGTGTGCGTCATGACGAGATGATCAACGATCTCAGGCAGCCCGGTCAATCCCCAAAGATCGCCTTCATGATTTCGTACTGCTCCGCCCCATACACGAGGCGGATCACGAAACTCAATGCTCGACAATCCCTCAGAATGATCACGGAGTGTCTGAATCTTGGATTCGACGGTCTTCCTTGACTCCACCTGATCAGGCAATCTTCCCATCGTGATGCGGTACACCCAGATCGAAGGTTTGGGCTGATACGCCACCATCATGCCCTGATACTTCTTCACCCCCGCATCCACGAGCTGAATGCCCTCGCCGTACTTGTCCCACGGTTCGTTGATGAGCTTGGGAAGCGCCCGCCTGAGCATTGCTTCCGCTACTTGAAAGATTGATGTACTCACGCAAGCCTCCTAACATGTAGTTGCGTGGGAACATATAACCACGAAAAAATACTCTTGTACAGAGCTGTTGCAACTCGTCACCGTTTGCGAAAATTTGGGTGGAATTCGAGAAGTATTTTCGTCTTATCGGTGAATCATTTTTGCCCTAGATGCGCGGCGTCGAGCCTCGAAAACATGAGACGTATTCAATATACGTTGAATGTTTGAGAGGCGAAGACAACAAAGCAGATAGGATGAAAATGGTTCACCGATGTTTGGGGGTAATCCAAAATCCCATATACTTCCCAAACATCAAACGCGTCTGTGCATCAAGTCCTGGAATTGCACTAAAAATAATCATAGTCACCGGAACAAGTATCCACTGGAGCGCCATCACGATGTACAGTAATCGACTCTTGTTCTCAGGTCGTTTTGGAATAAGCGTTAAGGAGATGACTGACGAGATAACAAGTCCGAACATCGCCAGGATAAGAAGGTTTCTGATAACGATTGGTAGGTTATACGAGAGTACGGTCTCATGAAATACACGTCCACCGAGAAAAATCGGTGCCCATCCCAGAATAATGAGCATGATGGGATTCGTTACCATAGACCAGTAGCCCTCTGCTTGTTGGAGGGTGATTTTAATACGTTTACCAAGCGGAATTGACTTGTTCTTTGTGAAATGGAACATAATGTAGACAAAATTCTCTACACCATATGTCCACCGTCTGTGCTGTTTGTAGATATTCGTAATCGTCTTCCAGAATGTCGGTGCAGCATTGGCATCCATCGAGACGGGGTACGAGAGTGGTATGACGTCATATTCACCATCATTCGCGAGCATGAGATTCCAATAGATTCGTGAATCCTCGCTCACCATGTTCGTCTGCCAGTACCCGACTTCATAGAGTGCTTGAAATGAAACTGAGTGCGATGAAAAAGTAGCCATACGCTCGGGACGTTCTTGCTGAACCATTTCCCAAAACGTTGACGACATTGCGACCACGCGCGCAAGAACAGACGCTTCCCACATATTGTTATTAAATATTGGCACCGGCTGAAACGAACTCTTCAGTGGACGTTCTGCAGTCATAAAGTGCCAGACAAGACAATTAAAATAGTCAGGGTAGACAACCGTATCAATATCAAAAATCGATACCAAGGTATGGTTATAGCGTATACCGTGAGGATCAAGGATTTCCCTTCGGACCTGCTCTGCTGCCCATGTTCCATTTGCGCCCTTTCCTATTATCTCCCCCTCAAGTTCTCCTGGATGCACCGTAACAATAAAATTACCAAATACCCCTGCCCACTTCTTTTGCATATGCTCAGCAATCAGCTTCGCACTCTCGCCGACTCGTTCCTCGCGTGCAAGTGCAACAATAATACTTTTTTTATCGTAGCGTGTGTGTGCAAGCGAAGTGAGGGTTGCATCAACCACTTCTTCAGGCTCAATAGAAAATGGCAGTATGACTACATGATATAAATGTTCGTACTCAAAACGAGCAATGAGCTTCTCCCAATCAAGGGACATGTGGTAGCGCAACCGTTTCCAATTATGACGAAGGTGGTACGACAAGAAAGCCGTCTTCAACACCCAATAGACCGAAAACGCAATAATGAAATAGGCGGCGAAAAATGGAGCGTAGATTGAGGCGAGTACCACACCGATAAGCGCTCCCCATGAAGCGAGTCCAGGAATCATCTCAAGAAAGCGATAAAACACCCGGTCCTTACCTGTAAGCTCAGTCGCACGTCCCACATGAAAATCTGCCCTACGGGCGTATGGGAGTAAGTGAGCGTTTTTAGACATCGTAGCGGTGAGTATAGCTCTCTTTTGAGGTGGATGGAAGCTATGCTTTTTTTCCTCGGTTTGTCTTATTTTTCTCCTTTCGCATCTTGATGTATTCGTCACGTCCGAGAAGTTTCTTCGTATCAGACACTCGGTCAATAAAGCATATCCCATTGAGGTGGTCCATCTCATGTTGAATAATCCGCGCAAGAAGACCTGATGTCTCAAGCTCGAATTCTTCACCCTTTTGATCATGTGCACGAACAGCTATGGTTTCTGATCTCATCACTGGACCGAAGAGCCCTCCCTGTGCGATACTTCCGCACCCTTCATAATCGGCAACAAGCTTCTTTGAGAATTTTGTGATCTTGGGATTAATGAATACTCGAAGTGAATCAAGGAGTCTAATATCTTTTCTCAGTATCGTCTTCCGTATCTCCGTAACAAAAATCCTACTCCCCACACCAATCTGAGGAGCGGCCATACCGACAAGATTGGTGTGCCGCATCGTATGAGTGAGGTCAGCGACAATCTTCTTAACACGAACAGAACTTACTGTATCGACTTCCTTTGCACGAGTTCGGATTACAGAGCTTCCAATTTGCGAAGTCTTTTTTATTGCCATATTCTTGGAGCCGCCTCTCGGGTTCGAACCGAGGACCTACGGTTTACAAAACCGTTGCTCTAACCAACTGAGCTAAGGCGGCAGGTGTACTTTGAAACATTTTTAGATTGACCCAAAACGCAACGGTTTTGACAAAACTTTGAAAGAGTACCCCATATTCTTTCAACTCTAACCAACTGAGCTAAGGCGGCAGTGTACAAATTGTGCTGGGGTATTATGCGAGATTGAGATGCAAAAAGCAACACGTTTCAGCCCTCGAGGCTTTTCTTGCGTCGTATCCGCTTCTCCTCTTCAGTGAGCGCCATCTCAATCTTATGCAAGGCCATCTCTTCAAGGTGATTCTTACTCGAACGTTCACGCTCTGACTTTCGCGCGATTGCCCTATTTGAGCGAGCCATAGCGGTAAGTCCTTTCTCGATTTGTGCGAGCGTGCGCACAGCACCAGTTAAAATGGTGTGTACGAAATAGTGGATAATTTGTCGTATGAAATAGCGTCCCCATGCGCGTAATCGCACATTGAACATGTGCCGGATTTTAAGGAGCCAAAAATCAAGATGCGTCCGTACTGTGTGAAAGAAACGGGTGCCACGACGCCCCTCACTCCGAAAAAGAGTGAGTGTCACAATGAGTGCACCCGCACTCATGAGTACTGCAGTGATCTGCGGAGTCATCTCGCTATTTTACCGAGATACGATACATCTTTGCAACCACGGTATGTTCACCAAACTTCTGAACTGCAGTATTGATGAGGTCTCCAATAGTTTTTTCTGGCTCTTTAATGAATGGTTGTTCAAGGAGAATACGATCTCGGAAATATGCATCGAGCTTACCCGCAAGAATCTTTTCTTGAATATCCGCTGGTTTTCCTTTCACCTCTTCAGCGAACACCTGTTTTGCCTTTTCAAGTTCCTCAGCATTAACTTCCTCGCGAGAAATATAGTGTGGATTTTGGGCAGCTACTTGCATGGCAATAGCGCGCGCAAGCGCAATAAATTCTTCATTCTTTGCAACAAAGTCTGTCTCGCACGCAAGATGTACAAATGCCGCTACCTCATGTGTCGAATGAACATACGAACCAATGACACCAGCGCCGAGCGTTCGGTCTGATTTCTTGAGCGCGGCTTCACCTCCTTTTCGTTCAAGAATAATGCGCGCCTTAGTCATATCACCGCCTGCTTCTTCAAGTGCTTTACGACACTGCATAACTGAGATTCCGGTAGCGTCACGAAGTTCCTTAAGTTGTGCTGTAGTTATTTCCATACGAGAAAGAGCTAAAAATTCTAATAGGCCAAACGGGTATCCTAGTGAGCGTACGTGCGAGTATCATCACGACGCGGTGCAGCTACCGGTACAACGTACTCTGATTTCCCTGCCATGTACGCGGTAGTGAGCTCATCGAGAATCATACGGACACTCGTCTGAAGTGCATCATTCGCCACAATTGGGTGTTTAATGTCTTTTATGTTGGTGTCAGAACTCATGATGCCAATAACCGGTATATTGAGTTCCCGCGCTTCACTTGTAGCAATAGCGTCGTGACGTGGGTCGACAACAATCATAAGGGCAGGCATACGCTCAAGCGCACGAATACCTCCGAAGTTAAAGTTGAGCTTCTCAATCTCACGTCCGAGAATAACGCGCTCCTTCTTTGTGTACTTACGCTCAAGCTCTCCTGACTCACCTTGTGCGAGGAGGTCTGCGAGACGCACGATACGTTTCTTGATTTCTGAAAAGTTAGTGAGCATACCGCCTATCCAACGATTTACTACATAGGGCATCTCTGCCTTCTCTGCATACTCACGAACAATCTTTACCACTTCTTCCTTTGTTCCGACGAAGAGCACAACTTTCCCCGCCTTCCCTGCTTCGTGAAGAATGCCCTTTGCCGTCTCAATGTGCTGTGACGTTTGCTCAAGGTCAATAATATCGGTCCCCTGCTTGCTTCCAAAGATAAACTGAGTGACGGTTGGATGGCGGCGTGAGCGTGTAAAACCGAAATGAGCACCCGCCTTAAAGAGCCGCTCAATGAGTGTGTTTGTCTGTGTGTTGTTTTGTGTTATTTCTGACTGCATAAATTAAAAAAGCGCATATGCGCAAAGCTCAAGGATGGTATCACAGCCCGTCTGATTCCGCAACGGGAATTTCACCATCTCCCATAGCAGTCTTTTTGAGGGTTTCCGCAATCTCACCGAGGTTTCCCGCCATGACTGCCTCTATGTTGTGCCACGAGACCTTGATGCGGTGATCAGTAATGCGACTCTGCGGATAGTTGTAAGTACGAATCTTCTCTGAGCGGTCACCGGTGCCAATCTGATCTTTTCGCGACGCAGCATGTTTCCGGGTCTCTTCTTCTTCGTGGAGCATTTCAAGCTTTGCCGTAAGCATCGCCATAGCCTTTTCACGATTTTTGAGCTGACTGCGCTCTGACTGACAGCGTACGTCAATACCCGTCGGGCGGTGAATAAGCCGTACCGCCGTTTCCACCTTGTTAACGTTTTGACCGCCTGCGCCACCAGAGCGCGAGAACTCCATCTCAATGTCGCTTGGATTGATTTCAATTGTTGGCTTCTTGCGCATGGGGAGAATAGCGACTGATGCAGTTGAGGTGTGGATACGTCCCATCTTTTCTGTTGCAGGAATACGCTGTACTCGATGCACTCCCGTTTCAAAGCGGAGATTGTCATACACCGTGTTTCCAAGAATCTCAAATGATGCTTCTTTGTAACCACCCTGGGATGCGCGTGATTCCGAGACTGTCGTAGCACTCCACCCTTCAATCTCAGCAAAGCGCATGTACATGTGTGCAAGATTTTCTGCAAAGAGCGCAGCCTCTTCTCCGCCTACTCCGGCACGTACCTCAAGGAGCACACCATACGGTTTTGATTCTTCTTCCTCCGCCGCATGCGCGATACGCTCCATCTCGGCGTATACGCCCCTGAGTTCAGTTTCGATAGTGACCAGTTCTTCGCGCGCAAGTTCTGCCATGCTGGGGTCAGACGTCTCAAGCTCACGCGCCTCAGCTTCACGTATGCGAAGCCGATCAAACTGCTCCATGTGGTACATGGTCCGATTGTTTTCACGAAATGCTTTTAGTTGTGACTCATCCCAGTTCATATGTTGATTTTGTATGAAGACTATACCATTTTCTGCTATGTCTTTCCGGGAATCAAAAAACTCGTCGAAGTTATAACTTTTGATAGGCGTTGCGCAGACGCATCGAGCATAGCAAAAAATCCTCAGATTTTTATGCGTGCATATCAAAAATTATGACAAGAAAGAGTTTCATGACTCAAAGTACTATAGAAAAACGCCGAAACAGGTGTCCTTGTTTCGGCGTTTTTCCTTCGTTACGCTTTCTTACTTCGCGCACCAGCCTTTCCCGCACGCGCCTTGAAACGTTCAACGCGACCGGCAATGTCCATAACCTTCTCTTGCCCTGTATAAAACGGATGTGATGCACTCGAAACGTCAATGAATGCAACAGGGTATGTCTTCTTGTCTGTCCAGGTATCTGTCTTCTCAGTCTCGATAGTTGAGCCAATAAGAAAACGCTCTCCACTTGAGTTATCGTGGAAAATAACCATTCGGTAATTTTCGGGGTGAATTTCCTTTTTCATGTAGGCGATACTATACCAGAATGTGTACATTCTGCAAGGATGTGTCCCGTGTTGCGGCAGGCAGTTTCGTGGTTTTTGAAAGGCGGGGGTAGGTCTGGGTTCAAAAACTACGAAACTGCCTGCCGCTCTTCATCAGAGGCTGACTCCGTCAACCATCACTCAATGTCTGGATCTCCCCCTGGAGCCGTCCTTTGCGTTCCATAACTTGGTCTCCGTAGAACTGATTTTCTGGACGCGATGCACCACCCCACCCTGCGTAATACCGGAGCGCAGCGAGACGATCGTTCGTATACCCCCCTGACGCACCATTGTCACGAAGGAGAAGCGCTGACGCCATAAACGCATCTTGCTTGCTGAACGGGTTTGCAGCAACCGAACTGCCCGTGAGACTCCTGATTTTGTCACTCCCCTTATCGTATATCCAACCATTTCCGCCTCGGATAATACCACCATAAATTGCCCACGTTGATGGAATGAATTGAAGTGGGCCCATCGCACCTCCCCACCCAATACGTACCCCGTCTCTTCCAATAATGGGGCACGAAACGCGTTGAGTGTCAGCGTCAAACCCTAAAATATCCGCAATTGCCATAAAGATGGGGGCGTCGCGCTCGGGATGCATCACTGACTTTCCGCTCCGAATGTCACCAACAAGACATGACCCGATATTACTTCCAAAGTTTGACTCCTGTTCCAAGACCGCCAAGATGAGTGCCGGACTGACTCCTGTCTGTTTTCCCGCGAACGTAGCGAGTGCAACCGCCTCAGGGAACGGAATCGCGCCACTTCCACCAAGGAGCTGGAAGAGTTGATTGCGGAGTTGCGCGGCAGTTTTTTTCTGACTTTCGAGGAGCTGCTGATAGGCTTTCTCTTCCCCCTTAGTAACCGTAAGAATCTTAGCCTTCTCTCTCTCTTTTGCCTCGGTCTGTTTCTTTTGATCTTCTTGGATTTTACGCATCTCCATTTCAGAGAGCTGCTTGTTTTCAAGTGCATCAATTTGGACCTCAGTATCAGACTTTATTTCCTTAAGAAGATCAAGTGAATCATTGAGCGACAATTTGATTGATTGAAAGCTTTCGATGTCCTCAAAGAAAAGGGAGAATTGTTTCTTCCCAAGAAGTATCTCAACAAGCGTATAGTCATCAATCTCTTGCGTCTTTCGAATGAGCTGCCCAAGTGATTTACGCTGACGGTCGAGACGTGTGTTAAGTTCTTTTACCACTCCAGCCTTATCACCGATTTGGTCTTCAAGTTGTAAAATAGCGACCGCGCGCGCTTGGATGCCGAGCTTTGCTTTCTTAATCTGTGCATCAAGAAGATTGACGTCACGTTCGAGCGATTGCCGTTCTACCTGCTTGTCTTCCACAAGTACTTGCTGTTGCAGTATCTGTCGCTCAACATTCTGAAGCTCTTGCTCAAGGCGCGCTTTGCGTTCCGC
>JANOXF010000022.1:0-15769 GCA_031418275.1 Candidatus Kaiserbacteria bacterium
GGTATTTCTTGTCCAGGCGAGCCGGGGCCAGTCTTTGCAATCTCGTACCCGTGCGTGTTGAGGTATTGCTGAAGAAAGAATGCTTCAGGGTGTGTATCTCCAGAATAGAGATCGACGGTGAAGACATCATATAGGGACGTCTGTAAAGATGACACAGGAACATACCCCGTCGATATACCATTGAGAATTGCCCGCGTACGCTCTCCGACAATACCCGTTGGGGGAATACCTTTATCGATTTGAAGCTTCTTCAACTGTATGAGTGTGGCAGGACCGAGTCTCGGTATTTCTTGTCCAGGCGAGCCGGGGCCAGTCTTTGCAATCTCGTACCCGTGCGTGTTGAGGTATTGCTGAAGAAAGAATGCTTCAGGGTGTGTATCTCCAGAATAGAGATCGACGGTGAAGACGTCAGCGAGAACGGGGCTCGCGGTAAAAAAAAAGAAGATAAGGAAAACAACAAACCTAAATGGGCGCATTAACACCAATGCTATCACACCAATCTTATCAGTTCTGAAGCACAGGCTGATAGTGAGAGATAATACGAGACACACGTACCCTTAGTGCTCGGTGGCAAAGAGGGTCTCATCAATAATCGTAAAAATGATCAATTGCTAAGTTGCGCTCGCCTAAAGTTTTATATAAATGAGGGATGTCTGCAACATTCGCTTCCACGGTAATACGATCAAGATATTTCTTTTTCTTGCCCTCGATTGCAGATACTTCTGTATCTCGAACAATTTCTTTAGCTCCTTCAATTACTTCGGCGCCTTCACTGTCTCGGTACGTAAAGGTGATTTTATCATTTCCGGAGATATCTTTTATTTGTAAGTTTGAATTAGTTTGTTGTGTTTCTAATTCAGTAAGGAGTAACTTGGTGAACGGATGGTAATGTGGAGCTTGAATAATCTCATATGTCTGACCACCGTTGCGAGATACAATTGCGTACACAACATCATCCTGTACTCCAAATTTTGTATGCGTAGCATATGCAATCACTGATGAATATATTGATTTAATACCATATTCGATTGAGAGAAATATTTTACGTTCCAGCCTACGAATATCCTGCAACCAGGTATAATCGGTCTCGTTATTAAGAGTCCATATTCCTACAAAAGCTGAAAAATATGGGAAGTCATACCATGGATAGTCATAAATGAACCTGGCATACTCCTCTGCAATCCTTGCCGCATAATGATCCTCCGCTACCTGCGTGTTGCCTGCGATCCACTCGGAAATTCTCCCTATGGTATTTTCATATATTCCTTTAATAAAATTCTCCGCGGTAAAACTCCATCCAATGACACTGAGTACCGTGAGATAGTCTTCATTATTATTTGGACTAGCTTCAGTGAGCGCTACGACGCTCGCGTGCTGTCGCCAATAATCTTTGTATGCACCAAAATAAGCAAACTGGGATGGGAGTCCATCCCGCAGAACCACTGCATACTCATCGGCACTGTACACGATATACCACTCAGGAAGTGCGAGGTATGCATTATCAAAGGGACGATAGTATTCACTTGTCGTGCTCGCAACTGATTTCACCTTTTCATTTTCTTTGTATGTATTGAGCTTTTCCTCACTGTAGTACTTATCCCATAATTTATTCGTAAATTTATCCGTAAGATCAAGCGCTTTTTTTATTTCAAAGTATTCAATAAGTCCTGGATACGCTCGAAGTAGTTGCTCGTCAGTTGCATGAAGCTGGTATGGTAAATAGTATGTACCACCAACAGAAAGAACTTGATCAATCATTTGTCTTGTCCACTTCCCTACCTCTTCAATTGATTTTTCATCAGTACCTTGCTTGTAATACACCACAAAGGCAAAGCTTTCAGTACGCGCCCATGCAAGCTTTGCACCCAAATCTGGGAAAGCGTGACGAATCGAGACATTTATGACATTGACATCATTATCATTAAACACCTTTTTCATCTTTGGTACCCATTCGTCGAATCTTTCGACTGGAACGAAGTATTCCTGGAGCACATAGGTGCTTCCATCGCGGTCACTAGGTTCGAGCTCAGCCACGTCGTAGCTTGCCTCGTAGTTGCGTGTGTGTACCGGTGCACTTCCTGCATACACGAGCGGATCGATAAGATGTTCGCGTATCCATCGTCCGCCAGGCCACTCACTCATGATTACCCATGCAATTCGTTCTTTCCAATAGTCTCTAAAACGAGGAATCATTCGACTTTCAGTAGTAGGTGCTTTATCAGTCTTCGTCCAGGTTACTGCAGATATACTCTCAAAATCTGGAGGATACATGTCTCCGTTATGGAACAACGCATCTGGATTTGAACGAATAGTATTCTTGAAGTATTCCCAGTATTCGTCTGTTGGCATCTTCTCTCGTGACCGCTCAACGTTGATATTGTCGGCAAGTTCAAGCGTTACATCAGTAATAACTCCAATACCACCCATACCACCAATTGCACTATAGAAAATATCTTGGTGTTTTTCAGGTGTAGCGACAACAACACTTCCATCAGCGAGCACAATCCTGAATTGCTTCACGCTCAAGATAATTGGTCCGAGTCCTATGTATCTCCCATGCACATTTACCGAGAGCGAGCCTCCAACCGTGAAATTGGAGTACGTCTGCATAATCTTTACCGAGAGATTATAGGGGTCAATATAATCCTGAATATCACGCCAACGAATACCTGCCTGAACAGTAATTTCCTTTGTTGTTGTAGAGAAATTGAGTATCTTATTGTACTCACGCATATCAATCTGCACTGCTCGCTCACTCGCGGTCTGTCCACCCATGCTATTGCGTCCACCTCCGATTGATACGTGGTCGTTACTTTTCACCGCCTCAACAATCTCCTCTTCGGTATGAGGAACAATGATACCCATCGTCTCTACGGGGTTAAGTTCCGTGACATCATTAACGATATTTTTTGAAGTATTTGTGTGCTCTCGCTCCAATTTGTCAGGGATCGGATTCCCATAGGTGAGCGCAATAACAGAAATAAAAAGAACCACGACGAGTGTGACGAATGACGATATGACACGCACAAAAAATGTGAAGCTAAAAATGTTTTTTAGCGAAGCATATTTCTCTTGTATTTTTTTATACAGTTTCTTCATTGAGTTCCAAGCGTCTCACTGATTTAAGAAGCGCATACGCCACAAGGACCGTAATTCCTATATGTGGACCATTGAGCATCAGATTATCAATGAGTCCTTGCCCTGTCGCAAACCCATTCACTAAAAAGAAGAGTGCGTCGAGTGCATAGTATCCTCCAATAAGTATAAGGAACTTTACCGTCCATCGATATCCCTTCATGAGTGCAATGAGGCCAAGGAGACCTGATATACCGTGAGTAATATCGTCGAGTAATGAAATCTTAAAGAGTCCGAACATGAGTGACTCATATGGTTCACTTGTTGGAACCATAACTCCTGGAAATCGTTCAATGAGTACGATGCCAATAAAAAGTGCTGTTAAAAATATTGCAACATTTCGAGTTATTTTCATAGCTTTATTGTATCTCATTCAGTAAGCGCCTCAAGGAGTGCTGTATCGAATTGTGCATAGTCCTCAATCATCGGAATGTGGCCAATATCCTTTAGGGTGATGAGTCCGATATCAGGAATAGTAGCAAGTAATATCTCGGTCCCCGCTATTGGTGTGAGCGTATCCTTATCACCCCAGATAAGTCTCACGGGGAATTTTATTTCTTTGTATGAAGCAGAATCAGTACTTTGATACTCAAGTGGATCATTTACATAATCTTTGAACCACGAGGAAAGCCTACTCGTCACTCCATTCGTCTTGAAATAATCCGTGTAGATGTCGAGAAGTGCTTGGTCAACGTAGTCAGTAATGTAAACAAATGTTTTGAGACGCGAGAGTGCAAACGCATCGTTGTGAATCAGTGAACCAATAAGGAGGTCGCGGAGTGAGTCAATTTGTATCGGTCCTGATGCGGGCACTTTCTCTGGTTTATCAATATTGAGGACGGCGTCGATGAGAATGAGTTTTTCTACATGCTCTTGATGTTTGAGTGCATACTCGGTCACTGGTCCTCCCCCGTACGAATGTCCGACAAGTATGACTTTCTTTATTTCCTTCGATGCAATAAAGGAAGCGAGGCGTTCTGCTTGGATATCACGATAGTACTTCTTCTTGTCGTCCGGAATGCTGTATCCAAATGGAGGTAAATCTATGGCGATGTAATTTAGGTTCTGTCTTTTCGTATTGAGTTCATGGACGACCCGTTCCCATGTGCCATTCCATGCAGAGAGCCCGCCTACAAGAATAACGGTCGTTGATGCATTATTATCTATTTCGCTATAGGCAATTTGTTCGCCTCCAATATCTACAAATTTTGTACTTAGCGGTGCAACGTCTCTTGGATTATTCGATTCAATGATTTTGGTGTTGTAGAGATAGAGAGAAACGACAAGTAAAACCAGCACTGCTACAAACCAAACGAGTACACGGAGCACCTTTCGAATCATGTAAAAAGTATATCAGGCGAGAACGGTATGGGAGGGGGCAATGCAGGTACTTTTTACAATACTAGTGCGTAAAACTGCTATTCCACAATTACCGCTGTCCCCGATACAGCTATCATCAACATTGACCCTCTGCTCCCTACGGTTTCATAGTCAAAATCAATCCCTACGATAGCATTGGCTCCGAGGCGTTTTGCCTCCTCTTCAAGTTCGCTTATCGCCATTGCTTTACCTTCAAAGAATTTCTTCTCGTACGTAGCAGACCTACCACCGACAATATCTCGGATACCTGCAAAAATATCACTAAATATATTTGCACCAATAATCACATCAGCGGTGATGACCCCGAGATACGATTTGACCTTTTGGCTATCTATAGAATTTGTTGTTGTTTTTATCATTACGGTCACTCTAGCATAGGGAGCTGGGTGTGAAAATGACTTGTGGAACACCCTCATTCATACAACTCACTGTGCGAACCAATCGCTACAAAATATAATTTCTCAGGCACACGGGTAAAAACTGCTCTGACATCTGCGTTCATGTTAAAACTCTGATGTCCTCGATACTCACCAGATAGATTGTGAATCTTCAGGAGTGGATTCTTTTCATCTTCAAGATAGAGTCTGAAACGAGAGTCAAATTGCTGTTGTACCCTCTTAGGCAATTTGTTGTACTGCTTATCAAACTTCCTGCTTCGACCAATATACATACATCAGGATTATTTCTTTTTCAAAGCGGTAATGAAATCCTCGGCATTCTCAAACCACTCTAATTCACCTGCTTCATACTCCTTTTTTGCCTCTTCAATAAGACCGATGAGGTACGGTGTTGGACGATATTGATTTGCCGTAAAGGTAATTTCCTTATCACGAACAAACTGCTTCAAAAAAGCATTCATTACTGTACTCAATGGCACACCCAACTCCCCTGCCACTTTCTGCGCATCAGCTTTAAGCTTTTTGTCTGTCTTTATATTTAAAATGGTATGTGTGTTCATATACCAAAGTATATACTTTGGTATTATCTTGTCAAGCAATAGAGTTCCCTATCCCCGCTAGGGTACCGTTTGGTTCGAACTAAATGTTGTAGGAATAGCAACGCAAAATACGTTCCATTCCATCTAGGGCGACGTCGTATAGAGGTGTTAGAACTGCACCTGTCCCGTGTCAGCTCGTCTGTACGACTAGGGTTTGAGCGGAGGAATAATACAACAGTCTCTATTCCAACTTTTTACCCTACCGGATAGTCTAGCCCATTATATTATTTGTAGACATCGTGGTCACCAATTGCAAGAAAGGTGACTTCACTTTTTGAGAGAGGCGCATAGATAATTCGCGTCTGGTAATTCACTGAGAAGCTATACCGGTTCTTTAACTTTCCCTTGAGCTTATGTGCTTTGAGTTGCACATGATTTGGTTTTTTCTCGAATAGTTCAATTTTTTCAACCGCTTCTTCCTGGAGTGCTAATTCAAGCTTTCTAAACATTCGAACAAACTGCGGGGTGTACGCAATTTTCATACTCTACTTAAGCAGTACCCCCCGCGGAGTTCCTCTGAGTAATTTCCCTTCAGACACTTCCTGCTCGGCTCGCAATACTGCATTAATCGCTTCTTCTTCTCGATAGTGCTTGATTGCCTTCCTAATTACAGCAACACGATTTGTACCTGTAATTTCGGTGAGTTCTTTCAGAGCCTTCTCGGCCTCAGTGTTGAGTGGTACAGATATTGTGGTCATAAAAAATAGTATTACTTTTTAATACTTAATTATAATACATTACTCTCTTCCCCATTGCAAGGTCAGTGTTGAGAGATTGGGCGATACGAATATTTATATTCCCACGTTCTACCCTACCCCTGAGTGCACTATATAGAATTAATTGAGTACTCCGATTAAAGCATTGAGGGCTGACTCTGATTTCTGCATATCGGGCTTTACTGCTCGCACTTGTCTAAGTGCAGCATCAATAGCATCATCTACTTCAGTCCACTTGGCACTGTCCATTCGCTTTAACTTTGCTTCAGCGTTGTCCCATTCATATTCCAAGTCCCCAATACGTTCTTTTGCATCTGCGGGTTTACCTGCACGCACAAAATTTAATGTGTCTTGAGTAATTGTTTTAAACTCTGACAGGTCACCAAGTGGTGAAACCTTCGTTGTTGGCTTTATAGCTTCAATAGATTTCGTTAACGGTGATGTTGTTGTATTTGTGGCACTCTTTTTAATAACTTGTGAATCAGTATCTACTCCTTCTTGATTTGCAGATTCAGTTGGTACTACACCGACTTGCTCCGCTGAATTAGGTTCAGGTAAGACATTTTGTTCTATGCTTTGAACCTCAACATTAGGAATTTCTTCTTGGAGGGTTGATTGTCTAAAGTGATAACTGACACCCGATACAAGTACCAAGATGCCTAGAGTGACAGCTGTCTGAATAAAAATGGTTGAAGTTGAAATTGCCTTTTCTTGTTTGACTTCCTTTTTAATTACATCTCGCTTCGTAACCGTGAGGTACGCAACTACAGCAAGGATGGCTCCGAGAAAGACAATACTCGTAACTGTCGCTCCTAATCCTAGACCTCCAAACTTTTGTGGTTGTGAAAGATAATCACCAAGCGACGCTCCGAGCGGTCTCGTCATAATGTAGATTAACCAAAATGCCAATACAGGACTAAGACCAAATCTCCACGCCCCTGCAAAAACTGCCACTACTACTGCAATAATGATACCCGTCATCGCATATCCAAGTCCCAATCCTTCAGCCATTAAGTCCCCTGCTGCAGTACCGAGTGCAAATGTAAAAAGAATGGCGAGCCAGTAAAACGCTTCTCTTTGCCTCGTGAAAATGGAATGAATTGAAAGTGTTTTCTCTTTTGCATACCAAAATGCAAAAGTTAGTGCTAAAGCGATACTAAAAAATATAGTACTTGTTTCAAGTGGTACGCCCATACTGTCGGTAAGGTTGTCGGTCACAAGTGTCCCGAAGACACTAATCAAGACTACCGCGAGCCAATAGACACTAGGGATGTACTTTTTTGCTCTGAACTGAAAGAAGAGAGCAACTGCAAGAAGGATACCTGTAACAACTGAAGTTCCTGTAAGACCAAAATTCAAATTCACATTAAGGAAATCGGCAGCTGTTTCTCCAACAGTGGTGCACAGTACCTTAATGATCCAAAAGAATATAGTTATCTCAGGAACCTTATTGAGTAGAGTTCTTCCAAAATCGTCTGAGATTGAATTCATTTGTTATTCTTAATCTATAAAATCAATGATTGAGTGTACTCTCAAATTATGAAGATTGGATGAAGAAAATACTAACTCAAAAATAAATTCGTAATTCTCACTAGGGTACCGTTTGGCTCGAACTAATAAACCCTTCCAACGGAAGGGTTTATTAGAGAAATTTCTTTAGGGGCGACGTCGTAGAGGATGTTAGAACTGTGTTTGAGAGAATAAATGACGCAACTATCTATATTCCAGAGTTTCAACCAGTAGTTCCAGCTTGATTAGAGGAAACCCCCGCAGGACTTTGACCCACTCATTTCTTGGTGTTGTATACTTTCTGTATGGATTTTATAGTTATCGGGCTAGTCGCCTTTTCCGCATCACTTCTCACTTTCTTTTCTGGCTTTGGCTTGGGTACGTTGTTGCTACCTGCTTTTGCATTGTTTTTTCCAACCACAGTCGCTCTGCTTGCAACAGGTGTGGTCCACCTACTCAATAACATATTCAAAGGCACGTTGGTCAGAAAGTTGGTCAATTGGAACACTGTCTATCGTTTTGGAGTGCCTGCTTTGTTTACCGCAATTCTAGGTGCTTATCTTCTTACCTACTTGGATGGTCGAGTAGCCAGCATTGTTATTGGTTTGATACTCATTGCGTTCGCTGTTTTGGAACTCCAGCCGTGGTTTCAGCGACTAACGTTTCCCAAACGATACATTCCGCTAGGCGGACTACTTACGGGCTTTATAGGTGGGCTTTCAGGGCAACAGGGGGCTATACGGTCAATGTTTCTACTGAAGTCTGACTTTGATGCAAAACAGTATATTGCCACAGGTGTACTGATTGCCATTTTGATTGATGTGGCTCGCATTCCTACTTACATACTAGGTCTGTCTGACGTGGCTACAGAACAACTGACACAGCACAACCTTTCGTTGGTTGGCTTCGGTACGTTTTGTGCTTTTGCAGGGGCTTGGCTTGGAGCAAAGTATATGAAGAAAACATCAATCGGTATTATTCGTTATATTGTGGCAGGGTTGATGGTTACTATTGGAACTCTGCTTATCTTTGGAGTTATTGGTGGTTAGTTTTTCACTCTCGACTTTATTGCAAATTGAAGCTTCTTCGGTCAAATATCTAGTTGTTTCCAATTGGTCCAATCACCCTCAAGAGCTTTCTTACCTTCGCCCTCATATACCATCCATTGTCCTGTGAAGTTGCGTGAGTCTGTGTTTGCGACAATGCCACCTTGTGTCTTATGACCTTTTTTCTTCATTGCACTGACATAGCTCCGTAAACCATCTGATTTTGCCCCAAAATCAGCCAAATGGATGCCGTGTGGGTCAAATAAGCCAATAGTCCCGTCTTTCATCAATACAACAAAATCAACGTAGAACGGCGCTTGGCTGTCTCCCTGTTTATATGGAACTGCAAAGAAAATAGCGTCTCGTGCTCCATTCTTGAACCACCATAGAACATCGTTGTGAGTACTTTCTAGAAACGAAATGAAGGACTTCTCCGTCTTCCATCGCTCATCAGAGAAAAATGGCTCCATAACAGATTTCTTTGTTTTGGACTCACTGTAGCCATCTCCAAATGGTAGTCGGTCTGGAACGGTCCACAAGCCGTCTGCGAGCTTCTCCTCTCGTTTTTTCGCACCTTGTATATGTGCCAGTTTCGATGTGTCGATTACTGACTTGAAGTGTGACTGGTTATCTTCACTCAACACAATAGAAATAATATCTTGAAACTTGTCCACCTTCTCCATACCGAGTTGTTTTTTGAAGAATTGGTACAGTGCCTCTTTCACACGACCTACAGAGCGGTCTTCAGGATGAAACTCGGGGGACAGACTTTTGCGAACAAAATAATCAAATAGTCTCTGTAGGTCCATATCGCTAGCTGTATCAAGTTGAGTATTCGCTCGTATTTGCAAACCAGCTACATCGTCAATGTTTTCTGTTTTCCAGTCAGAAATAAAAGCAGGGTGAACACGCTGATTTTTGGTCTTGATTTTATTTTCAAGATTATACTTCTTTGCTTCATCAATAAATAGAGTCGTGAAAACTGGTGTCAGACGTGTCTGTTCACGGTGCCGTTCTCGATGAACAGAAGGCAATTCTATTTGAGGAAGCTTGGCATTTCTTTTGCTTGTATGTAATACCACATAGCCACGACCAATATCATCTTTGATTTCAATATCTTCCAGATTAGTGTAGACGTAGGAATAGTTGAGCGTCTCGTTATCGAGATAGCCACGTTCTGGTTCAGGCATTCGCATAATTCTCCCTATTGTCTGAATAGAGAATACGGGACTAGCCCATTCTCGAAACAGTACAAGTACTTGCGCTCGTGGGCAGTCCCACCCAAGTGCTATTGCTTGTTTGAATATAAGTACTTCCACATCATTTTCATTGCGGGTGATATTTTCCAAGTTCTTCTTATCTTCAGATAGATAGATTGCTAACTTGTTATTTTCAACACTAATGCCGTGCGCGTCTTTTAGTGTTCTGACAATTGTTTCTTGTCGGTCATCGTCTCCTTGTCCACGCCTGTCTGGCAATTGGATGAGTAAAAGTGGATTGACGGCTATCCCTGCTTTCTTGTAGGCTTTTGCTAGCTCATTTCGCTTCTGTATCGCTTCGTGCAAAACAATGTCGTCAGTACTTCCAGCAAGCGCACTTTTGATACTTTCTGTTTTTCCACGCTGAAGAACGTTCTCAAAATCCTCGTTGAGGACTATTGATTTTTTTATCATTGCTTTCCCTGTCATTCCTTCTGTTTTTACATCCCCAATATCAATACTCACGATTTTATCTGGGTTCTGCATTACAGGCGTGGCTGATACTTCAATAGTTAGGTCTGGTGCAATAGCGCTAACTAGATTTTGTGATGTCTCTGCTTGTGCGTGAAAGTGACTTTCGTCAACAATGAGTACTACCTTTCGCCCCGCTTCACGTGTACGTTCAATCACACTAGACAGATTGTTATCTTGTTCGTTTTCTCTAATAACAATGTTGCTATTTTGTCTGATACTTTCCCAGTTGAAGAAAAGTATTTCATTTTCACCAATACGACGGTCACATAAGTCTTCAAAAAATGAACAGTCCATCGCTCTTGAGTGTTCAAAATAAGCTTCGATTTTTTCCTTACTTTGTTCGTGAAGCTGGCGTGGTGCGGTCCAGATAAAAGAACACGGTGAATGTCCTGCATCATTAGAAAATTGCGCCAAAAAATCAGCCATCATAATTGTTTTACCCGAACCTGTTGGTGCTTTGAAAACAAGTTTTTTGCTGTCTGCTTGCTGAAGAAGCTTTTTTGCATCATACAAAAGTTCACGAACAGCCGTATTTTGATATTGTGTTAGTTGAAATGTCATTTTGTTTGAAATAAACGGCGATAAACTCGTGAGATTGCTTCGGGTATAGGTGCGACAGTTATCGTTTCCATACCTGCAAAATCTTCGTCGAATGTATCGTCTGCAAGTGAGAAAATATAAACACTCCATACACCCCCGAGCTTCAAAATATCTTTTTTGAGCGCAGGAATAGCCTCCTCGTCAAAGACGATACCTGTGAATTGTTTACTACCTTTGAAAATCTTGATTGAAGTCGTCTCCTTCACTCGTTCAAAAGTGTTTTCTCTTATACAAAGCATTTCTGTTGCTTGCTTGGTCAATGCCTCCTTGTTTTTATCATTTGGTTCAGCGTCAACAAATGCTGTGCGGAAGTATTTCAGGTTGCCACCAAAGCCAGTAATTTTTTCACCCTTTCCATTTTTATAACCACCAATCACTTTTGCAACACGAGGGTAACAAACATCCGTAGCAATACCGTTTTCGTTATTTGTGCAAAGAATAAAACGTCTCTCGCTCTCATCCTCTTGGTTCAATTGAAGGACTGCGTGTCCTGTTGTACCTGACCCTGCAAAAAAATCCAAAACAATAGCTTTTTTTCTATTGCGTACAACCATCGCAATCATATCGTAGACTGTATATAGAGATTTTGGGTAAGGGAATGTATTAGATTTTCCCATTATTTCGGTAAGGAGATTACTTCCGCTGGTTCCAGCATTGTAACGACTTCCTTTCCATACACTAAAAATTGGAGTTGTGACACTTCTCATAGATTTGAGTACTGATAAACTGAAGTTCTTTGAACATTCAATTTGACCCGCATCAATTAGCTCCTGCATTGATTTGCGGTTGTATCTCCATACTCGCTCTCCACCTTTCTTGTCTAATGGATATATTCTTATGTACCCTTCTTTAGTTTTACTTTGATTGTACTCATCATCTTTACCTAACAGGGGACCCACACCAACAACCTTCAAGGTGGTCGAGTCAACAATGACTGAAAAAAATTGGTTAGGTCGATTTTTACGCCAATTATTTTCACCTTGTCCAGAACGCTTCAAAGACCATTTCGCCTCTTCTTCTTGAACATCTCTTCCTTCAAGCCCTATACCTTTGGGAGTCAAAACATAAGCAAACTCGTGCGTACGTGAAATTGCGGAAGAACCACCGCCTTGTGGATGGTGTTCAACTACGATTAGATTTTTTTCCATTGCGGGGAACAGTTCTTCCAAAAGCAGACCGAGCGTATTGACTTCGTAATCGTCAATCGCACAAATCAGCACTCCGTCTCTTTTGAGTAGTCTTTTTGCTAAAAGCAAACGACTATTCATCATAGAAAGCCATTTGCTGTGCATCCACGGGTCCTTTTTGTCTATGTAGTTATTATTGTATTTCCAGTCTTTTGCTCCAGTGTTATAGGGTGGGTCAATATAAATCAAATCAATCTTACCTTTGTGTGTATAGTTCAAAACTGAAAGGGCGTGGTAGTTGTCGCCTTCAATGATGATATTCGTCGGTGCATCGACGTCTTTTCCGACAGCTTTATTCAAAACTTCCTTCAGTACTGGTAGTTTAGTCTTACATTGCTCGACTACATCTTCTGGTCTACTTTCCCAAACAAGTCCATATTTTTTACGCTTGCGAAGCCGTTCAACTTCAACCACGAGTTGTTCTCGTGTCCATTTATCATATTTTGTTACACCTGCTTGAGTAACAGGCGTAACACTTTTCGGTCGCCCAATTTTTTGTAATGGTAATTTTGACATTCGGGTATGTCCCGCAGAAATGCCAAAAACAAAAATAGGCACCCCAAACAGGTGCATACAAGACAACAGCCGAAGCTATCAATCCTGTTCCTGTTAGGATGCCCATTCTGGGCAGGATTGATAGCGAAAAAGCTGTTCACTTTTCTACGGTCCGTCATCTTGTATGCACAGATACTATATCAAAGTTTTTTGCATTCAGAAATAGGTTGAAAACTCGCAAAAAGAGAGTAGATTGTAGTCACATTACTATTACAATGTTTGGAGAACCAGAAACGATACATTTCAAGCCAAAAACGGCGGTGGAGTTTGGAATACTGAAAAAAGTACCAAATGGTACTTATGATACCTGTAGTTTTCTGCCAACTTCTATAAGCGAAACACCTAACGAAGTTAGCATCGTGGGCAAGGTTGATGACGTCGAGACCAGTCTCACCTATAAGAAGGAAGGGCTTACGAAAAAACAGAAGATTTTTATAGCGTGGATTTATCTACTTACAGAGAAATATGAGACACGCAAAATAACAAAAAAACTTGCGGAGGACTACATAAAAGAAGCATTGCAAGACGAGATTGATTTTACAAAACCTAACAACGAGGAAAGATGGTATTTCCCGTACTACTTGATAGCTAGACACGGGCTAGATGTGGCTGGAGTAGGTACCCCAAAGAACGAACTTTATCGTTTTTTGGAAGAGCCGAAAGAGTATTTCGCAGAGTTCTATAAAGAAATACTGCGACAGGAGAAGAATGAAATCAGGAAGGTTGCAGTTGCAAAAATTGCGGAGAAGTTTCACCCAACTGAAGGATGGTTCATAAACCAGATTTGCGATGATTTGTATGACCAGAAAAAGTATGACGAATGTATCAATTACTTACAGGGAGTTCGGGAGCGGTTAGGAGAAGAAGAGTGGACAAAGAAGGAAGCCCGAGTAACTCTTTGGAAGTGCTACATCAAGAAGCAGGATTACGAAAATGCCTTGGCTGTTATCAAAGGAAGTATTCCTTACGAATATTTCCAAGATGATTTTGGACCGCTTTTGCGAGGTATTACTCTTACAATGCAAGCAGTCAATTATGATGACGCTATTCAAAATCTAGAAGAGGTGATTGTGCGGGATTATGTTGATAGTTACCTCACATATCTCGCATCGTTTTATCTTATAAAATGCTTCTTGGAGACCAAGAACACTATTCGCTTGAAGCAAGTGGTTTCAACAATGAGGGTGCAGGAGGATACGTTTATGAACGCTGGGGCCCCACTCTATTACGGGGATGAGGTTATTGCGATTTTAGAAGAAGTAATAAAGTCAGATGGCTTGGATAATCAAAGTTCTGCAAAGCTAAAAGCGGTCCTCGCTTGTTTTTTAGAACAATTCAAAATAAATCCTCTTGCCAAGGATGAAAAGGATATACAGATTGCAGAGCGAGCATCTGCTCTGGCTAGAGAGGCGTTGGAGTATTTTCCAGATGACTCATCTCTCAATGCTCTATATTCAAATATACTCTCACGGCTTGGGAAGTATGACGAGGCGATGGATTACAAGATAAAGTCACTTGCAAGTGAAGGGACTTTTGACGCAATCTACTCAAACGCCGACCTCGCCAAGTGTTCTAGTGAGTACAGACTGAAATACCCCAAACATATTGCCGATTTGTTTGAGGAAATTGATGCCAGTCCAAAGGTCTATATAGAAAACTATGGTTTTGACACTGATGTGGGGGTCTACTGGAAAAAGAAGATGTACACGCAAATCGTAGAGCTATTTTTATATGTAAAACCACATATAACCGATTATGAGAAAATCGGCGAAATCAGCAACCATACTGGCGGTGGTCTTTTTGAGATAGCATATTCACTTGGTGAAGCTAGCAATCATAAAGAGGCGAAGTGGGTCTATGAAAAAGCACTTGAAATCCAAGGAGATAGTCGAGCTGTACTCAATAACCTTGCTATTGAGTACGAGAAGTCAGGGGATATAAAAAAAGCAAAGGAGATTATTATGAGGGCATATCAAAGCGAGGGTGACGATGAGTTTGTTGAACGGAACTATGCTCGCTTGTGCGGGAACAAAAAACCATCCTCCACTCAAAAACCAAAAACTGAAAGAGTAGAACCTGTAAAGACACAGACAATTACCTTTGATGAAAAGGCGGGCAATATTATATTTGGCATAAAGAAATGTGAGGTGCCAGTTGGTTCAAATCAATATCAACTCTGTAAAGCGTTGTTCAGCCGACCACTTGGGGAGTGGGTAAATGAAACAGATGTGGTGAGTAACTTTTATAAAGAGGGTCCACGGAGTTTTTATGATGCCGTTCGCTTTGTAAATAAGAGAGCCGAGCAAATGTTCAAAATAAAAAAGCTCCTATCTTACAAGGCGTCTCGTGTACAAATCAGAACCGATGGTGTTATGTGAGTAATGTGAATGGAGTGGGTACATAAACGATTTAGGTGAGTCAAAGTTGAGTCACTTCAAGAAACGCACACTACACGTGTGTTTTTTTGATGCAAGAAAACGCTATTACTCATTAGCACACTATTACTATGACCAGCAAGAAGCGAAGGTCATCTGTGAACGAGAAGTGGCAAGATTTACCACTTGATGACTCATCTGTTGTTTTTACAACGTATGACCTCGGCGTATCCACCGCACTACTTTGTGCGGATTTTGAGTTGCTATCTATAGATAAAAACGGAAACGCTCGAAAAGCACTCTTTATCTTCAAGAGAAAAGACGACATTGAAGAGGTCGCAAATCAATACTTTTCAGATAAGTTGAAAGTCAAAGCACGGTCGTACTTTGACCATCTGAAAGCACTCAAGAACAAACTCTATTCGGAGTAGCTATGGTCCTGTCTGACGAAGACATCGTGAAGTTTCAAGCTCTCTACAAGAGTGAGTTTGGAATGGAAATCAGCAGAGAAGACGCCTACGAGAAAGGCGTGAAGC
>JANOXF010000023.1:0-5928 GCA_031418275.1 Candidatus Kaiserbacteria bacterium
ACGAACACAATAAGTATTTCAATTCATATACTTAGCACACTTACTCACACTGCAGTACTTACCAAATTAGTAAATCCGAAGTCCGAAGTACCGTGGAAAAAGGGCCTGAGTACCATCTTTCGTAGTTCCGCCCGGTGCTAGAGGCAGTTGTACAATACTACGTGGCCACGGGAGCGGAAGTTTTCCGGTAAACGGAGCGTCTCCAAAAATAACATCAGCGACGCCACCTCCTTCGCTACCAGGAAGCCAGGCGGCTATTGCAGCATCCCACTTCTTGAGCTCGTCAGTAATAATAAGTGGGCGGCCCGAAACAATGATGACCACAAGTCTTTTACTTGTAGCACGCATTCGCTCAATAGTGTGTAGGTCGCTTGCATTGAGTGATAGATTCTCAGTATCTCCCCACCCTTCTGCGTATGGCTTTTCACCGACAACAGCAATACCAAGCTCGGCTTTCACTGTTTCTGTCGCAAAAGTACCATCAATGGCATACTCGACAGTCACCCCAGGTTTTGCTCGAGTACGAATTCCACTCAGAATAGAGGTGCTGTTAGGAAGCCAGTTACCATCAATCCCTTGCCACTCCACAGTCCATGCTCCTGATTGCTGTCCAACATTATCTGCGGCACTTCCGCCAACTCGTATGTGTTTTACCGTAGATGAAATGGGAAGTACCGATGCTTCGTTTTTTAGAAGTACAAGTGACTCGGAAACTGCTTTTCGTGCGAGAGCACGATGGTTAGGAGTGCCAATTGCCTCTTCTGGCACGTCATTTACTTCTTCAGCATCAAATAAACCAAGTGAGAATTTAGCAGTGAGTATTCTGCGCACGGCATCGTCAATGCGTGCTTCACTGATATCACCCTTCTCAACCGCTCGTGTTACATTTTTTATAAATGTCTTATAGTCAAAGGGAAGCATGACCATGTCAATACCTGCATTGATAGCGGCCACCGCCGCGGTATATTCCCCGCCAGGAATTTCATAGACACCATACCAATCAGAGACCACAAATCCAGAGAACCCGAGTTCACCCTTGAGTAAATCAGTAATCAGGTATTTCTCTGATGCAAGTTTTACATTACCCCAGCTGTTGAGTCCAACCATAACACTCTTTACCCCAGTGTTAACTGCTTCTGCAAATGGTGGCAGGTATGTTGTGCGGAGCAATGTCTCGTCCTCGGGTGTCATCCCTTGATCAACTTTGAAAGCCTTATTACTTGAACTCCCCCACACCATTCCACCTGCACCTATGTAGTGTTTTGGCGTACTGAGGACGGAAAGCGTTGTTGTTCCTCCTCCCCTATCATCTTGTAAGCCACGCACATACGCTGCTCCGAGCCGAGTAACCAATATGGGGTCATCTGAAAATGACTCATACGTGCGGCCCCAGCGAATATCTTGTGGGAGGTCGAGATTCGGTGAGAAACTCCACTGAATCCCCGTGGCCCTGAGTTCACGCGCAGTCGCGCGCGCAATCTGCTCAACAAGTGCCTCGTCACCTGTCGCACCAAGACCAATTGCGTGCGGAAACACCGTTGCTCCGAGAACACCTGCATGACCGTGTATTGCATCAACGCCATACAGGAGGGGGATACCAAGTCGACTGCGGAGCGCCGAGCGATTAAATTCTGCAACCATATTTCTCCATCCGACAACTGAATTATCGTTCGGTTTAGCCCCTGCACCACTGAGGAGTGCTCCAATTGCATAGGAAGATATGTCGTCTACGTCATGTACACTATTTTTCTCAACGAGCGCCATCTGTCCAATCTTTTCCTGTAGTGTCATACGTGAAAGTAAATCAGCTACCCGTTCAGTTACCGAGTATGCGGAAAGACGATAGAGAGCGTCACGCGGGGGTGACTCAAAAGGAACCTCAATATTCGTAATCAACAACTGTTTCCAGAAAAAAATACTCCCTACCAACACCATAATGGCGAGCCCACCAAGCATATATATAGTTTGTTTCGAAGCGTGTGCTCGCTGTATTCGACGGGGCATATTCCTACATTGTACCAATAAAGAAGTTTGGACAGAAACGCGTTATAAGCACGCTTTCACCTTAAAGAAATCCATCGCAGATGGGGTTGCACCAGATTTTATCTCAGAAACACGTTCAGAACCTAATTTTGCAGTAAAACATGCCTCCTGTGCTGGAGTAATCGACGAAGGTACGGTGTTTGGATCAATCCCAAATGTGCTCAGTGCCTGTCGCTGAGCCGCTGAAAGCACGAACGGTGTATTTGCGGCTGGTGAAGGGGTGTCTGTTGTAGCATTCGTGTCTGAATTTTGAGTCTGTGTTTGTTTTGGTACCGATGTACTGAAAGGGACTGCCCCTGATTTCATTGACATTGACACATAAAATCCTAGACCAATAAGTAGCACGATAATGAAAAGTACACCGAGAGCCATCAATGATCCTGAAATAAATTTATGCATAGCACACAATAGCCGTATGAACAGCTAAACGCTTACAAAGAGGAGATTCCCCCGGCAAATCACTGGAGGGTTGTTTATTTCATTTTAGCAATCTGTATGCACTATTTTCTTTTGCTCTTGTATTGGCTACTCAGCAAATCTATGGATAGAGGTACAGTTGTGGATTCGTGAGTACTTCTAAAAAACCAATTGTTCCAATGATAAATATAAGAATCATACTCAACACAATGAGTGTCGGGGTAACAATGATTTTCTTTGTCTGGGGCCTGAGTGCGCTAAAGAGCTGACTTGAATTCAAGATGCTCATTTTTTTCAATTGCATGGTAATTGTTTAGTCTAATAACGACTGTTCTTCAGAGACAATATTTGACCTCCCTATTATCTATACCTGAGGACATACAAGGAGCAATAGTCACAGAAAGAAATTGGGCTGTTTACGTAATCTGTAAACCCTATTTCTGTGTCTTATGAACTGCCGTAAGTATGTCAATATTGTGACAATATCATTGCAAATATATTCAAAAGCTTGTCGGTAAAATAAAATAAACCATGCACATACCGCATGGTTTATTTTTATTACTTACCATGAATGACGCTACGGGGCTGGTGTAGGTGCCGGAGTGCTCGGTGTTGGTAGATTGATTTTGATTTCAGTATTGGGAGGAGTTGAATCATTTGCTGCACGAATCCCAGGAAGAAGATACACAACGAATAGGATTCCAAGAACTACCACTGCGATAATACCAACAATGAGTGCTACACCCGAGCCTTCATCACTCGTTCCGGTAGGATTATTGATTATCGTTGCCATATATACGTGTAATTAGACTATTTAAAATTTTTTGATTATTGTCACCTCCTACTATCTATGCACGCTTCAACACTTTGACGAGAGTGATCATAATCACGGCACCGATAAGTGCTACGACGAAACTGTATACATTAAAACCACTTATACCCGTTTCACCAAACGAACTCATAAGCCATCCCCCAACAACAGCTCCCACGATGCCAATCACGACATTGAGGAGTAGACCCTGCTGTGAGTCAGTTCCCATGATAAGTGAAGCAATCCAACCAACAATCCCGCCAAATATAATCCAAAGGATAATACCCATATTATTTCTATTAGTACTTGTAATGTAACCGATACAAAGAAAGCCGAACTAAAGGCAAGATTGTTACAGCACACATTTATGTAATATCTATGGTATGCTTCAAATGAACAGAACTCTTCTCATCAGCTCGAAGCAATGCTCAATTGGTAGCAGTGACTAAGTGCGTCGAATAGTCATTACAAGACGATGTAATATCTTGTAATATTACAAGCCCTCAGACGGCAAGACTGTATGGCTATAAACTCTACACAAAAAAAGAAGCTACAGAACATACTCACTATGGCCTATGACGAGCATTCGGCAGGGCTTAATATCAGGGCTTTTTATAAGGTTCAAAATTTGGAGGTTAGTGAGGATATCGTGCAAGCAACATTCATGAAGACGTGGGTGTACCTCGTAAAGGGTGGAAAAATTGACCTCATGCGTGCATTCCTCTACCACATTCTCAATGGTCTTATTATTGATGAGTATCGTAAACGAAAACCAGTTTCTCTCGATTCACTTCTTGTAAAGGGGTATGAACTTGGTTCAACTGAGTATGAGCGCAATAATGACATTTTTGATGGTAAGAATGCACTTGTATTCATTCAATATCTTCCGCCCAAATATCAAAAAATCATACGCATGCGGTACATAGATGACCTTTCGCTCACCGAAATGTCAAAGATAACTGGGCAGTCGAAAAATACTATGGCGGTGCAGGCGCACCGAGGTCTCGCAATGCTCAAAACAGCATATATTTTAAACGCTAAATTAAAAACAGTATGATTTGGTCAATTATTGTCGTACTCGTCGTACTCTGGCTCCTCGGCTTTAGTCTTAATGTTGGTGGCAATCTCATCCACACACTTCTTGTTATTGCACTTATTGTGTTTATAGCACGGATGATTTTGTAAGGCGGTGTGGCGCAACAACAAACGGCGGCTCCTGTGGAGCCGCCGTTTGTTGTTGCCAACGTGTACTCTATTGGCATTACTCTCCTTCCTTCCACATGTCCCCCTGACGCACCAAAAGTTCGCCTGCTCGTTCTGGCTCAGCCATAATTTCAAGTACAATGCGCTCAGCGCGAATTGACTGTGAAGCCTTCACGAGTATTGCATCACCTGCTTTGATGAGATTTTGAAGTTCTTTCCCTGCCCTACTTGCATCATCAAATTCGAGAATCTTTTTCTCACTCATACCGTTATCGAGTGCTCCCTTGGCAAAGTTGAGTGACCGTACACCTACGGTCATGAGAAGATCGGCAGAACTGGCGACGAGCGCTCCAATACGCTCATGCTCTTGAATTGAATATCGTCCGAGTTCCATCATGTCACCAAGGATGGCAATCTTCCGCTTAACCCCTTTCAGTTCCCTGAGTGTCTGAAGTGCTCGCTCTACTGCTGCGGGAGACGAGTTGTATGTATCATCTATGATGAGTGTCTCTTTGATACCCTCTACAAGGCGCATCCTGCCAGGAGGTGGTACGTGTGCGTCAAGTGACGCCTTCACGCTTGCAAGTGAAATGCCGAAAATTGAACCCACAGCAGCGGCTGCAGCATATGTGTATGCATGCTGTACACCGAGCGATCCATTTACCCGCATTGTTACAGCATTTTCTAAGTGGGAGAGAACAAACTCACTTCCCACTGCATGCCCATGGTCATATACAACAGTATCTTGTGATGCAGTATAAGGAGAGAGTGAATACCGACTGTAGGCAATTGATTGCTGGAAAATGTCCTTTGCTGCCTCAAGAATTTTCTCGTCATCTTGGTTATATACAAAGACACCATCAGACTTGAGTGCGTGGACAAGTTTTAGCTTTTCGTCACATACTGCTTCAGGTGAATCAAAAAATTCGACATGTACCGGTACATCGGGAAGACGGGTGAGCACGACGATGTCTGGCTTGACCCACTTCGTGAGCATGTCCATATCTCCTGGTCTATCGACGCCCATTTCGAGAACAAGTACTTTTGGATAGTCACTCGGGTGTATAAGGATGAGGAAACCATCGACAATGTTTTTTAACCAAACAAACGGATTGTTCCAGCCACTCTCAAGCCCGAGAACAGAGAGGGGTACGCCTATCTCTGAATTGAAACTCTTCTGACTCTTCCTCGTGTGCACGTGGTTTTTTAGGACCTCGTACACGGCATCTTTCACCGAAGTCTTCCCTACACTCCCCGTAATTGCGATAATTTTGGGGTTCGTACGAGCAAGGAGCATTCGGGCTTCAAAGGTAATAATGGCGACAACGATTTTTTTTAATACGTCTTTCATGCTACTTACCTATCAGGTGGAATAGTGTAATAATTTATAAGAAAATCAGTCAATTCCATAAAGGGTTCGGTGAGTGTCTCAGAAGCATACTTAACCCCCTTCG
>JANOXF010000024.1:0-3491 GCA_031418275.1 Candidatus Kaiserbacteria bacterium
GGTATTTCGGCGGACGGGGTTCTCACCCGTCTTGCGGTTACTTGTGCCGGCATTCTCACTTCTGTACGCTCCACCGCGGTTCTCACCTTGGCTTCATTGCAGAACAGAACGCTCTCCTACCACGCACTATTTCCTAAGAAATAGCGCATCCGCAGTTTCGGTATCATGCTTGAGCCCCGATCATTTTCGGCGCAAGGACTCTCGATCAGTGAGCTGTTACGCTATCTTTAAATGATGGCTGCTTCTAAGCCAACATCCTGACTGTTGATGAATCCTCACCTCCTCCATATGCACTGAGCATGAATTTTGGGACCTTAACTGGCGATCTGGGCTGTTTCCCTTTCGACCAACGGAGCTTCTCCCCCGTAGTCTAACTGCCGTGCTGTGACTACCTGGTATTCGGAGTTTGATAGGTCTAACGAGATTTCTCCCTATTTAGACCTTCCAGTGCTCTACCCCCAGGAGGAACACACGACGCCAACCCAAAAGCTGTTTCGGAGAGAACCAGCTATTACGGAACTCGATTAGCTTTTCACTCCCTACCACATGTCATCCGAGGATTTTGAACGGTCCACCGGTTCGGGCCTCCACGACCTGTTACAGTCGCTTCACCCTGCACATGGCAAGCTCGTCCCGCTTCGGGTCGTATCCTTGCTCTATCATTCGCGCTATTCACGCTCGCTTTCACTTTGCCTCCGTGGGGTTACCACTTAGACAAGAACAAAGATACACTCGCCGGCTCATTCTTCAATAGGCACGCCGTCGACCCGCAGGTCTTCGACTCCTTGTAGATGTATGGTTTCAGATCTATTTCACTCCCCTCTCCGGGGTTCTTTTCACCTTTCCCTCACGGTACTCGTTCACTATCGGTCTTCAAGAATATTTAGCCTTAGGAGTTAGTTCTCCCAGATTCATTCGGGCTATTCGTGTCCCGAACTACTCAGGAACGGCAATAAGAAAGTTGTAGCAATTTCGCGTACGGGACTATTACCCCCTTGGGTTATGCTTCCCAGCATATTCTGCTATCACTACATTTTGTAACTTTCCTCAACTAAATGACACTGCCGCCCTACAACCCCATACATATAAATACGTATGGTTTGGGCTCTTTCCGTTTCGCTCGCCGCTACTTAGGAAATCGCAAGAACCTTCTTCCTGATCGTAATGGCCAGTCTTGCGACTGATCCGATCAGAAAGAAAGTTCCGCTATTGCTTTCTTTTCCTCCAGGTACTGAGATGTTTCACTTCCCTGGGTCTGCTCCCTCATACAAGGGTACCCGCCGTAAGCGGGTGAGTTTCCTCATTCGGAGATCTCGGGATATAACGATTGTTTGGCATCTTTCCCGAGCATATCGCAGCCATACCACGTCCTTCATCGCTTCTTGAAGCCTAGGCATCCACCATACACCCTTCATTCCTGTAAGGAATGCTATACACCGCTGCTTTCGCAGAGATTTACATACATTCAATACTGAAATCTGTACACCGCTGTACAAGTCATATCACTGTGAAGTGATATGAATGGGTTTTGTTTTTTGTTGTGATGCGTACGGAGGACGAAAAGACCCGCACTCTCGTGCAATTGTCTTAACTCCGCACGCACCCGCTCACCTGAGTTTTAACACTCAGGTGCTGCCCCTCCGCGTCGAACAGAGAGGGCTTTCACGAAACGAGACCTTATCAAATCTCGCTTCGAGCATATGCGATTGTATGACCACTGTCATACAACTCCCACGCACTAAATCCACAAGTACGAATACTCGCTTCTAGGTTGTGGGATTTTTCAAAGATCGCACATGTTCTCCTTGAATTTTGACTAAAAAAACCGCGTCACGCGGCTCAACGCACCTGAGTGCAAAGTAACCGCTTAGCGAGATCTTTTAGTAAAATTCATAAACACGTAGGCGCTATTATACGCATATATAATATAGAGTCAAGCGTTTGGCGTGGACGAAAAAAATAACCCACTTTTCGAACCAAAAACCCCGTCGTTTCCAGAGGAAATGACGGGGTTTTTGTACCTAATTTCTCCATTATTCATGGTTTAAATTTGGTCTTCTAAAGCGAGATTTTGCTTTAGATGCTAGGCATACAAGGAAAATAATGCGAGGCGTATTTAATATACGATGAGTGTTATTTTCCGCAGTACAACGACGCAGATGAAATAAAATCTCGCTTTAGACGCGATGGAGTTCGTTGCGGATGCCTATCTTGTCCACAATCACCTGGTGCGGATAATCAAACACGTCGCGTGTAAGCTTATCGTACATGCCGACGCGGTACTTGAGGTCTTCAGACGTAAGTGTTGCAAACCTCACTTCAATCCCTAGTTCTGCTTCAAGCGCGCGCATCGCGACCTCAATCTTCCCCGGGTTCAGTTTCTTCATCGCAACAAGCACATCGAGTCGTCGATCAAACTCACGCATGAAGATCCCAGCACATGCGAGAAAATCAACAGGACCAACTTTGCGAATATGTTTCTGGAGCGTCTTCCCATTTATTGGTGCAGTCTCAAAGAGAAATGTCTGAAGCGACGGGAGCTGTGGAAACTTCATGTTGAGGGCGTATCCCTGCACACGTGTCTTTATATCTTTCGTCGGGTGCTTCACGAAGATGATTTTTTTCTTGATGACCTCCGCGCGCTCGAGTGCACTCATCTCAGTGCGAGCTGTGCGGCGCACCAATTTCGCGCGTCGTGAAATATCGTCGAAGGTGAACTCTTGTGATGGATTAAAGAGGAAGAAGCGAAGGAGTTTTACGCGGGCTGGAGAGCCAAAGAGGATTGCGAGTGGGTCAGTCATACGGTAATTGAGTGGTCGGATTATAGCACGCAAACCGGAGGAGCAAATCTGGACAGAAAACGGGGGTGTGTTGGAGCAAGACAAAGGGCTCACAAGGAGCCCTTTGGGCGACGTCGGCCTAGATGATCGGAATGATCTTCTGAAGCTCACCAGTCGTCTTGTTGCGCAGGACAAACGTGCTTCCCTTCTCCCATTCGGTCACCATGAATTCAGCGACCGAAAGTGCGAGGCTAACCGCCTGTGCCTTTGTTCGAAGTTCGGCACGCCTTCGGAGTTTCTCGACATTGTTGCAATCACGCTCAGTGAGCGTCATCCCAACTCGTACAGTTTTCATGGCACACCCTTTCGTAGAACAGTGCTGAAGAGACTGTAGCATAAACACAATTAAAGTCACCTTTCGCCAGCATCTTCGAGTTTAGTTTTTAGGCCTCCTCACAGTCACTAAGTATAATTCTTCCTTTCAGTCGAATTCTACTAAGTGCTCCGAGCCGGTCTCAACGCGTCTTTCCCGAAACAACAGTCCCCCGGACTGTTGTTTCGGGCGCGTTTCCGACTCAGAAGCGTTGAAGGCAAAGACTTGCTCGGCTTCGGGTGCTTTGGTAACCCTCACGAAAAAACACTGACGGTAGTCAGTGTTTTTTCTAAATAATTTCCTAAGAAATTATTTAAGGGTTACCTTAGCACCCGCCT
>JANOXF010000025.1:0-4427 GCA_031418275.1 Candidatus Kaiserbacteria bacterium
TAAGTTACTTGAGAGTTACTTTGGCTCCTGCTTCTTCCAATTTCGTTTTCAATGCCTCAGCATCCTCCTTCTTGAGGCCTTCCTTCACCATTGCCGGTGCGGCATCTACCATGTCCTTCGCTTCCTTGAGTCCGAGACCAAGTACTTCCTTGATTACCTTAATGACGGCAATCTTCTGTGCACCTGCTTCGGTAAGCTCAACATTGAATGCACTCTGTTCTTCTGCTGCATCTCCTCCTGCTGCTGGTCCAGCGACTGCAACGGCTGTTGCAGAAACGCCCCACTTCTCTTCGATTGCCTTTACGAGCGTGTTGAGCTCAAGTACGGTCATCTTCTCAACTGCATCGATGATTTTCTCCTGATCCATAATTTTGTTTTTAACTGTTATTTAATTACTTAGTCTCTCCAACCTTTCCAAGAACGACAGCGAAACGCTGACGTGGTGAATTGATGAGCTGTGCGAACATACCGCGGAGTACTTGGAGTGATGGAATTGATGCAATCTCAGTCATCTCTGCCTTGTTTTTGTATACACCTTGGAATACTCCTCCCGCGATTGCGATTGCTTCCTTGTGCTTCTTCGCAAAGTCCTTCACGTTCTGTGCTGGAGCGATTGCATCCTTACTGTATGCAACAGCGATTTCGCCAACAAGCTCTGGCATTTCGCCGGTGAATGCTCCATCAAACGCTCGCTTGATGAGTGTCTTCTTTGCGACGAAGTAGCCGACACCCTCATCGCGGAGCTTGCGGCGCATTGCGCTCGTGTCAGTCACCGTCACGCCTTTGAAGTTTACGAAGACAATCGAGTCAGAATCCTTCTTGATTTCCTCGAGTCTCGCAAGGATTGTCTGCTTTTTTGCTTTTGTGATTGCCACAATATTTATGATTCGTTTGAGTAATGGTACGTCTGAAAAAATATTATGAATAATTTTTTCAGACGGCCTCAAAATTCATAGTCGCTTGCGCTCTTTGAATTTTGGGCACAGACGTGTTCGAACAGTGTTCGAAGCAGACGAGTGGTTGCGACCCCCAACTAAAAGATGGGACCTCGGCTGGCGAACCAAACGGTTCATTGTGGTATGTCCTTTCCGACATACGACCAGCTGTCTTGAGCCTGTTGAGCGCTACTCTAACATAATTCTATAAAAAGAAAAGCCGCGGGCAAAGCCCTCGGCTTTTCTTTTCCTCATGTTCCCACTTAATTTTCCTACAGATCTTTCCTGTGTAAAAAACTAAAAGAGTCCTTCGCTAAAACTTTAAAGCAAAAAATTCTATATCTGAATCTGATTCGATGTAACCAAGCCCTTTAGCTTTTTGTCTATAAAGGGCAGCATTTTTTGTGTCTCCAAGGCGATAATACATCCTTGCCAAATCAATAAAATTATCCGACGTTTCGAAATTCTTGATTTTGACCTTTACTGCATCAGCCTCTGTCTTTTCCCCTAACATGTAGTGATTCATGTAAAGAAGGAAAAATGTAGGGCTCAGATTCATGTTTTTCGCCATACGAAGATTCATATCTTTTGCTCGCTTAAGATCTTGAAACTCAGATGAGAGAGGTGAGATACCTAGCAAGAATCTTCCATACGCCCCAAGATAAAGATCGTTTGGTTCAAGCTTGTAGAGAAGTTCGTAATTTTTTTGTACCCCCTTACCATCGCCAAGCGACCATGCTGCTTCAGCCAGTGAATCATAGTAATCTGTGCTTTTTTTGGGATAGAGTGAGGCAGCTTTCTTCCAATATTTTGCTGCTTCCTCATATAGTTCTTCTTCATCATAAGCAGCGGCGATCAAAGAATATGTGTCGGCTTGCTCTGACTTTGACATTGGTTCGTTAAAATCATCCTTCAAATCAAGAATCTTCTGAGTATCGAGAATCTCTACACCCAACTTGAACATTTTAATTACTGTATCAAATGAGAGGGGTGCCGAAGGGCGCTGTATTGCCACTGCCATATTGGGCTTATTCCATACCTGATTGGTCTCGAATATGACCGCCCCTCCGTTAGTTCCTGGAATAACAGTCGATAAAAATACTCTCTTCGGTTGCTTTGTAACATCATCAAACCACATGGATACATACGATCGATTAACTACAGAGGACACAAAAGCCTTGTTCGATAACCCCGCCTTAAATCCAGGAAGCCCCAGCAATGTTAAATCTGCTTGGTCCGAGTTCAATGTTTTAGCCAGTTCCTTGAAATAGTCAGCAAAGGTATCTCCATTATAAACAAAGTCATATCGTGTTGCTCCAGGTTCAGTCTGGCCATCATCAATTGATTCATCTAGTTGCTCATAAAGTTTATATTTTCGCTCACTCAAGAGGCAAGCTAATAGCTGAAATCTTTTTCACATCATTCTCGTCATTGCCAGTAGCAACGGTAAATAAAGGGAGGGAACCAATCATTTTTCCAAACTGAAGAAATTTATCCTGTGGAATTGTTAACCACTTTCCTTTAAGGTTTTTATCTTTTGTGAGAGGGAAATTAAGATATAGTCCACCATCCTTTTCTATCATTTTCATTTGATACTGAGTTGTCTTCTTTTTGTCCCCTTCCTCATAAGTAACAAGAACGTTGTTATTAGTACTACTAGCCGAAATACGATCGAACTGTCCCTCGATTTTAGATCCTTGATAAAAAGTGGCTTTTGTGTCCGTCGGCTTTTTATATATAAAGGTCGAATGAGAAATGGAAACAGTGCCAGAAGTGTACGCTTGAGATTGGAGCACGAAACGTTCGTTTAGATCCGCTGCGGAT
This sequence comes from Candidatus Kaiserbacteria bacterium, assembly GCA_031418275.1. Classification (GTDB taxonomy): domain Bacteria; phylum Patescibacteriota; class Minisyncoccia; order Phycocordibacterales; family UBA918; genus Damh-18. The sequence goes on from JANOXF010000025.1 coordinate 2,760, forward strand.
AGCGAATCTAGGGAATCTGCGGCATGTATGTACATTGCCGGCATGCTTATAAACATTGTCAAAGAAAGGAGCGCTGTCACTAGTGTTTTTTTCATAAATAAGTTTCTTTATTAAATCTTCATCTAATTATAAAGTTTTTAATAAAAAAATACAACAATGCGCCTTGCTTGATGGAACAAGTAATAATTCCGTCATATTCTACAGCGCTGAAATGCTAATTAAAGTCTATAATCAAGTAAATATTTCACGCTCGTGAAACAAATAAAACTATCCACATTCCTATCCCCAGAGTTTTCCCCATCTATTGCGACTCAACATCCTGCTTAAGCTGCTCTGCCTTCCAGCCGATCATATTTGCAAGCACTTGGATAAGCGACCCAACCGCTCCAATCGCAAGGAGCATTACCGGATAAAACGCATGGGGGGTGAGGAGGTAGAAAAACGAGACCGTTGCAGACGCCCAGATACCGAAGCACCAAGGGCATGACAAGAGGTCAGCAAGCGTACGCCGTGGACCAAATTCAGGTTTTACGAGTGTTGGTCCATGCCTCCCCTCAGTTACATCATAGAACTGCTCACGGAGGAATGCGGTAATCTTGTCGTATACAAAGAGACGCACGAGACGAAACGACGCAAGTACCATAAGTGTATAGTCCGCCAACGTGAGCGTCTCAAACGGTTTGTACGCCTCTCCTTCGAGTATGACGGCTCCCATAAATATGAACCCAAGAAAAAAGACGCTAAATACAAGATTCCAAAAGTATTGATCAGTGATGCGCATACAATAAGACACTATTACTAACTTCCCCGCTGTGAACCAACTATCAGAATCATGATCAGTACCGAAGCAATCACCGCGAGAAACCCAAACAGAAATTTATAAAACGTTTTGTTGAACATTGCATTTAGTATACCGTCTTACTCTGTGAACAAACAAATTAACACCGAACTACACAGGACCGACCTGTGTAGTTCGGTGTGTCAGTGGTATCTTCATAGAAATCAATTAACTTGGAAACGCATCCAATCATTGATTTCCTTGATGAAAGAATCCTTACTAGGGAAATACTCTGGAAATCCTTCCCTATTAATGATATTCCGCTCCTTCCTCAAGTTACCAACATAGTCTTTATAGCTTGAAAAACTATACTTATTCAAATATTCTTCTCCACCTTTAATATCGTCAAGACCTTTTACCTTCCATTCTTGATCAATGAGCTTGAGTGGATTTAGGTGAATATATGAGAAAAGATATTTCAAATACTCATCAGAGTCTGCATGCTGCGATTTATATCGACCTTCAAATAATCCACCTGTACGTCCATATCTCTTATTAAAATACATGGAATATCCTGTGCCGAGCTTTTTCATAAAGAGGCTCACCCCGTTTTCCACAAGCGGCTTGAGGAGTATATGAAAATGATTAGGCATTAAACAATACGCTCCTATTGCGACCTGTTTATTTCCCATATCAACATCAAATACCCTGTCATTGCTGAGATCACGAAGTTTAAATGACTTTGTTCCATTCGACAAATACAGAAGCGACATAAACCGTAGGTAATCTGAGTTTGATTTAAATATTGTCTGCTTACTATTTCCACGATTGTATATGTGAAAATATTCATCGAGGACAAGTGGTGTAAGTCTTTCTGACATATGCATATT
>JANOXF010000026.1:0-9896 GCA_031418275.1 Candidatus Kaiserbacteria bacterium
TGGAGCAGGCACTCCCCGTGGTGACTTTATTGTAAAGATTCATATTGACCTTCCGCAAAAATTATCCAAGAATGCAAAGAAACTTATCGAGGAACTCAAAAAGGAAGGCATATAGGTTTCCATAACGCCTCATCTACTTCGTTGTCTTTGTCATTCAAACGTTCGTTGTATATTGAATACGCCTCGCATTTTCATTCCTTGACGCCTTGTATCTGAGGCATTATGCAGAACCTCTATGAACACAAGGTTCAGATAAACGTAAGGCGACATAGAAACTTAACCCTATAACTAGCGTGAAAGATACAAAACACCCACGACCTTCGGTCGCGGGTGTTTTGAAGTATTCCTAGTTCTTATTCAATATTTTCTATTCTATAGCATATAATAGTTAGTAATGGACACACAAACCATCGTAACCGTATTGCACGAATCGATTTACCTCATCCTCGTGTTTTCGTTTTTTCTCGTGATTGCACTCATGAAAGGGAAGTATGCGATTATTAATATTATCCTCGCACTCTACCTTGCACTCCTTGTTTCCCTCAAGTTCCCATACTATGACTTTTTTCTCAACGCGGGGAACCCTTCGAGCAACGCGGTCGTGATGATTGTCATATTTGTGATTTTCACAATCCTTGGCATTGTCCTATTTAGAAAACACATCCCCGGAGACGACTACGAGAGTGCGTTCCAACACTTCGGCAAAAAACTCCTCCTTGCAACTATGGCAACGGTACTCGTTATGGCATACAGCTACCAGGCCTTGCCTGTCACTGAGCTCATCACCCCAGGGTCTCCCATACAGTCTCTCTTTGGCCCTCCCGAGCACTTCTTCTGGTGGCTCGTTGCTCCGCTTATTGCACTCCTGTTTGTAGTCTAGAATACTAGAATATATGTATATAAAACAAAGGCCACCGTAGTACGCGGTGGCCTTTGTTGTGACTCTGACTTAGAGTCACAACTCGATGTCGAATCCGACAAGCACGCTTCGGATCTTTTCACCGTCTTCATTTCTTGGTTGACGAGCGATTGCCGGCGTCACCCACAACTTCATGTGCTTGGTAAGCTTAAGCATACTCATAGACCAAGGCAAGGCCTTGGTCTATGCCAGTAGCCGAAATAGGGGTGTATAACAATAAGACAATGAAGTTTGACTTGCTATACTTAAGATACTCAATTACGTTCCTAGAATAGGGATTGTCTTTTGGATATATTGTGTTATTATATAATAATGAACGAAAATCAACAGTTTGAGCAATTTGGTATCCACCTTATGGTGGATGGTTACGGTGCGCCCCGAGAAATACTAAAGGATGCCGCTTTGCTCAAGCAGATGCTTTTAGATATACCCGTTGAAATGGGTATGCACACTATTTCTGAGCCGATAGTAGTAGAAGTTGGCCCAAAGAACCGCAAAGACCCGGGAGGGTTAAGTGGTTTTGTACTTATAGCAGAAAGTCATCTTAGTTTTCATACATTTCCTGACAGAGGTTTCGTTACTATTGACGTTTATACTTGCCAGAATCTTCTAAATACAAACAAGCTAATATCACTCTTCACAGAGACTTTTAAGTTGAAGGAAGTTGACTCTTACACACAAAGACGTGGACTCAAATACCCAACTGAAAACATCTACACATGATTGGCTTTTCTCTAGCAATTCTTGCTAACTTCTTTTGGGCGTTAGTAAACATTATAGATAAATATCTTGTCAGTCGATTTTGTAAAGACGGTAGTGTTGGATCAATACTCATACTTTCATCACTATTTCCAATAATACTTATTCCGCTTAGTTATTTTCTAAGCGATCACAGTGAAATACTTACATCACTCCAAATTGGTATCCTGATTTTGTCTGGAGCACTTACCACATGTTGGATGTATTTTTATTTTTCTGCGCTCTTTAGTGACGACGTATCAACTGTAATCCCTCTGTTCCAACTTGTTCCTGTTTTCGCGCTTATGTTTGGTTTTTTAATACTCGGGGAAATACCACTGCTCATTCAGCTTGGCAGCGCGGGAATCGTGCTTGTCGGATCTGTTATCCTGAGTCTTGAACAAACGACTGGTAAGGTAAAACTAAAGCTCCTGATGCAGCTTGCTGCATCATCTTCAATAATTGCTCTTATGAATGTGCTCTTTAAATACGCAGCAATTGATACCGATTTTTGGTTATCTATAATGTGGCAGAGTGTCGGAACTGTGTTTGGCGGCTTAACTTTATTTCTTCTTCATAAGAAATATCGCATTGAATTTATGACATTCATTCAAGAGAATTATGGTATTGGAATAACACTCAATGCCCTAAATGAGACTCTGGCATTAGTTGGAAATGTATCTTTTGCCTATGCGATCTTACTTGCACCAATTGCACTTATCCAAACGATGGGCGCATATCAACCAGTATTTGTTTTGATTATTGGTTTATTTGTTGCAAGATTTTTCCCACTTTGGGTTGGTGAGAATACGACACGCTATGCTCTTGTTCAGAAAACTATGGGAATCACCCTCGTCATCATTGGTAGCGTACTTCTTATAGTAGTAGGCAGTTAAATATGATACCTCAGTTCCCGAAATTTAAGCCTATAGAGCTAAGTGATATAACAGAAGTTGAAAAAATTACTTCCCAATATCAGCCATATTCAGATTACAACTTTGTTAGTATGTGGTCTTGGAATATAAGTAATGAAATCGCAATTTCGCAACTTAATGAAAATCTCATTGTTAGATTCACAGACTATATAACAACAAAACCCTTCTACTCTTTTATTGGAGACAAGAACGTTTGTGAAACGGCTAAGACACTCCTCGACTTTTCGATAGTAAACAAACTCGATCCAGTTCTTCGTCTTGTACCTGATATGACAGCAAGCCTCATAGATTCAAACATATTTGAAGTAAATGAAGACAGAGATGGTTTTGATTATGTGTATAGTATTGAAGAACAGCGTGATTTAATCGGGAGTAAATTCTCAAAAAAAAGAAATCATGTAAATGCGTTTTTGCGAACTTTTCCAGACACTATTACAAAGAATCTTTCTTTGCAGATAGAATCAAATGCTGAGCATATTAGGATTCTTTTTGATACAATACAAAAAGATAAAGCTCTGAAAGGGGATGGTACCTCATTTGCAGAGCTTGCTGTCTTTGAAAGACTGCTTAAAGGCGTAAATATTTTTAATCTTGTAACGACAGGAATCTACATTAATGAAAAATTAGTTGCTGTTCTCATTAATGAATTGCTCAATGAAGGATATGCAATTGGACATTTAATGGGGGCCGACACACAACTATCAAGCGGCCTCTACTCATACCTAATGAAAGAAAACGCTAAGCTACTTTCAACACTTAATATCAGACTGTTCAACTTTGAACAGGATCTTGGTATAGAAAATCTACGAATTGCGAAAATTCGCTTCAACCCTCAAACATTTTTAAAAAAATATACAGTAGGCTATTCCCACCAGAATTAATATAGAGTGTACTTTAGTGTTACAATTTTGGTAGGAGGGTGAGTACCCCAAAACATGCAGCAGTCGCTAGTGTTTAAAATCCGAGTAAAATGAGTAAAAAGACAGAACTAATTACATTTCTCATTTCTATTTTTGTACTTGTCGTAATGGTTTTTGCTTATAATTTCCTTCACTACTACACTGCCAAAGAATACCCTTTGTACAGCTATACATCATGCGATCCTTCTCGAGATAGTTGTTTTGAAGTTGATCCCGAGTCGGAAAACTTTGCGTTCTATACCGAACCATATGCAAAAGTAGATATTATTGCGAGATACGCACCTACTTGTCTCAATGAACATACGTGTACTAACTTTACATGCATCGGTATCGAAGATCACTGTACTGTTACATATTGTTCTGATGAGGTGCTTGAAGACGGTGAGCTTTGTTCCACTCTAATACATTAATATATATGGCGCTTTCTAATTATGTTGTAGTTCAATATTGCTATCAATTTCTTATTGAACAAATATCGATGGGCTTGTTGATATATTCACACTTACCAGTAGCACTAACTGCGCTTCTATTCAGTTTATTTGTTTTAATAAAAGCCAGAACGCTCCCCGCTCTTCTGCTTTTCAATACTTGTCTTGTCTTTACACTTTGGTGTGTCTTTGACTTAGGTGCCTGGTTTGCTTTTCTGGGATCCTATAGCTCAATGTTTACTTGGTCATTACTCGACTTTCTCGCAGTACTGATGTTTTTCTTTGGATACTATTTCCTTTATACATTCTCAACAGGAAAAGACCTCCCACTGTGGCAGAAGATATCTGGACTCGCACTAATTCTACCAGTCGCATATATTTCAATTTCAAGCTTGAATATACCTGTCTATGATTTAAATTCATGTGCAGCTGTAGAGGACGGCTCTTATACAATCTATACTTACTACGTTGAAGCAATTTTTATCCTTGCAGCCTTTATTTTTACCATTTTTCAATACCGTCGTAAGAAAGACACAACAGAAAGATTGAGAACATTACTCGCTAGTATAGGTGTTTTAATCTTCTTCTTATTTTTCTTCTCTGCAAGTTTTCTCGTAAGCATGCTAGCCGCATCAGACGTTTCAACTTACGTATACAATTATCTTATTTATGGTCTGTTTGGAATGCCAATATTTCTAGTATTCCTTGGGTACGTTGTTGTACGATATCAAGCATTTAACCTTAGGATGTTCGGTGCTCAAGCCTTGGTTATTGGTTTAATAGCTCTCATAGGTGCCCAGTTTTTCTTCACAGCATCTCTTCCAGTAGTTACTCTTATCGCAGTGACACTTTTTCTTGCCTGTATTGGAGGATACTTTCTTGTTAAGAGTGTTAAAAAAGAAGTGAAGCAACGTCTACAAATTGAAGAACTTGCTGCAACACTTGATGCAGCTAATGAGAAGTTAAAAATACTCGATAAGATGAAGTCTGAATTTGTATCAATTGCATCGCATCAACTCCGCAGTCCACTGACGTCGATTCGTGGCTATGCCTCTATGCTCGCAGAGGGTTCATATGGAAAACTCCCTCTTAAAGTACAAGAAGTTGCTGAACGTATAGCTGACTCAGCAAAATACATGGCACTCTCGGTAGAAGACTATCTCAACGTCTCACGTATCGAAGCGGGGAATATGAAATATGAATACAGTGACTTCAGTCTCAAGGAGATAACTGAGAAAGTCGTTGATGAACTTCGTTCTGTTGCCATGAAGAAAGGTCTTGTTATGGTATTTCGTTCCGATTGCGATGCGGGGTGCCTTGTGCACGCTGACATTGGTAAGACACGTCAAGTCCTCATGAACCTCATCGACAACTCCATGAAGTACACCCCGAGGGGAACTATTACGGTTGTTGCACACGACGATGTGAAGAAAAAGAAAATGTACGTCACGATTCAAGATACTGGTGTCGGCATGAGCAAAGAAACACAAAGCGAGGTATTCGAAAAATTTGTCCGGGCAAAGAACGCGAACAATGTGAACGTCACGGGTACTGGCCTTGGTCTCTTCGTCGCTAAGAAAATGGTAGAAGATATGAAAGGCAAAGTCACCGCAGAATCAGAAGGAGAGGGCAAAGGCTCGACATTCACCATCGAATTCCCACTCATTACAACATAAAATTTGTAGTAGTGCAATTTATTTTTTCTGTGATATAGTCGATTTGGCAATATCGCCGTTCTTTTTTTGGAGTACTACCATGGGTGGGAAAAACCATCAACCGTGCAAGAGCTACCTCGAGAATTCGACGAGGCTATCCCGGGCACTGAGCGCCGCGTTCATCGAGATGGAGCGCGGGAATGTGACTCTCGAGGACATCATCCTCGCAGAACTGGCAGGCAAGTGCATGCCGTCCGGTGTGTCACAGGTTGCCAATCACCTCGATGCCTCGAAGACTGCTTTGGCTGAAGCCAAGAGTCATCTCAAGGCGCTTGAGCAGCAGATGCAGGACAATGACTTCGAGGATCTGCCCTCGCTCGAAAGCACAAACCTGAGCGTCGTCGGCGAGCGTTTCGTTCAATGGGGTCTGGCCGACGCTGCGGCATGGCTCACCGTACAAGAAACGATGAAGAAGCAAGGCTTCAGCGGCATGATCGAGATCTTCGAACACCGCCTTGATGAGCTGGCCGCCCTGACGACAACTCTCATTGATGCCGTCAATGCAAACAAGATGGCCTGTGAGTCCGGTGAGATGATGCTGGTCTTGGAAGAGAACCGCGAAGGGAACTTCAAGATCGAGTTTGCCAAGCTTTACCAAGGCTGGGCAAACTTCCAGCAGTTGTTCCTTGCGTCAAGCCTCTGTTCCACCGAACTCTGGTATCGGTTCAACCGCGCCGGATCTCTGGTGCTGAGCAGTGTTGACTTGGTCCGTGCTGCCTGAAGATCGTCAAGAAGCACGTGCCCTGGGGGACTTCCCCCAGGGCACTTTTTTTTGTATGCTTATGAATATGACTAATAGTCAAAATACTAAACTTATCTTAGACATTCTAAGAAATGAGGTAGACGGCGACACTGCGTCAGCACTCGAAAAAATGTCACAGGATTACACCATGACTTGGATGTATCAGAAAGGTGATGAGTTCTTTCCTAAGACAACACCACATCTTGAATCTGAACTCGATGAAGCATATATAATTCGCGGAAGGAAGTACGACATCAGAAATATCACAGAAAGTGAAGATGTGGTGATGATTGAATTAATAGAGAGTTATCCGGATCCAGAAACAGGAAAAATCTACAGAACTCCGCAAGTTATCGTGCTTGAACTTGTAGGTGGAAAAATCAGAACCGGTAGACACTACTGCGATCCGAGACTTTCGTTTGCAGATCTTACGGAGGAGCAAATAGATTCCGTCCTTGACCGCACTCCTACAAAACTCGTTATCGAATAAGTCTCTCACTTATGTATCAACTCCAATCCTGCGATAGGCTATAATTGGTGTATATGATACAAAACAAATTTCTACAGGGACTACTTGCAGCATATGCAGTCCTTTTTACTATTCTCGCGTTTAACCCCGTTGATCGCCCGACCTGGTTCGCAGAAAACCTTACGGTGTGGATTATTGTAGGTGTCATTCTCATCCTCTATGCACACAATATCCGTTTTTCAAATCTCGCGTACGCACTTATGTTCATACTCATCTACCTTCACACAATTGGTGGACACTGGACGTTCGCGCTCGTACCGTTTGATTATGTAACGAACCTCTTCGACTTTGAACGCAATCACTTTGACCGTATAGCGCATTTCTCCGTTGGATTTTATGCGTTTGCAGTTGCTGAGTGGCTCTATATGAAGAAACTTGTTGCAAACCGCTTCCTTCTCTTCACCTATCCTGTATTTGTTATTGCCACCGTTGCCATGAGCTACGAGCTTATTGAATGGATATACGCAGCGAGCGCGGCGCCTGAAGCGGGGCTCGCGTACCTCGGCAGCCAGGGTGACATTTGGGATGCTCAGAAAGACATGCTTGCGGACACGCTTGGTGCAATTGTTGCAACAACACTCTTTTTAAGACGAAATAAATAAGCTGTTTTTTCAGAAATACTGATTTACAGATTTTCTGTATTATGGTAGCATAAACCAATGAACACCATACGCATCCAACAGCGGGGAACACTGACACTCCCCAAGAAAATACGCGAATCACTCGACCTTAAAGAAGGTGAGATTCTTAACGTTTCACAAAAGGATAATCAGATTATTCTTGAACGTGGAGAAGTAGGAGACGCTTTACTTATGCGTGACATTAAAAAGTCACTCGAGGATATTAAGGCGGGGAGATATATAGAATTTGGTTCTATCAAGGAGTTCAGGAAAAAGCTAAAGGACTATGATGCGCGTTAAGCTCACAGAAACTGCGATTCGTCAGTACCAGAAGCTTTCTCTTTCACTTCAAAAAAAGGCAGACAAGCAGTTTGAACATCTTACAAGCGATATCCGACATCCTTCACTCCACGCAAAGAAATACAAGGGTAACGAAGATCTTTGGCAGGGAAGAATAGACAAGGATTGGCGCTTTTACTTTTACATTGTCAATCCGCACTATATTATTATTTCTGTTATAAAGCATCCAAAGTAACTTTCTGATTAGCTTTTGATTTGGTACTATTCTACACATGAGTAAAAAACGACTACTGACCGGTCTGCAATCTTCAGGGACACTTCATATTGGAAACTACTTTGGTGCCCTGAAACCGTTTGTTGATATTTATCGCGACTACGAGAGTCACCTTATGGTTGCTGACCTCCATTCACTTACGAGTGTGCGTGACCCACACGCACTACGCCAGAACATCATTGATGTGGTGAAGGACTATGTAGCTGCTGGGGTGGATCCAAAAGAAGCGATTGTGTTTAAGCAGTCTGACGTACCTGAACACACTGAGCTTGCCTGGATATTTGAGTGTCTCGTCACGGTACCATTCCTCATGCAAGGACATGCATACAAAGACAAAGTGGCAAAAGGAATTGAAGCAAGTGCGGGACTTTTTAACTACCCAATGCTTATGGCGGCAGATATTCTGCTCTATGACACCGAGATCGTGCCCGTAGGGGAGGATCAACGCCAGCACATCGAGTATGCACGTGAAGCAGCAAACAAATTCAACCTTGCATACGGTGAAACATTTGTCCCTCCCCAAGAAATGATACTTAGAGCAGTTGGAATCGTGCCTGGGACAGATGGAGAGAAAATGTCCAAAAGCTACAAAAACACTATCCCACTTTTTGGTACAAAAGAGGAAATTACAAAGGCAGTCATGAGTATTGTGACTGACTCTGGAAGTGATACCCCCCCGAACGTGTGTGCGATTCATAAACTTCTCAAATCAGAATCAGAGCTTGCACCACTCTACGAAGAGCACAAAGGGAAGTATAAAAATCTTAAGGAAGCACTTATTGAAGACTTGGACGCATTCATAAACCCTATGCGCGAGAAGCGCGCGGCGATTACTGATAGTGATGTGAAAGTAATTCTTACTGATGGCGCCGCGCGTGCCCACGAGCGTGCCTCAAAGAAAATGTTTGAAGTCCGAGAGAAGGTAGGTATCTCAATTTAATTAAAGTTACTGTATAAACATCTCTAATATCCTTCAGGTTCACAAGTCTGATACCATTTGAGTATGGATAACAAATTGAATCGAAGAAAGGTATCAATAAGTAATGACGAATGGTTTGTTATTGGGTCAATTGCATTCCTTTCACTAGTACTCATATGTTTCCTCCCGTTTCTTATGGAGTCCATTTGGTTCACTGATCTTATACCACCATTTCAATACCTTTTATACAACATTGGATTTATCCTACTCACCATAGTACTCATTGGAGCACCCATTTCGCACCTTCTTAAACGGAAGGTCCACCTCTTAACAATGTTCCGAAGTGGTCTAAGTACTTGGCTCATCTTCAGTTTCATTATGGATATGTGGCAGCCACCCTTTGCATACAATATGAGTGGAGAATTACTTATATCAGGAAAAGAATCGCTTGTTGGAACAAGTGTTGATTATATGCTTGGTTGGATCTACACAAAACTTTTCACCAATTCACTCCTTGAAGTGCAGATACCACTTCTGGGTAACATATCATTACTTTTTCTGCTCATTTATTTCATAACACCAATCTTGTCTGTTATCTGTGCTGCATTACTGTTTAAACCAAAAGCCCTTGCACGGATGTTTGGGCAAAACGGATTCTAATTGACCATTATTCTAAGTCGTTGTAGAATATACACATAACCGATGAAGTGACTGACAATCACAGAGGTCTAAACAAAGAGCCTGTTAGCCTAGGATAATCCAGGTACAGGGAAGTAGGGTGGCACCGCGGGAAACCGCCCCTACAAGCTTATTCAGCTTGTAGGGGCGGTTTCCGTTTCCTATACAGATAATCAACA
>JANOXF010000027.1:0-10229 GCA_031418275.1 Candidatus Kaiserbacteria bacterium
CTGCATGCTGTTTATAACCAAGGCTTAGCAGCTTATTATTGAGTATACTTGTATGGACCATGAACCGACTGCAAGTACAGCAAGGCTTCACCCTCATCGAGCTCCTCGTTGTGATTGCTATTATTGGCCTACTTGCATCTATAGTACTCGCGTCACTCAATTCAGCGCGGAATAAGGGTGCGGACGCTGCGGCAAAAGGAAACCTCAATTATGCGCGGTCCGAAGCAGAACTATTTTACTCAAACACTGCTCCCAATTACTCGTATGATGGTGTCTGTGCACTTTCGGGAACCAATGTTATCGGGGATAGTGTGCTGGCTGCATCGGTAGTGGTAAAGGCATCATACTCGGTCAGCGATACTGCAAATATCACGGCCACCGTTGGTGTGTGCCACGATTCAGCAACAGGATGGGTTGCTGCGGTACCGCTTCTCGCTGGTCTCGCGTGGTGCACCGATTACCTGGGCACTGCAGGGCAGGTGGCGCTCACTGCGCTCGATACCGACGGTGACATCACCTGCAATTAAAGTGCAGTACATGTCTGTGTCATCGGACGGGGGTAATCGTGCAGTCCACAGCTTGTAAGAATAGTCGGCCAGACAGTATCTTTCTGGTAGTATACTGAACACATACTATTGATTTCTTTATGAACCAAAATATAACTATGTACACCAAGATTAATACACGAGGCTTCACCCTCATCGAGCTCCTCGTAGTGATCGCTATCATCGGTATCCTCGCATCCGTGGTACTCGCGTCACTCAACTCGGCGCGGGACAAAGGAGTGGATGCTAAGGTGAAATCAAATCTCTCTGGCTTCAAAGCCAATGCCGCAATCTACTATGATGATAATGGAGCCGTGTACCTCGGCTTTTGCGGAAGCCAGAGTGCTCTCGATTCACTCGCCTCAGCAAAGGACACTGTGAGCCCCATTGTGACAAATGGGGGGTTGGGTGATGGAGAGTGTCTCGATTCAAATTCAGCATGGGCGGCCTGGGTAAATTTGCGTGAAGCTTCGACCACTGCGTGGTGCGCCGACTCAACGGGTACGTCAGGCTTAATTCCAGCACAAGACAGCACCGCAGTGGATCTCTTTTCCTGCCCATAAACAAAATGTGGGTAGAAAACCCCAGACCAAGGCCTTGCCTTGGTCTGGGGTTTGGTATACTACTTCCAATATGTCATATAGGGCGACAGAATTTGCACCTCGTGAGTTTTATCACATCTATAATCGAGGCAATAGTCGGCAGGCCATTTTTCTTGATGGAGCTGATTATCGTCGATTTCAAGATCTTCTCTATCTAGCAAACGCACATGACCCAGTGACGGTGCGAAATGCGCGAAAGAGCGGTGTATACGAAGTAGAAAGAGGAGAGCAACTTGTTGCAATAGGTGCATATTGCCTCATGCCAAATCATTTTCACATATTGCTCACACCTGTTGTTGATGATGGTGTGAGTATATTTATGCATAAGGTCGCAACGGGGTACGCGATGTACTTTAATAAGCGTCACGAGCACACAGGAAGTCTTTTTGAGGGTAAATTTAAATCAAAACACGCCTCGAATGACGAATATCTCAAGTATTTATTCTCGTACATTCATCTCAATCCACTTAAGTTGACATATAGTGATTGGAAAGAACGAGTAGCACAGTCTGATAAAAAAACAGACCAAGGCAAGGCCTTGGTCCAAGACTTGTTACAAAAAGGACAAGGGTACTATTTTTCTTCGTATCAAGATTATGTGCACGACGTCAGGAACGAATCCATGATACTCTCAAAAGAATTTTTTCCTGAGTATTTCAGGGATGCCTCAGCTTGGAGTAAAGAGATGAATGAATGGATAAGGTACTCCGTTGATGAATAAGAAGTACAGACCAAGGCAAGGCCTTGGTCTGTACTTGATGTGTGACCGTATACTATAGGTCATAAATGTATGGATATATGGAAATATTTGGATACGTAATGGCGTTCGTGGTTGGCACGATGATGGGGAGCTTTCTCAATGTCGTTCTGTATCGCATGCACACCGGACGTTCGGTGAATGGCCGCTCTCACTGCATGAGCTGCGGAGAGACGCTCACGTGGTATGAGCTTTTTCCCGTATTCTCGTTTCTCTTTCTCCGCGCCCGATGCGGGCACTGCAGTGCCCGCATTCCGCTCCGCTACCTCACCGTTGAGGTGCTCACGGGAGTGTCATTCGTACTTGTTTATAGTCTCTTCGCTTCGTCGCCACTCCTCCTTGTACTCCACTCAGTGCTCGCGATGCTTCTCATTGTTATTACGGTGTACGACATACGCCACACTATTATCCCTAATGAGCTCACGCTACTTCTCGGGGTGTTTGCGGTCATCATGCTCGGACTTCGCTTTGGAGAGGGAGGGAGGGTTGCTTCGGTCGTAAGCGGTATCTCAGGCGGTCTCGGTGCGTCACTCTTCTTTTATGCACTCTGGTTTGTTTCAAAGGGGCGATGGATTGGGCTTGGGGATGCGAAGCTCGCCCTGCCGCTCGGGGTCATAGCAAGTGGAGTGGCGGCATTCAGTATGGTTGTCCTCTCATTTTGGGTAGGAGCCGGCATTAGCCTCGTACTCCTCGGACTTCAGCGTCTCCTCCAAACGGGGAAAACTTTCTTACGCTTTCAGTCGCCACAGCTTACAATTAAGAGCGAAGTCCCGTTTGCACCTTTTCTCATTCTCGGGTTTCTTCTCGCGTACTTTTTTCATGCAGACATCTTCCTCATTACGTCAGCACTTATACCACTCTAGGCGTATGGTTACTTCACGTGGGTTCACGCTCATCGAGCTACTCATCTCAGCCGCTATCATCACTGTCATTAGTAGTATCGTACTCGTTCGTTTCACATCGTTTGACGGCACCGTGCTCGTAAAGAGTCTCGCATACGAAGTTGCGGCGGGTGTTCGCGAAGCACAGATTTATTCGGTGAGTGTAATCAATACTGGATCTGGATTTCGGTATCCGTATGGCGTTAACTTTATTCGGGGTGCGACGAGTTACACGTTATTTAGATTCAAAGGTAGTCCTGCTACGTACCCCCCGTACTTTGGAGATACGAATTCTGATGCCCTTAATGTTGTTTCATTCAATGGCTCAATGAAAATAACTGACGTGTGTGTGACTGATGGAGGTGTCGACAAGTGTTTTGCTGATGGTATCACGCGTCTCGATATTTCCTTTAAACGTCCTGAATTTGGAGCTCTTTTCAAGGCCCAAGGCTCATTAGGAGCTATTTCAGAGGGGAGAATTAAGATATGTTCGACACGTAGTCCTGCAAACGTGTGGATTGTGAAGGTGACGCTCCTCGGGCAAATCTCGGTGTATAAGGATGCGTCGGGTGCAACGTGTGTATAGCTTATGCTTTTATTTCCATCACAAAAAAATAAGAATGGTAGAGTACGAGGTTTCTCGCTCATTGAGCTTATGGTCTCCCTCACCATCTTTTCGATTGTGATGACGCTCAGCATTAGCACACTTCTTGTGCTTATCGACGCAAATGCAAAAGCGCAGGCACTTTCGAGTTCAATGACTAACCTCTCGTTTGCACTCGATAGTATGACGAGAAATATTCGTACCGGAAAGGATTTCCGTTGCGTGAGTGGAGGCTCACTCAATCTCTCGCTTGCGGGGGGTAACGCTGATTGCTCAGGAAGTGACGGTATTGCGTTTACTCCCGGGTTTGAGGACACCTGGCGCATGGGGTATCGCCTCAATGGAACAGTAATCGAACAAAGGATTGATAAATTGCCGGCCGTTGGTTCGTGGGTTCCCATTACGAGTGATTCAGCGCCTGCAGCCGTGAATGTGAGCGATCTCGAATTCACGGTGAGTGGAAGCGCGAGCGCGGCGAGTAATGATGGTTCGCAACCGCGCATATCACTCCTTGTTGTGGGGAGTGTGACAAATGGACTCGAGACCCCAACGACCTTTAAGGTACAATCAAATGTAACGCAGCGAGTTTTGGATTATTAGTATGCATGCATCTACTATAAAAAAAAGAATAGTACGTGAGCGAGGCTTTACGCTCGTGGAAACGCTTGTCGCCGTCACGATACTTCTTGTGGTCATTACGGGCCCTATGACTATTGCTTCGAACGGCATGAAGAATTCATACTATGCGGGGGACCAAACAACCGCCGTGTACCTTGCACAGGAAGCGATTGAAGCGGTACAGAAACTTCGTGATGATGAGGCGCTCACTGCCTATAACGTGTACAAGACAGGTGGCAGTTATGGTGGCAATACGACGGATTGGTATGCAAGTCTTAACGGACTTTGTAAAGTTGTAGGTGGGTGTGATGTGGACTTTAGTTCGGGCAGTCCGGTCTTCAATCGAAATTGTGCCCTTGGTAACTGTCTCCTTAAGGTAGATACTGATGGAACCTATAGTGGTCGTGTATATGGTTACACGGCAGGGTGGTCAGACTCGATATTCACGCGACGTATTCAGGTCGGCGCACTCAGTGGCGGCGCAGTACCTGTAACTGTGACGGTGAGTTGGAATGCAAGTATCTTTGGAAGTGTCGCTGCCAACGCTCGAAGTGTTGTGTTACAAACCTACATATATGACCAATACAAGCGATATGAATAACACTACGCGACATATGGTGCATACGCGGGGTATCGCACTCCTTATCACACTCCTTCTCATGAGTGTGCTCCTTGGTATTAGTTCATCGCTTCTCAACATCACATTGAAGCAGTATCAGTTTTCAGGGATTGGACTCGCCTCTGAGCAAGCGTTTCAGGCAGCGAATGCCGGCATGGAGTGTATGACCTATTGGGATAACAATGTTGATGGCACATTTCCCGATTACCCGATTAGTCGATTTGATGTGAATGGAGATGGTTCCGGAACAACGAGTGAGTCGGGCGCTTCTCGCGTTACCTGTATGGGGTCGAATTCAGACGATCTCGTGGATTTGGGGAGTAATAGTGTTGTTTCTGGGGAAGAACAAAAATTCCAGTTTAGTTGGGGTAATCCCTCACTTTGTACTGAGGTAAGTATTTTTAAGTTTTATAGCACCACAGTTACTCAGAGCATGAATACTGCACTGAGGAAGACATCAGGCACAAATGACTGCGCAATCGGGGTTGTGTGCACAGTGATTCAATCTCGGGGGTACAATGTTGCGTGCCCGGGAGGGGCCGGGACTTTCCCTCTACGTACGATTGAACGTGAGCTTACGCAACGGTATTAGTATGTATTACGGGAGGAAAAAACCCTCAATGCCTGTGCATTGAGGGTTTTTTACGGGGGTGATACTGTAAGAGGAAATGCGTAACGATAATTCAAAAGGAATGAAAGCGGTGCCGAAAGACATTGCGAAACGAGCCCATGAACTTGGGCGAATTATTGTGCACCACCAAGCGCTCTACTACGAGCAGGATGCTCCCGAAATAAGTGATGAGGCGTACGATTCGCTTGTACGCGAGCTTGAAACACTTGAGGCTACTCATCCATTGCTCAAGGTTAATGGGACACCAACAGAAATTGTTGGTGGACGTGCGAGTGATGCGTTTAAGAAAGTCAGACACCGTGTGCGACAATGGTCGTTTGATAATGTGTTCTCACACGACGAGCTTCGTGCGTGGGAAGAGCGACTCTACCGTGTGCTTGAGAAAGAAGGAAAAGGTGATGCAAAAATTTCGTATGTTGCAGAACATAAAATTGACGGACTGAAAGTAATACTTGAATATGAAAAAGGAACGCTTGTACGTGCAACGACTCGTGGAGATGGAGTGGTGGGTGAAGATGTCACCCATACCGCTCGAATGGTAAAGGATATTCCACAGGCGCTCACACGACCAGTGAGTCTTATTGCGGTTGGGGAGGCATGGCTCGGCGATAAGGATTTTGAACGCATCAACCGCGAACGCGAGAAGAATGGTGAACCTCTTTTTGCGAACCCGCGGAATACCGCGGCGGGGTCACTCCGCCAGCTCGACCCTGAAGTGACGCGAAGCCGCGGACTTTCTTTTTTTACGTATGATATTGACTACTTCGAGGAATCGAATGGTGAGACATGGCCGTTGACACAGGAGGATGAACTCAAACTTCTTAGCGCACTCGGATTTGTGGTGAACAAGCACTATGCGCGTGCAAAGAATTTAGATGAGGTGCTCGCATACTATGAAACGTGGTCGCCCAAAAGAACTACAATGCCATACGGTATTGACGGTATTGTGGTGAAGGTGAATGAGGTTGCGTTGCAGCGTGTCCTCGGCTATACCGCAAAAGCGCCACGATTTGGGATTGCGTACAAATTTCCTGCGGAACAAGCGACAACGATTATTGAAGACATTGTGCTCCAGGTTGGGCGCACGGGCGTACTGACACCGGTCGCACATCTGCGACCCGTACGCATCGCGGGCTCGGTGGTGTCGCGCGCAACCCTCCACAATGAGGACCAAATTAATCGGCTCGACATCCGCGTGGGGGACACCGTCATTCTCCAGAAAGCAGGAGACGTCATTCCTGAGATATTGAGAGTAGTACTCGAACTGAGGCCAAAAAAAGCAAAAGCATACCGGTTCCCCTCACATGTCGCTGAGTGCGGCGGCGATGGGCGCATTGAGCGGATTCCTGGTGAGTCGGCGTACCGGTGCGTTGCAAAAGATTCTGATGCGCTCCATCGCCGCCGCCTCTACTACTTCGCATCAAAGGGTGCCATGAACATTGACGGTGTTGGTCCGCGTATTATTGATACGCTCCTCGAACATAACCTTATCAATACGTACGTTGACTTCTACACCCTCACCGAAGGCGACCTTCTTGGACTTCCGAACTTTAAAGAAAAATCAGCTCAGAATGTTATTGCGGCAATCAATGCAACGCGCACTATTCCACTCGAGCGGCTTCTCACTGCATTCTCAATTGAACATGTGGGAGAAGAAACCGCTCGCATCATTGCCGAGGCCTGTGGAACTATTGACGCAGTAGAGAAAGCAGACGAAGCAACGCTTGCAGAGATTTACGGTGTTGGAGACATCGTCGCGCACTCGCTCGTTACGTGGATGCAAGACAGAGAACATAAAAAACAACTTACTGCGCTCCTTGAACACGTGACCCCGGCGAGCGGGGAGCGGCAGGGGAAGGACGGGGTACTCTCGGGAAAATCGATTATCTTTACCGGCTCTCTGCCTACGTTATCTCGGAGTGATGCAGAGGCGCGTGCACGTGCGCATGGCGCCCATGTCGTGAGCTCAGTTTCAAAAAAGACTGATTATATCGTGGTGGGCGCTGATCCTGGATCAAAAGTGACAAAAGCCCTTGAGCTCGGGCTTACGATACTCGATGAGGCTGGATTCCTGGCGCTCATCAAGAAATAGCACAGTAGCGCGCATCTTTTTCTGATGCTACTATGGCGCTCATAGAACCTCTTATGAAACCCATTAAGAAAGAAGATATCGAACACCTTGCGACCCTTGCACGCATTGAGCTTACCGAACATGAGACGGAGCAGTTTGCACATGATATCTCAAGCATCCTCGGCTACGTAAGCGAAATCACCGATCTCACGGGGACTGGTGCACCCGAAAAGAAAGTTGGTGCGCTCTACAACGTATTCCGTGAAGATACGGACCCCCATGAGGCCGGGAAGTACACCGATGACCTCCTCGCACTTGCTCCAGAGCGACAGGGACAGTATCTGAAAGTAAAGAAGATTCTCGACAATAATAAATAGTATGACCATTCGCTCACTCCGAGAAAAATTCCTAGAAGGTACCTATACGCCACTTCATGCGTATGAAGAAGCCCGTGCGATCATTGATGCGCGGGATGGTGATATTCATGCGTTTCTCCATGTGTATGACGATGCGCGTGAAGCGGCGATACTCGCCACTGAACGGTACAAAACAGAAGGCGCGCAAGCGCCACTGCTCCTTGGTATGCCTATCGCGGTAAAGAACAATATTCTCATTAAGGGGAAGCCTGCGACTGCAGGTTCGAAAATACTTGAGAACTATGTTGCTCCGTACGATGCTACGGTCATATCTCGTATGCGGGCACAAGCGCCAGTCATAATGGGTGACACCAACCTCGATGAATTTGCCATGGGGTCCTCAACGGAAAATTCTGCATTTGGTGTTACCAAAAATCCTCTCGACCTCACCCGTGTCCCCGGGGGCTCTTCAGGAGGCTCAGGTGCTGCCGTCACAATGGGAGCATCAGTGGTAGCACTCGGAACTGATACTGGAGGTTCAGTACGTCTTCCTGCGAGCTTTTGTGGCATTGTCGGGTACAAGCCCACGTACGGAGCTATCTCACGATCCGGACTCATTGCGATGGGTTCGTCACTCGACCAGGCGGGCATCTTTGCACACACCGTTGATGACGCGGAAATTGTATTCAATGCAGTGAACGGGAAAGATCCGCTCGATGCGACGACTATCGGTCCCGACACGTATGCACCTGTTCTGCTCAAGGAGAAGTATCGCATTGGCGTGCCACGTGATTTTCTCCATACAGGGATGGATGCTGATGTGCTTGCAGCGTTTGAGGAAACAATCAAGGAACTCATACAGGCGGGGCATGAGGTTGTTGATGTGTCGCTTCCACTTATGGAACGCGGTCTTGCAGCGTACTACATTGTCATGCCTGCAGAAGTGTCTTCGAACCTCGCGCGGTACGATGGGGTGCGTTTCGGACTTAAAGTACACGGCGATAATCTTCTCGAAGATTATCGGAAGACACGCGCAGCAGGTTTTGGTGCTGAGGTAAAACGACGCATTATTCTCGGTACGTATGTACTCTCTGTGGGGTACTACGACGCATTCTATGGAAAAGCTGAGGATGCACGTCGTATGATGCGCGATGAACTCAGTGAAGTATTCAAGACTGTCGACCTTATCATGACGCCAACTGCTCCCACACCCGCATTCAAAATCGGTGAAAAAGCTGACCCGCTTTCCATGTACCTCGGTGATATTTTTACGGTACCCGTAAATCTCACGGGTGTCCCCGCTATTTCAATCCCTATGGGAACTGTTGAACGTGACCATATTCAGCTCCCCGTTGGGGTACAATATATAGCACCGCATGCAGGTGACGCACGACTCTTTGATTTTGGAAAAAAAGTCTTTGATGCGAAGTAGTCATCCTGATTATCGGTCATATTCTTATGCTCCCTTCAGTTGATGTCGATAATAGATTACTTATTGGTCCCGGTGTCGATATCGTCGGGCTCATTCGGTATCTTATCGAGAAGCTCTTTGGCGGTGACTGGAATTCATTCCGAGACCTCCTTTCTCTTATTTGGAATATCTATTCAATAATTGCAATCATTCTCTCAATTCTCTTTTTCATAGGGTTTGTGTACGCAAGGATACGATACAGTGAGCTCAGTGCGATTGAACAGGAGGCACTTCGAGAGGAGGAGAGGAAGTGGGCGTTACGATATGGTGACGGGGTGCCCACTTCAGGACGTTGGGCAACCATTCAGGGACATCTTCGTGAAGAAACTCCAAATTCATGGAAGATAGCTATCATAGAAGCAGACATTTTTCTTGAAGAAGTGCTCAATAATGCTGGGTATGTTGGGATGACTATTGGAGAGAAATTAAAATCTGCAAACCCTGCATCATTTACCACCATTCAAGATGCGTGGAATGCACATAAGGTACGAAACGAAGTGGCGCATGTCGGCGGAGATTTTATTCTCACGAGACGACTTGCTCAGGAGACATTGACCCAGTATGAGCGGGTGTTCCGTGAGTTCAGCGCTATTTAGCACATACCAAAATCTCCATCTGCTTCGTTGTGCTTCACAGAATAATCCTCACCGTATATCGAATACGACTCGAATTATTTTGTTTGCACGCCTTGCATATGAAGATTTTTGAGATGTGCTTACCTTGTAAGTGTTGCAGACATCATGAAGATAGGGTACATTCATTGGTACTCATTTCAAGGTACTGAAATGAAAACATACCGCGGGGTAGAGGAGAGGTACCTCGGGAGGCTCAATTGGGCTCATACAGCAGAGATGCTCTATGGAATACTTGCCAAACTCGGTGAAACCTTCGTGCAGTGCACATGGCAATACCGAGCCAAGCCCATCATCAACTGGATGATGGGAAGGTGTAGAGACTAGACGGTAAGCATCTTAACCTTTAAAAGAAAGATGAAGGTATAGTCCAGACCCCAAATCAAGCTTTGCTTGAGCAACGAAAGTTGTAGTGGTACGCATAACCTCCAGACCCCGGTTC
>JANOXF010000028.1:0-7817 GCA_031418275.1 Candidatus Kaiserbacteria bacterium
GGCCGCGGGGTTTTATGTTCCCATTAAAAAAGGGTCAGGGTCGCGCGAGCGCAATAACCTGACCCTGGATCGTGGATAGCTTGCGGAAACACCGCGCTACCATCGGTATTCGCCCGTGCTCCTTCTCGAAGCAGAGCGACGTTTACGCTTCATCTCGTTCTTGGTCTTCGGCGGCGCTTCACTGTGAATGCCGCCGACGACTTTGGTCGACTTGAACGAAATCAGTCCCACCCTCAGCCCGGTCCCCTTGGGCTCCTTCCAGATGTCCCAGAATACAGCCTTAATGAAAAGGAAAGCATCTTTCATGCCGCCCCCTTGGTCGGTTCGTGAAGCCACTTGATGCGCGGATCAGTAATCCGAATGTTTGCAACATCCTCACAAACCGACCATTGTCTTTGCGGCCTACGCGCGACCGTGAGGTGGTTGCCTACCTCAGAAACCACTCGCCATGGCTCTTCCCCGGTCCCTTTGATTACCAGTTTGACCTGGTCGTCCTCAGGGTCCCTGGTTGCTTCTTCGAGCAAATCAATTATCCACTTAACCAACTGAGTGAACATGGCGTCTCCTTTCATAAAAGTGCCATATATATATTATACAACACTATACTATATAAATCAATGTCTACAGGAGCATGTATAATAGTCGCACTATGGCACAAACTGCAGTCGAACAAATTAAGGAACGGCTTTCGATTATTGATGTCATTGGTGCGTACGTTGAGCTTCATAAGGCAGGAAAGAGCTATAAAGCAAAATCACCGTTTACGACCGAGAAGACACCGTCGTTCTATGTGTCACCTGACCGTGGTGTGTACTTTTGTTTTTCAACTCAGAAAGGGGGAGATATGTTCACCTTCATTCAAGAAATGGAAGGTGTTGATTTTAAGGGCGCACTCAAAATCCTTGCCGAGAAAGCACAGGTGGAACTTGTCGCTGAGGACCCGAAGAAACGCGATGCGCGCGAAACTGCGTATGCACTCCTCGAAGAAGCAACAAAATTCTTTTTCGATATGCGTGAGACAAACGCGCACGCCCATGGCTATATCATTGACCGCGGGGTAACCGAAATCACCATTCGCACGTGGCGGATTGGGTACGCACCTGATGAATGGCGAAGTCTCAAGAAGCATCTTATGGATAAAGGTTTTACCGAAAGCGACATTATGCGCGCCGGACTCATTAAGCAACCAGAAGAAGGAAAGGAATCATACGATGTCTTTCGTGATCGCATCATGTTTCCAATCATGGACCCCTCGGGACGTGTCGTCGCGTTCTCAGGACGTACGCTTAAGAAAGAAGAGGGTACTCCTAAGTATGTAAATTCACCTGAGACCGAACTCTACAAAAAATCTGAAATACTGTACGGATACGATCGCGCCAAGAACGGCATTCGTCACTATGACTTCTCACTCATCGTTGAAGGCCAGTTTGACCTTGTGCTCTCACACCAAGCGGGGTACACAAATGCGGTCGCCGTCTCAGGCACCGCATTCACCCCACACCACCTCATGCTTCTTACACGCCTCAGTAATCGTGCGGTCCTCTCGCTCGATGCCGACCGCGCAGGTATAACGGCGATGAAGCGCTCCGCAGTCCCGATGCTTCAAAATGGTATGGACGTGAAGGTAGCAGAAATGCCTCAAGGCGAAGACCCTGCTGATGTCATACGACGTGACCCTGCACAGTTCAAAAAATTAATTGCCGCATCGACGCACGTGATTGAGTTTCTCCTTCGTGTGTATAAAGGAGCGGCAAAAGACGAACGTACGTACAAGCTCAGTGTGCGCGAAGGAATCACGCCGCTCCTTATCGCCATTCCTAACCGTATCGACCGTGAACACTTCGAAGGCGTTGTCGCTCTCTCAATTGGAACCACAAAGGACGCAGTGCACTTTGAAGTAGAACGACAGAGTGAGCTTGTACATGAATCAGCGCGACCTCTCGCGAATGTCAGCTCTGAATCAAAGCAACCTGCCGCTTCGCGTCGCGATGCGCTTATTGAACATCTCTATGCGTACACAAAAGTACTTGATGATTCTCACGAGACCGCACGTGACTCAATACAAGCACACCTCACGTCGCTGCTCAGTCCTGAAGAATTTAAATTGGTAGAAGAGCGAGCGTCCTCACCTGAAGTGCAGCGCGTGCTTTTTGCTGTCGAAACACATATAGAAACACAATCGAGAAAAGAGCTCATGAGCGACTTGAGTTCTATGCTCACACTCCTTGCTCATGGTATTGCGCGAGAAAAACTCGCAAAGTATAAAGCGCAAATGCTTCAAGCAGAACGAGATGATGATACTGAAGCACTGAAAGAAGCGATTGAGGCGACGAAGAATGCGCAGAATATTCTCAGCACTAAGATTGAGATCGTTTGAGAAACAAAACTCTTTCTCGTCATCACTTCTGCGAGACACGTATAAAACATAGAACGTATCAAATCAATTGATACGTTCTATGTTTTTACTATGCTCGGCCTGTGAGGCCTCCGCAATGTCTCTTAGAAGTAATGAACTGAACGGTTTTAAATTCAAATAAGAAATAATGAAACCCCGTTCTTGCGAACGGGGTTCTCCGTGGTTATGTACCCGGGGGTTGTGGCTGGCCGCCTTGTTCAGTGGCCGGCCGGACTTCGAACGTCGTAGGCGGCGACAGCGGCAGCGATTTGCGCGGGCTTGTGCGCAGGGGAAGCCCCTTGGCGGGGCGTCGGGGTTTTCATGGCGTTCCTTTCGGTTGCTGTGAACGTCGGCGCGGATGCGGCGACATTTCCACTATAGTATAAGGTGGTTTATTTGTAAATATACCCCAGTGCGCTGTATTTTCCGACTCAAACCCCACCATGAAACCGTGATAGACATTTCTGAGTTTTAATGTATAGTTGGGAACATTATGCCAGCAAAGAAGGGTACACAAAAGAAAACTGCTACAAAGAAATCGCCCAAAAAGGTGATTGTCAAAAAGGCAAAAACAGCTGCTCCAAAGAAGAAAGTGGTGGTAAAGAAGAATACGGTCAAGAAGATAACCAAGAAAGTGGTCAAAAAGTCGGCGAAAAAGATTGCAAACCTGCCTCGCCGACAGGCAGGGAAAGTTTCGAAAGCTGTTCCAAAAAAGAAGGTGGCGAAGCCAGTAAAGGCAGCAAAACCAAAGAAACTTACCAAGTCTGAACAAGAGCTCGAAAGTAAAGCCATTGTACTCCTCACACTCGGCCGCACGCGAGGCTTTGTGACGTATGACGAGATTCTCAAAGAATTCCCCGAGATTGAAAAGAATGTTTCATTCCTCGAAGATTTGTACGAGCGCCTCGCGACTGCGAGTATCGACGTGCTCGCGGGTGGCGGAATGCTCGGCGACGACAATGCTGATGCACTCTTTGACAAGAAGAACATGTATCGTCGCCATGATAGTGGGTACGACTCTATTCAAATGTACCTCCGTGAGATTGGACAGTACCCACTTCTTACTGCACTCGAAGAGCGCACGCTCGCAAAACGCATTGTGGACGGCGACGCAGAAGCGCGTAACCTCCTCGCCCGCGCGAACCTCCGTCTCGTTGTTTCTATTGCAAAGAAGTATGTCGGACGCAGTCCCGACCTCACACTCCTCGACCTCATTCAGGAAGGAAACCTTGGTCTCTTTAAGGCTGTCGATAAGTTCGACTTCACGAAGGGTTTCAAGTTTTCTACCTACGCAACGTGGTGGATTCGTCAGGCCATTACGCGCGCACTCGCTGATCAGTCACGTACCATCCGTATTCCGGTACATATGGTAGAGACGATGGCGAAGTACAAACAGGTTGCACGTCGCCTCGCGCAAGATTTTGGTCGCGACCCTATGCCTGAGGAAATCGCGACCGAGATGGACGTCGATGTTGAAAAGATTTACCAGATTGAGAAGATCAGTCAGGATACAATCTCGCTCGAACTTCCAATAGGAGATGACGACGACCGTTCACGCCTCTCAGACTTCATTGCTGACGACAAAATCATTTCTCCGGACCAGGAAGTAGCACATCGTATTCTCTCGGACCAGATGCAGGAGATTCTCGGCTCACTCTCAGAGAAGGAACGAAAGATTCTCGAAATGCGCCACGGTCTCCTCGACGGCACGTACCACACGCTCGAAGAAGTAGGGAAGGAGTTTGGAGTTACCCGCGAACGTATTAGGCAGATTGAAGCTAAAGCGCTCGAAAAAATCCGACAACACGACAAAGCTCGCCGCTTGAAGAGCTATTAGTTCGGCGCATCTCTGCGTTGAAACATCGAATTTCTCTTCACCGTACCGTTGTACGGCTCATTCGCAATCCTCGTTTCGCCTTGACCTGCATCCGAAAATAGCTCTTCAATACAAAAACCCGCCTGGAGGCGGGTTTTTGTATGAATTCTTCATGAAGCGTATAATGTCTCTGATTTAAATATATGGCAAAAGTAGGTGATACAACTATAATTGAATGCTCTATTTGTGAGGCGATGGTGAGTGCACAAGTGCTTGCGCTTAAGGAGGATTTTCCCGAAGAAGTAGGAGCTCCGATACAGATACTTTTTCTGGAATGTGCATCATGCAAAGGTACTTTGGTCGGCTATACCGAGATGATTCAAATAGGACATAGCGAATGGGACTTCACTAGACCAGATAGGGTCTGGCCAGATCCGAAGAATTCAATATCCTGGAAGCTACCCAACTCAGTTAGAGACTCAATTGAAGAAGCAAGAAAGTGCTTTGGTGCACATGTATATTCAGCATGTGCTGTTATGTGTGGTCGAGCGCTCGAATCTGTGTGTAAAGAGCATGGTATAAAAAATTGGCAACTCCAGAAGGGGCTTAAAGAGCTTAAGGAAAAAGGCATTATTGATGGAAGGCTATATGATTGGGGAGAGGCTTTGCGTGAAAGCAGAAATATTGGAGCTCATGCGACTGATACCAAAATTACACGAGATGATGCTAAGGATATCTTAGATTTCACCATCGCAATATGTGATTATGTGTATGTCTTGGCAGATAAATATGAATCGTTTAAAAAACGCCAACTCAAGAAGAAATAGGCTCCGCCTAAATCAGACCTAGGAATGATTAGACAATTTCAACCCACTCGCCATCTTGATAGTCGTATTGAGGGCCGGTGCCCGAGGGCATGCCGTCGGCGTCGTAAATCATAGTGTGAATGCGAGAGGGGACTTCAGCGCCACCCACTTCAAGAGCACGAGCGCGTTTGAAACAACATTCTACGGTATCACCGTTTGGAAGCTTTGCTTCGACGTCATATACGAAGAGACCCTGCTCGTCCTCGACTTTCTTTAGTTCCTTTATTTCTGCACCTTTAATAATCTCGTCAAAGCCTGAGAGAACTTTAGCGAGCATAGGGAATCGGTCTACTCCAGGCTCGGGTGTTGGGGGTTTGTCTATCATATGCATACTAGTATAACAAATCCTCCGTGCGTCAGCGCGGAGGATTTGGCTTTCTTTAGTTCTTTAGTCTTTACTATCTTTTATACCAAGATACTCGCGAGAATATGTTTGAGGCCTCTTCGAGAGATTACACCAATTGGCCGTTCGTCTTGGTCAACGATAGGTATATGTTGTGCACCATGCGCAATTGCAGTGCCTGCGATTGAGAGAAGCGAATCGTCGACATGAATAGGTTGGATGTCGACGGTCATGAAGTCTTTGACTACACAGGTCGGTGACTACACAGGTCGGTCCTGTGACTACACAGGTCGGTCCTGTGGGACCCCAAATCCAAATTTCCCTAGGTCAGACCTCGGGACAATCCAAAGACCCCAGCCCGAGGGTGACCCTCGGGCTGGGGTCTTTGGATTCTTGAAAGGGGAGACAAATACCAAACAGAAGAATATACTAGTGAGCTGTTGTTACTACTCACTTATTTATTTAAGTTAATTTATATTCTTATGAACAAATTTTTAGTTCACTTTCTTGCTCCTTCGTCTGTTATTGACGAATGGATGAAGAAACCAGAAGAGGAGCGTAAGGTAGAGGAAAAAAAGATGAAGGAAGAGTGGGATGTGTGGATGGCTGAACATACTAATTTTGTTAAAGAAACGAACGCCGCAGGGAAGACGAAGCGAGTTACTTCGGCTGGTATAGCGGATAGCCGGAACGACCTCATGCTCTATGCTATTGTCGAAGCAGAGTCACATGAAGCTGCTGCGAATGCTTTTCTTGGGCATCCACATTTTGCTATTCCCGGAGCTTCAATTGATGTTATGACTACGCGGTCGATGTAAGACTATCGTCAGTACTGACTAACAAAACCCCCGCGCCTCAGCGCGGGGGTTTATGGTTGTGGTGAAAGGCTTAGTCTTCAGTGTCTTTAATGCCGAGATACTGCGCGAGAATGTGTTTGAGGCCTCTCCGTGAAATTACCCCAATCGGCCGCTCGTCTTGGTCTACTATAGGTATGTGTTGTGCTCCATGGGCAATTGCCGTACCAGCAATGGCGAGGAGTGAATCATCAACATGAATAGGTTGTATATCAATGGTCATGAAATCCTTAACGGGCTTTTCAGCAGCGCCGAGTACGGCCTTACCGAATCCTTCCTCGGTACTGAGTTCTTCAAGGACCTTCTCCGGGGCGAGGAAATCGGGAACAGTTGCGTTGAGTAAATCAGAAACACCAACTTCACCAGTGAGAACCCCGTCTTCGTTCACGACAAGGAGTGAATTCGTTTGCTTCGACACCATGAGCGAAAGTGCATCGCGGAATGTTGATTCCTCGCTTATGACGACCGCTTCTTTTGCAAGATCACGTATTTTCATAAGCCTTATAGTGTAATGATACTCCTGCGCTTGAGGTTGTAAAGCCCTTGCGAGTCATGTGGAAATCCTGTAACAAAGTATCTCTACTCTCGGCCTCAATAAGGACTGTACATTAAGAGTCTTAAGACAACATATATGCAAGACGAAAAAAAAGACCACGAGAATGTGTCTGGACATGATCCTATTCAAGATACTCCGCACACAGACACGCCAGAAGAGCGTGCTGCGAAGGAGAAGAAAGAAAGGGAAACAGTCGCACCTACTAACAATATGTAGGCTCATATACAAATCTACGCAAAAAACTCCCGGAGGGGAGTTTTTTGTATTTGGAAAGAAGTCGTAAAAAAGACCGCGACGAAGTCGCGGCCTTGTGAGGTGAAGAGGAACGAGTCGTAGGATTACGTACCGCCTCCGTCAATGAATGTCATGAATGAGAGATTCAAGATACCCATCGCATTCTGAATCTGCTCGAAGACCTTGTTACCCACGATATTTCGGATTACATGCTCTTCGCATCCGGCACAGTCTTCGAGCGTGAAAACGTCGATCTTGGCTAGCTTGTTTGCGCTTGTCTCAGGAATTAGTGATTCAAGGCTGTCTCTTGCAAACTGTGCTGCCGCTTTTTCGACGGTGTAGGTGATTAGTCGTCCCAACTGTGGTTCAAAGACGGTGAACGTGTCGCCAATCTCAAGCTTCGGCTTGCCCAAGTGCTCCCGAAGTACCTCCACATGTTGGATATCCGTCCGTACGCAAGCACCGTTAGGCATTGCGGTTATTGGGGGCAGAAAGTTGTCATTCAACGCGAAATAGTTCAAAGTAGCCTCCGACTTGTTTGAGCGAGCTCTGCACTATGCTGAGCTTTCCGTGTATGACTATACAACGATTTATCTACAAAATCAAGAGCATCGTAATGGTTCAATAGCTTGGACGCACTATACTAGCGTCATATGGCATACACCAAAAACCCCAACATGCCCCGCGTTCGTCGAGATGCAGCAGCAATGGTCGGGAGAAAATACACGGTCGCACAGGTAGCGAGACGGTATG
>JANOXF010000029.1:0-2933 GCA_031418275.1 Candidatus Kaiserbacteria bacterium
ATCAACAAAATCGATAAGCCAAACGCAAATCTCGTGCGCACGCAGTCAAGCCTTATTGAGCACGGTATTTACATCGAAGGTATGGGGGGTGATATCTCATGGGTTGGTATCTCTGCAAAGGCGGGGACAGGTGTCGCAGAACTACTTGACCTTCTCCTCCTCACGGCTGAGCTTGCCGATTTCAAGAGTGATGTAACTGTACCCGCGTACGGAAAGATTATCGAAGGAAAGCTCGACGTGAAGCGCGGCAACACCGCGACACTCATTGTAAAAGACGGCACGCTTCGCGCGGGGACATTTGTCGTCTCAGGTAAAAGCTTTGCTCCCGTGCGCATCATGGAAGATTGGTCAGGGAAAGCAATTAAAGAAGCAGGCCCCTCCGAACCCGTCGGAATTGTCGGGTGGAATATTGTTCCGAAAGTGGGAGCACCCTTTAAGACCGTAAATACAAAAAAAGAGGCTGAAATCTACACTGAGCATTTCGTCGATACCTCAAAAGCTGGTGGCTCCTACCAGAGCGACCTCCCAACTATTCCCCTCCTCATCAAGGCAGATGTTCTCGGTACTATAGACGCTATTAAGCATGAGATAGTGAAACTCGCTTCTGACCGTATTTCTGTTCGTATTATCGATGCCGCGGTTGGAAATGTCACCGCAGGCGATATACAGAACGTAAGCGCAACGCAGAACGCAATCATCGTCGGGTTCAACGTTAAAGTTGAGCGTGCTGCTCAGGATCTTGCTGACCGACTTGGTGTCGAAGTAAAGACGTTTACGATTATCTATGAGCTCGGGGAATGGCTCGGGACAGCACTTACTGCGCGAACACCACGAAAAGAGGAGGAACGCGTGACAGGACGCGTGAAGGTACTCAAAAACTTCAGTGGGCAGAAAAATCTCCTCGTACTCGGAGGTCGCATTGAGACAGGAACATTTGGTATGAATCAGCACGTGCGCATCCTCCGTCGTGAAGTGGACCTTGGACGTGGCGTCATCAAAAATCTTCAACAGCAGAAGTCGAACGTGCAGCAAATTACCGAAGGCGAATTTGGTATGCAGATCGAAACACGAGTCGAAGTTGCCCCTGGGGATCACCTCGATGCGTACGACACCGTCGTCATTTAAACATTATGGAACAAAACACTTCTTTTGATCGTCATGATCGGATACGATCTGTTCTCACCGAAACCGTTGCCTCATTTATTCGTAACGAGGCAAATACAACCCCCCTCATAACGGTCACGCGACTTGATGTCGCTCCGAATTATCGAAACGTTACTGTGTACTTCACCACCATACCTGAAGGTGGTGAAAAGGATGCACTCATCTTTTTAAAACGGAAAGGTGGCAATCTCCGTGGGTATGTCATGAAGCACAGTCATACCAAAATTGTTCCCTTCTTTACCTTTGAGATTGACTACGGCGAACGCAATCGTCAACTCATTGATACTATTGTCGATAAGGTGGAGCGAAAGGAGGAATAAGAAAATACTCGACAACCTTTTCGATTCTCTTACCAAAAATAATAGAGCCACCCGTAGGGGGTGGTTCTATTATTTTCGGAGGCCAGAACGAGAATCGGCGTCCAACTCTAATTCACTATGTTCATAAGAGCTACCTGCCCGCGGTTCGCTGGTTCGTGCATCTGGAATAGCACCTCACATCGCGAACCGTTCGATTCTCGTCCTGGCCATAGCCAATATGAAAATAGCAGTACAATAAGTACTGCTATTTTCATATTGAGGCCAGAACGAGAATCGAACTCGTGCATGTCGGTTTTGCAGACCGAAGCGTTACCACTTCGCCACCTGGCCCTCTTGTCCAAGTGGCGAAGCTTCGGTCTAAGACCTCAGGTAAAAGTATCTCCCAGATACTTTTACCTACTTCGCCGCATGGCCATTCAGCACACAGTACTCTAGCATTTGTTTGATTGAGAAACAAAATTTAGTGGGCGTGAGAGGACTCGAACCTCCATGTCGTGAGACACACGGACCTGAACCGTGCGCGGCTACCAATTACGCCACACGCCCGTACTTTTCATTAAATCACAAAAAAGCTCCGTAGTGGGATTCTCTCACTACAAGATATAGTTGGGTCTGATAAGGATTATACTGCCACAATCTCGTTGGTCATGCTTGCTCGAATTTGTTCCCGCAGTTCTGGTGTATCAGTGTGACCATGACTTGCAACAGCGTGGGCAACAGCAGCTTCGAAGACGTGCCCCTCACTCCCGGAAATATAGAGATCACAATTGTTTACACTAGGGAATTTTCGGCAATCGGCTACTTTTCTCTGAGTTGATTCCATAGTAGAAATGTTCCTATTTCTAATAAGTATCGACCTTTAGGTTGCTATTATACTCCTTTTCAAATAAGTTGTGCCCGGGGCGGGAATCGGTCACAAGTCACTCGCAAGCTCGTGCTCGCGACCCCACCTCGAGACAAAGTCTCTCCGGCTTTCGATTCCCTTACCCAAAATAAATGCCGGACGCAGGACCCGACATTTATTTTGGTGCCCGGGGCGGGAATCTTTCATTACATGAACGGTTCAGGTTGTATGATATTTTCTTCCAGAAAATCTCGGCAACCTTTTCGATTCCCGCACGAAATGTGCCTATGCACATTTCTCCCGAGCACAGCTTTCACTTCGTTCAATCTGTGCTCGGGGCGGGAATCGAACCCGCACGGCCTTGCGGCCACAAAATTTTAAGTCTTGCGTGGCTACCAATTACACCACCCGAGCATGCGGGCAATCATAGCATAAACAGGGATATTTTTGACTTTAAACGTAGAAAACTAGCTTGTATTTAAGACATATCTTTAGTACACTCTCTCGTGTTGAATCAGAGTTTGGTTGTACATCCGCCCATAGCTCAGAGGTGACGCGTAGAGCATGCCCCGCATTCTCTACCCTCATTAAGGAGTAGGTCGGTA
>JANOXF010000030.1:0-4868 GCA_031418275.1 Candidatus Kaiserbacteria bacterium
TCATATCTCGCTCTCCGTCTATCACACAGAGTGCCTCAACATCATATGGAATTATTCTGATTAAAAATCTCTTTTCCACGATTCCACATTGTTGCGTCCCCCTGTTCGCGGAGCCAGTACCACCATTCCGCTCCCCAGAGATACTGTGTGTCATAGCGAGTACTCTTTGCGTATGCAAGAATCTCATTTAATTTTTCAATATCCATTCGTGAGTATTGCACATCAATCGGCACCGTTGCGAGTGGTTCAACAAGCCATGGCTCAAGAGAAAGCTCAATCAAAAATGTCTTCTTGGCACCGTAGAATAGTGCGATGAAATTCTCTTTCACACGATAAAACCACGCAGGAAGAATCGTACGGAATTGGCCAATTTCAGGATTCCAAAAATACACATACACACTCGTACCAAACGCATCGCCATGACGATAGGCACCACGCCACGTTCCGAGATTTCCACTATCGGTCACGAGAATAGGGCGTGAAGGGTCGAGCGAGCGGACGAGCGCTATTTCCTCCTCGAGAAATGTCTCGTCGAGTGCACTGCCGCATTGCTCACGTGCAAAGACGGTAAGATACGGTTCATTCTCAACCTGCCAGTAGGTAATAGCTGATGATGACTTGTAGCGATTTACTACCGCGGTAATGTAATCACGTATTTCGACTTTCTGCTCTTCCCAGGTAAGTGACTCTGCCCAATCTGGTACATGACATTCTGGCCAACGAGGAAGTCTCCGCCCAACCGCAAAAATCATGTCTCCTCCCTGCGCTTCTATCTGACTCACCTGTCGATCCATCCATGCAAAATCGTAAAAATCTTTTTCAGGTTCTATGAGTGTCCAGTGCGCAGCAATACGAAAATGGCGCACGCCGAGGTCGGTAAGGAGCGCTTTAAGCACTACATCTGGATTAAGACCCAGTTCGAGAGCATACGGTGTATTGAAGGACATTCCATAGGTAATCCTCTCGGGGATATCTTTTTGTGCAAGAACAAAGAAAAATATTGCGATAATTACAACGCAGCTGCCCAGTCCGACAAGGATTCTTTTAAGCCATTTTTTTTTCATTGTTAGAGAAGTAGCAAGTTTTTTAGAGCTTCTGAAAATGGGCACAGTTCGCGGCGCACAAGCAAAATAATACAAGACGTATAGGCATTACGATGAGTATTATTTTGCGCAGTGCAACAATGAAATGTCCGATTTTCATAGGTTCTACCTGAATAATACAAGGAAACCGAGTGTAATAACAGCTACAAATATGGCCTTCTGGAGGATATCACCTCGGTCGTACTTCTCGACAGCGATACGCGTGTGCTTGCGACTAAAGAAGATACCGAGGAGGAGAATAAATACAAATTGGAGACCGCCAAGTGCCTGCACCACAGCAACATCACCAAGGTCAGTCGCTTTGAGAATGAGAATGGTCGACACTCCCGCGAGAAGCTTGTTGGTAAATATGAGAAACCGCGCTTGTAGACTTGTTGCTTTAGTTTGTTCTCGTACACGTTCCCAGTA
The DNA here is from genome assembly GCA_031418275.1 of Candidatus Kaiserbacteria bacterium. GTDB lineage: Bacteria > Patescibacteriota > Minisyncoccia > Phycocordibacterales > UBA918 > Damh-18. The sequence continues at coordinate 1,512 of JANOXF010000030.1, forward strand.
ATTTGGAATCATGAGGAGAGTAAGTGCAAAAAACATAAATGCAATGCGCGACCAAAAAAATCCGTTATCAAACGACGTTTGTAGGAAAAGGCCTTTGATGGAGATATAGTGAAGCGCAAAGAAAAGACCTGAGTAGAGCGATATCATTGCCGTCTTAAACGGAAACCGCAGACGCGATACGAGGAATGTTCCGGTCGCGAGGAGCGTAATACCGAGCATAAAGTTGGGACTTACTTCTATATCGAGGAAAAAATATCCAAGTCCAAATGAGGCAAGTGCGGATACCGAACCAATCACCGGTATCACATCTGAGGCATCATGGTCACGAAGTGCACTAAACATCGCGATAAGTGCAGTGAAAAACGTGTACGCAGAGAGGAATGAGAGCGCAACGACTTCAAGCGTCGGACGGGTGACGTTCGCGAACGAAGGCACATTGAGACCGTCAAACGGAAGCGGAAGCAAACTCAAAAAATATACAATGACCCACGCACCAGAAATGAGGCATGTGTAGAACGCGTACACGAAAGGCTTCGGGAATGTCCGTTCGTCCGAGACAATGTGCTTATCGATGAGAGCAACAATCGCGTTTATAAATTGCGCAGCAACAGCGAGAACAATCCAGTTCATATGTTCCTATTGTACCCCATTCTCCTCACAAATCTTCTTATACGTGTTTGCTGACGGACGTATCCTTCGTTCCATTGTTTTATAGTCTATCTCGACAAGTCCAAAACGTTTTTCAAAGCCGAGTGCCCATTCATAGTTGTCGAAGAGCGACCAGTACATGTGCCCGCGCACATCAGCACCCCGCTCGATGGCACGCCACATCGCCTGTACTTGCCGCGTTATGTAATCAGCACGGTGTATATCGCGCTCATCAGCAAGACCTGACTCTGACACAAAGAGTGGTTTCCGATACCGTGCAAGCATCAAGAGCGCCTCTTCAAGACCTTCGGGGTAAATATCCCAATCCATATCAGTTTTCTCGTATGTTGCGGTGTCTCCAAATTTTTTATGAAAATAGTAATTAAGGCCGATTGAATCACATTTCGTATGGACACGATTCATAAACCGATACGTCCAGACGTAATTTGCAATGCGAGCGACAAGCATGTTGAAAGGGTTCAGATTCGCATGAAAGAGAATGATATGCTTGACCACGCTCACGTCAGTCTGTGGAGATATTTTCTTAATTGCATCAAACGCACGATTATGAGCGAGAGAAAGATGCTTCATCACCCGTAAGTAGAGAAAAAGCGGTGCGAGCCCTTTCTGTGCCTTTGATTCAGTGGTACGCCCCGAATTCGTAATCGAAATGAGATCAGTAAGCACAAATCGTTTAAACGGTGGCCAACTCCCGCGGAGCCAACCATTTGAACCATATACATTCGGTTCGTTCATTGTAGAAAAATCAGTACAGAGATCACCGAGTTTGGAAACTACATATGCAGAGTAGCGTGCAAAAATCTCTGGTGAATTCTTTTGTTGAAATCCCCCGCGTTCAGAAAACCAAAGTGGAAGCGTGAAGTGCCAGAGTGTTATGTAGGGACGAATCCCCCTCTTGTGGAGCGCTTCAAGTACGTCACGGTAGTGGCGGATTGCATCATCATTAAACTTCCCTTCTTCAGGCTCAATGCGCGCCCACTCAACAGAAAATCGATGAGCGGTGTGTCCCAGTGATTTTGCAATATCAAAATCAGCTGCATAGCGGTTATAGTGATCACATGCCATTCCACACTGCGGCACTCTTCCCTCATCAGCAGCCTTCGCCCAATCAGTATTATGAATTCCCCCTTCCACTTGGTATGACGCCGTTGCAGCTCCCCACATGAAGCCTTCCGGAAATCTCTTTGGTGCTGTTTCAGACATTACCGGATAGTATAGCAAATGTGGCCGGACGCGAAGCGTCCGGCCACCTATTCTCCTTTCTCATTGTTCATCCCAGTATTTTCCTGTGGACTGACCTTCACCTCTCTGGACGGTGGGAAAACCATCACATGAAACACCGACTGAAAGAACTCCTCAGTTACCTCAATGAGACCCCTTGCCTCCATGGTGAGAAGTTGTACACGCATCCACTTAATCTCTACGTCTGTGAGATACCGCTTCGTAATGTCAATCGTTGCACCTGTTGGGTGTGTTGACCTCCTATTACCAAACGTCATTGCAGCGTTCTTGTTTATGAGACGTAAGAATCCTTGGTACTCGTCCGTTCTCACTGCTGAACTCACAAGGAACGTATTGCTGTGTGCCTCATGAAAATCACGTCCCAAGTCAAGCAGAAAATCTGCAACCCATGGACGAACCCATGCCCACTTCTCCAGCAACCGAGAGTCGGGTGCTACCCCGAGAGCCTGCGGTACGCTCACGAGCTCACCTGAACGTTTCAGCGTCTCAAGCATTGCATCATTCACAATACGCAACAGTCCCGCCCGATCTGCCTCAACGTTCTCCCGCTCTTGCGACGAAGGAGTCCCTCTCAGACTCACCTCAGCGTGCACCGTTGCCACAGTGAGGCTGAGTACGAATACTCGTAGTGCAGTGAATATGTTCATTGCGAACCTCCCGGTGACGTTAAAAAACCTAGAGCCCAGATTCAACGGTACACCTTTCTCCTCATCATGCCAAGATGCTTTGTTGTTTAAAAAGGCCCTACTCGGAGCGGATGCGAGTAGGGCCTTTACTTTTAGAGGAGTGGGAGCAGTGCGTACTGCCCCTCATCTCCAATTGTTCCTTCCCCGATCTTCTTGACAAACAGCTGTGTCCCGTCCGGGTAAAGGCCAAAATGCAACACATTCTCTGAACCGAGGAGAACGCGTACGGGACCTCTTGAGGTAATCCGTGACACACCAACCACATCTCTCGTAATCCACCCAACATGCCATGAGGTATCCGGAGGACAGAGCGGTTCGAGCACGATATAGTGCCTCCACCCACCAAAAACCGGTAGGTGGAAGAGTGGCATCTTCCACCAAAACCGTCCAGAGGAAGGAGTTCCACTACTGTGCACCATGGAATGAGGCAACAAGTACTGCACATCACGAGGCCTCAACTTCTTGTTATTCCACCGATGAGTTCGCTGTGGTGACTCAGAGAGTGTGCCGGAAACAAGGTACATCACTGGAAACATTGCCCAATCCGCGAAACGAGCAAGCCACCCTAAAGGTGGCACATGAATCGTCTTCATGACACCCCTTTCAGGTGAAGCTAATCAACTGACATTATACTATGAAATCTACATCTAATCCAGAGTGCTTAAAAAACTCTGTGGCGCGAGGTACTCGAGCCATTTCTTATAGAGAAGTGTCGTTGCAATGACATCACGGGCGTTATAACGTGCGATGTCGCCGAACA
>JANOXF010000031.1:0-3894 GCA_031418275.1 Candidatus Kaiserbacteria bacterium
CGCGGGGGTTTTATGTTTTTTCTTTCTATATCTTTCCAGCGAGAACGTCAGTATCGGGCTCAAGTGCTTTTGTTGGGTCACCTACCCGTTCTTCTTTCTCACGCATTGCTTTGTAGGCGTCCTGTATTTCTACACCCTGTACTTTAAGAATCGCTTCGTATTCTTCGCGCTCGAGTGTTTCAACTTCAAGCAGTCGCTTCGCAACTGCGTCGAGTGCCGATCGATGTTTGATGAGAATTTCGCGTGCGCGAGACTTCCCTCCTTCAATAATTGCACGCACTTCATCATCAATCTGTTTTGCAACCTCAAGCGAGTATCCCCGATCAGTACTCATACCACCACCAATCATGCGCCCTCCCGTACCCTCAAGTGCGACAGCGCCAAGCACATCGCTCATACCATATTTAGTCACCATGTCGCGTGCAAGATTTGAAATAACTTGAAGATCATTTGAAGGACCGGTCGTAAGGTCGTCGAAAATCATTTCTTCGGCGACATACCCGCCCATCGTCATAGCGATATCATCGAGAAATTCTTTCTTCGATGCCATGCGACGGTCTTCGTCCGGAAGCTTGAGTGTGTACCCAGCAGCGCGTCCACGAGAAATGATAGAAATTTTCTGGACAGGGTCAGCGTATGGAAGCACGGAGGCGACAAGTGCGTGTCCCGCTTCGTGGTACGCAGTAATCTCGCGTTCACGACGGCTGAGTACGTGGCTCTTTCGTTCAGGACCAAGCATTACTTTTTCAATCGAACGAATAAGATCAAACTGTCCCACTTTCTTTCGCTCTTCGCGGGCCGCGAGAATCGCGCCTTCGTTCATGAGTGAGTAGAGGTCAGCGCCTGAGAAGCCAGGCGTACGTTGCGCAATAATATCGAGATTCACATCTTCTTGAAGTGGTTTCTTACGTGCATGGACTTGAAGGATTGCCTCACGATCAATACGATCAGGAAGGTCGATTGTGACACGACGGTCAAATCGTCCTGGACGGAGGAGCGCTGGGTCGAGCACATCAGGTCGGTTTGTCGCAGCCATGACGACTACTTTTTCATTCGGTTCAAACCCATCCATCTCAACAAGAATCTGGTTCAAAGTTTGCTCACGCTCGTCGTTTCCTCCGCCGACACCCGTGCCGCGCACGCGTCCGACGGCATCAATCTCGTCAACAAAGATAATCGCGGGCGCGGCTTTCTTTGCAATTTGGAATAAATCCCGCACACGTGATGCACCGACACCGACGAACATCTCGACGAATTCACTTCCTGAAATTGAGAAGAATGGTACTCCAGCCTCCCCTGCTACTGCGCGTGCAAGAAGAGTTTTTCCGGTACCCGGAGCGCCCATCATCATGACACCCTTTGGAATCTGTGCACCAATCTCAAGAAACTTCTTTGGATTTTTAAGGAAATCTACAATTTCTTCAAGTTCTTGCTTCGCTTCTTTTGCTCCGGCGACATCCTTAAAGGTCACCTTCTGACTCTGGTCGTTTGGGTCTATCATGCGCGCCTTTGAGGAACCAAAGTTAAGCGCCTGCATGCCTGCACCACGTACCGAGCGTGTGAAGAACCACACAATGAATCCGAGGAGAATGAGTGGAAACAAGAACGGTGCAAGATTCGAAATCCAATACCCAAGTCCTGACTCATTCTCAACAGAAATTTGCATCGCAGAAATCTGTTCCGTTGAAACACCCAAGTTGGTGAGTGTCTCGGTAATCGCTGCATCATTTTCTTTCTTTGATTCACTCCGATTTCGTGTCTCGTCGCTATAGAAGACTTCGAGTGTACTACCCTTCACTACAATCTTATTTACTTCACCCGCTTTCACGCGCTCTGCAATTTGCGAAACAGATATCTCTTCGGGCTTCTCTCCAGTATCTGCAATGTAGGAATAGACAAATGTAAGCGCGATGAGGAGGAGCACCGTTGACAGTACGTTGTTCCAGAAATTTCCAGGTCCCACAGGCATCCCGTCAGGCATTCTAAGCCGTGAGTTCTTTTTCTTTTCACCACCTTTCTGTACAGGCTTATTTTCTCTGCTTTCCTTTATATTTTTTTCATCAGATGGCGTAGACATAGAGGGTCATTATACATAAAATTACTCCTTTTGCGAGAAAACTGTTTTTCATTTGCGGTGTACAGAGAGACAGACTATAGTACTTGTATGGGTGTGATTTTAAGCCACAAAAGAGTTCACTTCGATTTTGAAATTCTCGAGACATTCGAGGCGGGTATTTCCCTACTCGGGACCGAGGTGAAGTCGCTCCGGAGCGGGCATGGAAAACTCGATGGCGGCTACGTTATTGTGCGTGGTGCTGAGGCGTTTCTCGTGGGTGCATCGATTCCTGCATTCCAAATGAAAAATGTCTCTCCATCCTACGATCCTGAACGCGCACGGAAACTTCTCCTTTCGAAGAAAGAAATAGCGGAAATAGAGCTTAAAAGCGAGAAACAGGGTTTGACAGCAGTGCCACTTAAGTTGTATAGTAAAGGTCCATTAGTAAAGATCGAAATCGGTATTGCTCGCGGTAAGAAAAAGCAGGACAAACGTCAAAGTATCAAGGAGCGTGATACAAAGCGAGATATAGATAGGACCCTGAAAAATCAATAACTGCCAAACCCCTAAAGCATGTTCTACGTGTACATTCTCTACAGTCATAAAGACAAGAGTTTGTATGTGGGACAAACGAACGATCTTGATGCTCGATTCAAGAGGCATACAAGCGGATATGTCGAAGCGACGAAACATCGTCTTCCACTCAGCTGCATATATAGCGAGCAATTCGATACTCGCAGCGAAGCAATGCACCGCGAACACTTCTTAAAGAGTCTCTGGTCAAGTCGTTTCAAGAAAAAACTCAAAGACGCATTTGAGTTAAAGCATAAAAGTGAGTAGTATGTTCTAGGCTAAATCCTAACCTCTTCGAGGCGGATCGCCCGAACATGCGCACGATAGTGTCTGGGCTAAAACAACTCTGCATTCGCACAGTTGTTCGCCCTAAAACACGCTCACTTCGTAAGCATGTTTTAGGGGGGTGACAGGCTTTGACGGTTTGCCCCGTTTCGTATGCGCAGTGTCGAAGCTGATCGTAACTTCGTTAAAATGCGATCAAATGTACGTGCTAAGAAAAGCGTACCAAGTCCTTACGCTAACGCGTTCGGATTCGCACCAGCTGTAGCGTAAGCAATTACTGCTCGCTCGTGCGACGTCACACTATCTCATGCCTCATAGGATAGTCGTGGTGAAATAAATATGAGACTCTAAAATGGTGTTGCGCTTCTGCACCATTTCGAATTCTTCGGAGCTCGATCAGTGATGCTTTGGATTACTTTCTACATCACTCATTTAAAACAAAAGGTAATCTACGCACTGTAGATACATACAAACGATCATTCTCGGACGGCGGTTCAACTCCGCCCACCTCCACAAAATGAAATGCGCCTTCGGGCGTTTTTTCATTTTGTGGAGGTGGAGCACAGTGTCTGCACACTGTGCGTGCGGATTTGAAAGCCGGAGCGATGTTCCTGGTTTTCACAAAACCAGGAACCGCGAGGCGGGGTCGAGAGTACTTAATAGATTTCAAGCGAAGCGAAGAAATGTATTTAGTAACTCGTGACCATTTCCACCACCTCCACAAAAAATACAAAGCCCGCCATTTGGCGGGCTTTGTATTTACTTAGAGAAACAGCTTACTATGCTCCGTATCTTTTGATTCCCTCAATTGTTTCTGCGACTTCTCCCATTTCCATTACCTTTGCAACTTCATCTTCATGAATCTGGTACGTTGGTCCATCATTTTTGTATGTACCCGCAGTCTCATCATACCTTCTGTCCACTCGACTTGACCATGTCACTTCATCGCTGAGCTTATCGTACGTTATGACATATGTTGA
>JANOXF010000032.1:0-6660 GCA_031418275.1 Candidatus Kaiserbacteria bacterium
CTCACGTGTTCGGGGGAGAGCATTGAGTGTCCGCCAGAGCGAATAATCGCCTGCATCTCAGTCTCGTGATCGCCTGCTTTTCCGAGGGTATCAATGATTTCTGCGTAGGGAGCCGAGAGGGGATTTTTCCATTCAGTGATACGCACGGCGACCTTCATACCGAGGTTGAGTGCAGTTGCTTTTGGAAGGAGGGGTCGTATATGAATGCGGCGGTTGTCACAGATAAGTTCAAACGTCGCCTGCTTCGCTACGACCGTTCCAATGAGCTCTTTGTTTTTCGCTTCAATAACTTTTACCACCACACCCTCTTGGCGCTTTCCTCCGACTTTGGGCTTTGCTTCGACTTCGACGAGGTCACCATCAAGTGCGCAGTTAAGTGACTCTGAAGGAATGAGAATATCCTCCGCAGCAGCGTCAGTAGGGGACTTCACAAAGCCGATCCCGCGTCCGCGTACCATAATGATGCCTTCAAATGTTGATTTTTTGTTGTCCATGTGGTCTCGATAGTACCTTGTTATAGGTTTTCTGTGAAGTGAACACGTTGTATACTTAGGATCGAAATGAGAGTCTCAAAATTTGGATTAGTACTTTCGATAGTATATTTGGTCATCACGGCATTTCTTTTCATTGACGCATTTACATGCACAAGTGATGCATTTTGTGGCTTTGGGGCATTTGTCGCTGTTCTCCCATGGCCCTTTATTCTTGAATCGTTCTTTTCTTCACCAGTCAAGATTCTTGATAGCACATTTGGCTTATTCTTTTTTGCTTTACTGAATCTATCCATTTTGTATTTTGTTGGTCATTATCTTGAAAGGTTTGTTCACTTTATCTGGAGGTTACTTAGGAAAACTCAAGTTTAGTTACCAGGAAGACTTGACCTTCCGTAATCGGTCTGCTACTCTAGCGCCACTATGTTAAAGATGCGATTACAGCGAATTGGCCGCAAAAACAACCCGTCATACCGGGTTATTGTGACTGACTCTCGGAATGCACCTTCTCGAGGTCTTCCAGTAGACCAGGTGGGAACGTACGAACCACGTCTCGACCGTGTGGTGATTGATGGAGAGAAAGTAAAGAAGTGGCTTGGTCATGGCGTACAAGCATCAGACACGGTTCACAATCTCCTTATCACCAATAAGATTATTGAGGGAAAGAAGCGCAATGCGCTCTCACGAAAGTCTCCGATTATCGACGAAGCAAAGATAAAAGCAGAAGCCGAGGCAAAAGCTGCAAAAGAAGCAAAGGCGCTTGCTGCAGCTGAGGCAGCAAAGGTAGCAGAAGCCGAGGCAACAGCACCTGTAGTTGAAGAAGCTCCTGTTGTGGCAGAAGCAGCCACTGAGGCAGAAGTTCCTGCAGCAGCAGAGACTGCAGGAGAAGTTCCCGCTGAGACCGAGGCGGTAAAGGCCTAATACATTTGATATAAAACAAAGCACGCCCACATTTCATGTGGGCGTGCTTTGTTTTATACAAGACGAGACATTTTAAATATTGACGTATTCTTTTGAGCTGTTACTATTTTGGGTAGTACGTTTCGGAAAGCGATGAAGCGGACGGTTATCAGGCTTAGTTCTCATACATTATGGAATCAGATCAGAAATTTCTTCAAGACCTCGTTACAGCACTTGTCGATAATCCAGACAGTGTAAAGATTAATCGCACCGTAGATGAGATGGGGGTACTCCTCACACTCGATGTTCATGCAGAAGACATGGGAAAGGTAATTGGCCGTTCAGGCAATACGGCGAAGGCAATTCGCACATTACTCCGTGTTGTTGGCATGAAGCACAATGCACGCGTCAATTTGAAGATCAATGAACCAGAGGGAGGTACACGATCAATGGGCGCAGCGACCGAAGATATGGGAGCAGCGTCAAATACTGATGAGTTGCCGGCACAGCCTAAATCCTTAGACGAAGCTATCGAAGGTTTGAGAATCTAAATTGGCGAACTGCTTTGTTGTAGTTCGGTAAAATGAAAGTCGCCGTATACTTATACGTCTCCTTTCATTTTCCTCCTACGCCTCGCATTTCATCCAATTTAGAGTTCTCAAACAAAAGAGCAAACACAGAACCCCGCGCTACTGCGCGGGGTTCTGTGTTTGAACAAACCGCTAAATCATGCAAAACTAGACACAATGCACTTCCACGCAATTACACTATTCCCTGAAGTCTGCAAAGCGTACACCGACGCATCGGTTCTTGGACGTGCGCAACTCAAGGAGAAAGGAAAATGAGCAAAGGAGCGTAAGCGACTATTGGGAATTTTCTTGCCGATTCATTCATCTCCTAGAATGAATCGCTGCAAGCATAAGGTTTAGATTTTGAGCTACCCTACTATTTTATGATACGATGCTTATTATGCATTTCCATGTCATCACTCTATTTCCCGAAATCTGTAAAACCTATACCGACTCTAGCATTTTAGGAAGGGCACAGAAGACTCACAAAGGTAAAGGATCTAAAGTCCGCGGAATCAAGATGAAGGTGAGCTACTACAGTCCACGTGATTTTACAAAGAGTAAGCACAACAAAGTCGACGAACGCCCGTACGGTGGCGGTCCCGGTATGGTCATGCAAGCTGAACCAATACTCCGTGCGTGGGAGAAGGCAGTCGGCCGTAAGGTCCGAGCACAGAGTGCTTTAGGAAAGAGTGTAAAAATAAAGACGTTCATTATGTCCCCACGCGGGAAAATGTTCACGCAAGCGTACGCAAAAAATCTGGCGAAGAAATATTCTGACGTTGTACTCATCTCAGGCCGCTACGAAGGCATCGACGCACGCGTGAAGAAAATCCTCAAGGCAGAAGAAGTTTCGGTAGGGGATTACGTGCTTACTGGTGGCGAACTCCCCGCACTTACGATCATCGATGCTGTGTCGCGCAATATCCCCGGCGTACTCGGTACGTTTGAATCACTCGAAGACGAGCGTATCGCCTCAGGAGAAATGTACACACGCCCCGAAGTCCTCGAATACAAAAAGAAGAAATACAAAGTCCCTGACGTGCTCCTTAGCGGTCATGCAGCAAACATTGACAAATGGCGTAGAGAGAGTTAAAACCTACAAGTAGTTCGTAGTACCTTCGTACACCATAACACTCGTGAAGGAGATGGGTAATGCTTATTTGCATGATCACTGTTCTGAGTTTTACTGCAGGGAAGACCGACGGTCAATCAGAAGGCAATTTCGGTCCCTATGCAACCAGGTCCGAAGCGGAGAATGCCTTGAAGGATGCTGGCTGGAAACAGGTGGAGAAAGGCTCCCTCGACTGGCAAATTGGCAATGTCAGCGGTGGTGGTAACGCTAAATACGCACATGTAGTGTTGACACCATGTCGTCCGCGAATCCATCTTCCTCGAGCTTAATTTGAGCGACCAGGTAGAACAAGCCGCCCCAAAATATTCTCGGGCGGTTTGATTTTATTTAGAAGAGACAGACAAGCCTGTGTATTTTTCAAGATTGTTTAAGGGCGTGTGAATTTGAGGTAAGTTCGAGGAAATGGTCAACTTTCTCTTCTGGGTGAAGAAAAATCGACAGACCAGAAGTTATAGTCGCTACACTTCTTAACTTCTAGGCCACAAAGAAATAACCCAAATACACACGTCCTTGTTGACGTTACAGACGAACTCTGGTATCATCCTGCCCATACGTAAATCGGCTACGAATGTGTTCCGACTTGGCAAGATTTCAATAAAAAAGAGTAGGTAGGGAGGTATTGGTCCAAGAGCAGTTACAGCGTTGAGGATAGTTCAAGGCAAAACAAGATTCACGAGTGAGGCGTACAAACGTACGGTGAATGAGAGAATCGTAGTTTTAACGAAGAAATTTCCCAACGATGGAAGTGCGACAATAATAAATGAGCATATTACAAGCCGAGTAAGGTGTGTGTGAGAGCGACGCGCAGTGCGCGGTCTTTTTTGCGTTTACACACGAACTACTCGAAGCACACTTAATTTAAACGTATATGGTGTACAAAAAAGGTCTACAAAACGTGCAGGATACATCGGTAGGGAAACTTCCAAAGAAGTCTTTCCAGAACTATCGTGGTTCACGTGTTTCACTTCCTGATCTTATTGAGCCGCAGTTACTTTCGTACAAGTGGTTTGTTGAAAATGGACTCAAGGAAGTCTTCAAGGAATTTTCGCCAATCAGTGACTACTCTGAGAAGAAGTTTGAAATCGTCATTAAGAAGTATGACTTTGGGAGTCCAAAGACAACGCCAGAGTTCGCTCGTGAGAATAAGCTCACCTACGAGGCTCCACTCCGCGCACTCATCGTCCTCCGAAACAAAACGTTCGGTGGTGAGAAAGAGCAGGAGATTTTCATGGCAGATATCCCGGTAATGACTGGAAACGGTACGTTCATCATCAATGGTGTTGAGCGAGTCATCGTGCCGCAGCTCGCTCGCTCATACGGTATTTTCTTCACGGTAAACGAATCAAAAGGACGTTCGTTTTTCGGTGCGAAGATTATCCCTGCACGGGGCGCATGGGTAGAAATTGAATCTGAAGCAGACGGGGTCATCTATGTGAAGATTGACCGCAAGCGAAAGTTTCCTATCTCGTCGCTTTTCCGTGTACTCGGCGTACACGAAGAAAAGGACATGCTCAAGCTCCTTAAGGGTGTTGAACATGCTGAAGAGTATATTAAGAACACGGTTGCAAAGGATCCTGCAAAGACCGTCGATGACTCATACATAGAAATCTATCGTCGCCTTCGTGACGGTGACCTCGCTACCGTTGAGAATGCGCGTGATTTCGTGAACTCAATCTTTAGCGTGCAACGTTACGACCTTTCAGAAATTGGACGCCATCACTTTAATGAACGTTTCGGACTCTCGGTTGACGCAAAGGCTGACGCCACACGCATCATCGGTGTTGAGGACATTGTGACCATCATCAAGAATATTATTGACCTTAACCATACTCCAGGCTCACTTCCTGACGACATTGACCATCTTGGATTCCGACGAGTTCGTTACTTTGGAGAAATGCTTCAGCAACGTATCCGTGTGGGTATGACGCGTGTAAAGCGTAACGTGCAGGATCGCATGTCGACGATTGAATCTGAGACATCACTCCCAATTCAACTCATCAACCCACGCCCACTTCAGGCGGCGATTAAGGAGTTTTTCACCACGAACCAACTCTCACAGTTCATGCAGCAGCAGAACTTGCTCGCTGAACTCGAGGGTCTCCGTACCCTCTCAGCGCTCGGTCCCGGCGGACTCACGCGTGAACGCGCAGGTTTTGAAGTGCGTGACGTACATACGTCGCACTACGGTCGTCTCTGTCCAATCCATACTCCAGAAGGACCAAACATCGGACTTATTCTTCGTCTCTCAATGTACGCGCGTGTAAACCGTTTCGGTATCATCGAGACTCCGTATGCAAAGGTTGAGAAGGGAGTCGTAACGGGTGAAATCATATACCTCAATGCACACGAAGAGGAACATCACCGCATTGCACACGCTGCGATTGTTGTGGGAGATGATGGAAAGATTAAACCTGACATGGTGGAAGCGCGCTTTAAGGGTGAACCGATTACGCTTCCAAAGAAAGAAATTGAGTACATCGATATTGCAACAAACCAGGCGTTCTCGGTGGCGACATCAATGATTCCGTTCATTAACCACGACGATGCAAACCGTGCGCTCATGGGCAGTAACATGCAGAAGCAGGCGACACCGTGCGTTATTCCTGAGGCACCACTCGTCGGTACTGGTATTGAAGAAATGGCCGCACGCGACACAAATCGCATGATTGTCGCTGACGAAGCAGGTGAAATCATCGAGGCAGATGCTCGACATATCGTACTTAAGAGTAAAGAAGGAAAGAAGCATGAGTACACACTCACGAGTTTTCAGAAGACAAACGATTTCTCGGCATTCTATCATCGTGCCTCAGTCACAGTGGGTGACAAAGTAAAGCGTGGAGATATTCTTGCAAACACATCATCAACCGATGAGGGACAGATTGCCCTCGGACAGAATGCACTCGTCGCATTCATGAGTTGGTCAGGAGCAAACTACGAAGACGCGATTATCATTTCAGAACGTCTCGTGAAGGACAGTAAGTTTTCCACCATCCATATTGATGAGCTCGAAGTCGCCGTACGTGATACGAAGCTTGGACCTGAAGTTACAACGCCAGACATTCCAAACGTCTCAGAAATGAAACTCCGTAACCTCGATGAGGAAGGTATCATCCGCGTTGGAGCGGAAGTACGTCCTGGAGACATTCTTGTTGGTAAAGTCACTCCAAAAGGAGAGACCCAGCTTACCCCAGAAGAGCGTCTCCTCCGTTCTATCTTTGGAGAGAAAGCAAAGGATGTGAAAGACACCTCACTCCGCCTTGAAGCAGGGAAGCGTGGACGCATCATTGGTGTAAAGATTTTCTCACGTGAGCAAGGTGACCAACTCGAAAGTGGCGTCATCAAGCGAATTCACATCACGATTGCACAGGTACGTAATGTGTCGGTAGGTGACAAGCTCGCAGGACGTCACGGTAACAAGGGTGTTATTTCGCGTATCCTTCCTGAAGAAGACATGCCATATACTGCTGACGGAAAGCCGATTGACCTCATCCTCACACCGCTCGGCGTACCGTCACGTATGAACCTTGGACAGATTCTTGAACTCCATCTCGGTATGGCTGCGCAC
>JANOXF010000033.1:0-7378 GCA_031418275.1 Candidatus Kaiserbacteria bacterium
GTGTCGTGTCGAGTGTAATCGGCACAGGAAGCGCACCAAAGTTTAGATTGCGCACCAGATTACGGGCTTCTTCTGGAGTGAAGTTCCCTGAGATGATAGCTTTTCCTCCACCGATAGCCTCATTGATGCGTGGTGCAGAAACTACTTGACCGTCGAGGAATATCGCGAGCGATTCACCAACATTATCGCGAGTGATTGCTTCAAAGAGATTTGCTCCTTCGTCGTTAAAGACAATGCTCACAATAGGTTCATTTGATAGTCCTCCTTGACTACCTTGTCCAAAGACGAGCTCGGCGCGTTGGAGGAATCGTCCCGTGAGTCCCGTCTCGATGTACGGATCACTCACCGCCTCACCGTTTACTTTTACATTACCAATGGCTGCACCGGTATTCGAGGCAGCGAGTGCATCGACAGATTCCTGTGCTGCGAGTGCCTCTTTATTGACGAGTTTAAATTCGAGGAGCGGTGTCTTGCCGATTTGTTTAATTGCTTCATCAATATCAGTGACTCCAGGAAGCTCAACAATGAGTCGCTGCTCATTGTTGCTCGTCACAAAACTACTCGTTTCGACTTGTACGTTTGGTTCTGAGACACCAAATGAATTGACGCGGCGTTCGATAACTTCGCGAAGTACACCCATGAGTTCTGGTACTTCGGCTTTTGCAATACTTGAAACATCCGCTACGTACACGAGCTGGCTGCCTCCTGCGAGGTCGAGACCAAACTTGAATGGATACTTACTCTCGCTGTTCTGGGAGGTGGCATAAACAAAATAGCCAAGCACACAACCAATAACAATGACAATCAGTGCCCGAAACGCACGGATTACCCCTTCACTCTCACCTCCCTGCTGTGTCTTTTTTTCTGCCATGATACGCCGCTAATTTGCAGTAATGTGTATGGGGGTACTATACCACAGTCATTTTAGCCTCGGCGAGCTCCACCACATTCCGGAGGAGTACGGCAATAGTAATGGGTCCAATGCCTCCGGGGACAGGGGTAAAGAGAGCTGCCTTCTCTGCAACCTCTCTCGTCGCGTCCCCCATGAGGACACCTCCCTCTTCCGAGGTCCCCGCGTCGAGCACAACGACCCCTCCTTTCACCATGTCTGGAGTAAGGAGTTTAGGGACTCCTGCACCACACACGATGATGTCAGCATTTTTTGTATAGTGGGCAATGTCGGTCGTATCTCTTGTAACGACACTCACGTATGCACCCTGTGTTTGGAACCACTGTGACGCAGGAAGTCCTACAAGCCGTCCGCTTCCAATAATAGTCACATATTTTCCGGCACTCTCTACTTCATGCGATAACAGGATTTCATTAATTGATCCAACCACCGGTGAGAGTGTTCTTTGTGTATGAGGATTGAGTGCGTCTGCGTCATGTGACGAGGGAATACTTTGCACTACTGCAACAGTGTCAACATGTGGTGGGAGAGGAAGCTGCACGATTATTCCATCCGAAACACGGACGGCTTCCTTCACCATAGTGACAAAATCTTCGGTAGTACGTGATTCATCGAGTTTCAAAATTTTTGTGTCGATACCCACGGCAGATGCCCTTCTTTCCTTAAGGGCGAGATACTTTTGGGTCTCAAAATTTGGTGCACAGGTAATAATGGTGAGTATGGGTGCACGACCGAGCAGCTCGACTCGTTTTCGAGTTTTCTCATATATCTGCTCCGCTATAGCTTTTCCATCAACAATCATGAGAGACCAAATTCCTTTTTGAGTTCATCGATACCGTCCTCAATCGTAACGGTTGGCTTCCATCCGAGTACCCGCTCTATGAGCGACGAATCAGCAAGCGTGTGTTTCGGTTCAATACGAGGCGCGATGTACTCAACAGGACCGCCGATGAGACGTGCTATTTCGTTCATTGTTATGTTACGCCCTGCTCCCACATTGAATACTTCACCATGACCAACCGTATCGCTCTCTGATGCACGGAATACCGCATCAACAGTGTCACGCACATGGGTGAAGTCGCGTGTCTGTTCGCCATCGCCCGTAATCGTCATTGGTTTTCCCTCTTTACGATGTTTCAAAAACTTTCCAATGACGAGCGCATACGCACCGTTAGGATCAAGGTGTGGCCCATACACATTGAAGAATCGGAGTGAGACTGTCTCAAGACCATGAATTTCATTCCATATCCGCATCATACTTTCCCCCATATGCTTCTGCAGTCCATACGGGCTCTTTGGTTGCGGCGGAAGTGTTTCAACAAGCGGCATAATGGTTTGGTCTCCATACGCAGAGCTCGAAGCAGCATACACGACTCGTTTTACCCCTGCTTTGCGGGCTGACTCAAGAACGGAGAGTGTCCCCTCAACGTTTACGCGTTGCGCTGCAAACGGATGTTCAATCGAAAACTGCACCCGCGGGAGCGCTGCAAGATGTACGACAACATCAACTCCCTGCATGACTTCAGTGAGTGCATCATGCTCGCAAATATCAATCTGATGGAACATGGCCTCCTCCGGAACACGTTCTCTTTTACCCGCAGAGAGATCATCAACAATAATAACGTGCTTCCCTTCTCGGATGAGTCGTTCCGCAAGATTTGTCCCAATAAATCCTGCGCCGCCGGTAATTAAATATGTGTGTGCCATGGTTAAAATTCTTTATGTATTTCGTATAACGGATGGTTCATCATTTATGTTCCAGTCCGCATGAGCAATGTATTGATGGTCTTAAGCGTAATCTCAATGTCGAGGAGAAGTGAACGATGCTTGAGGTAGTAGAGATCAAACGACAGTTTATCAATGGTTCGGGGAATGTCTACCCCACCCCGCGGCACATCAAAATTGTTAATCTGCGCCCAACCGGAGAGACCGGGTTTCGTGAGGTGGCGAAGGTTGTAATATGGAATTTCCTTAGCGTACACATCTACCAAGGTCGGAATCTCAGGACGTGGCCCAATGAAAGAGAGGTCGCCTTTTAAAATATTAAGGAGCTGTGGAAGCTCATCAAGTCGGGTCTTCCTGAGAAACGCGCCAACTTTAGTTACGGCGTTTTCAGTCTTGAGCGCCTCGCGAGGAGTATCACAGCCAGTCATGGTACGGAACTTGAGAATACGCATGACCTTATTGAATTGACCAACACGTTTGATGCGGCAAAAGTACGGGCCATCTCCTTCAAGTCTGATTACGAGCATGACAAAGGGAAACACGAGGACTGCCGGGATAAGGAGTACGAGTGCTCCCGCGATATCGACACACCGTTTTACAAAATCATACGCATAGTGAGGAGCTCCCGCGGTTACGTTTTCAAGGAGCCACGCTTCACCAATAAGAGACGGCGGGACACGGTGGTGCAGTTCTTCGTAGATTGAAGGAAGATTAAAAAATCTTATGTTTCTGTCTTCAAACGCAAAGTGGTAGAAATCAGTGATGAGGCGAGCGGCATACTCATCGCGCATATCAGCAATGACCATGTCGGTCGATTCTTTTTCTATAAAATTCTGCATGGCAGTCTTAAACTCAGCGAAGTCTGGAATATCGTTTTTACTGAGGAGAAACGGTTTGATATGTTTGAAGTAGGGGTTCCGCGCAAGAACGCGCGCAATGCCAAGTGCCTCGTCACTATCCCCTATCACCAAGGCGCGCATCGCTTTCCCTGTGGTAATGCGAGGGTGGATGTACAAACGCCAGAGGACAATGAGTATCGAAGAGACAACGAGGTAGATAATGAGGTTTGTCTTTGGTTCGATACCAACAGGGAAGATAAAGAAAAAAAGTGCGGCGATGAGAATATTAAAAAACTGTACTTTGAGAATGAGGGCGGGAATACTTTTACGCACGAGTGAGATGTGCCGATCGTAGAGACCTGAGATGAGAAACACGAGAATCCAGAAACAAAAGAGGGGGAGGAATGGTTGTAGGTGTTGACTCACGACCTCGTCAGTCGGCATTGCACGGTACCGAATGAGGAGGGTTACGAAGAGAGCTCCGCCAAACGTCACGAAGTCACCGAGGAGGAGGAGTACGGTATTCCCACGAGCAAAAAGATTCATTCTCAGTATAATACGGACAATACTTGGTTCTGCAAGAGCACTTAGTATAACCACTATGGAACAAAAAAAGCTTCTCTACGTTATCACAAAAAGTAACTATGCTGAAGAGTATGGGGTACTCTTCAGCCGCCAAAATTCATCGCATCTCACTACTGCCTTATATGGAAAACAAACGTAAGAAAATATTATACGTAATAACCAAAAGTAATTTTGTTCGAAAGCATGGGGTGCTTTCGAAGCCATCGAAATCGTAATATGTCCACTGATCCAAATTCAATGCTGAAAAATAAAAAAAAGATTCTATACGTTATCACGAAGAGCAATTTCGGTGGCGCACAGCGCTACGTGCATGAACTTGCCGTGCACTTTAAAAGTGCTGGGTACGAAGTGGCTGTTGCCTGTGGAGGAAGTGGAATACTTACCGAGAAATTAAAAGTAGCCGGTATTCCGGTTTTTGAAATTAAGAGTTTTGAGCGGGATATTAATCTTAAGAAAGAGTTCTCTTCCATTTTCGAGCTTGCACGAGTTATCCGAACGTTCCGTCCAGACATTGTGCACCTCAATAGTTCGAAAGCTGGTGGCATTGGTGCACTCGTGTCGCGACTCCTCGGTGTACGCAACGTTATCTTTACCGCGCATGGGTGGGCATTCTGGGAAGACCGGTCACTGCTTTGGCGTTTGATCGTATGGAAGCTTTCGTGGATTACCGCACTCCTCGCGCATCACATCATCGTCGTGTCACAGTACGAGCTCGCCCGCACACCACTCCCCTTCGTACGAAAGAAGCTCACCTGTATTCACACTGCAGTTCCCACAATCGCGTTTAAAGAACGAAATCATGCGCGTACTCTACTCTTCCCTGAAACAGATGGAGCCTGGCGCAGTGATGCGGTATGGGTAGTCTCAACGTCTGAGCATAATCACAACAAGAACCTACTTTCTTTAATCAAAGCTGTCGAGATGCACAATGCAAAAAATGTGCAGAAGGTTTTCCTTACTCTTATGAGCGACGGTGACGAACGCACATCGCTTGAAACGTACGTTCGCGAATACAAACTGACTGATTCAATTGTCTTCACCGGGTATGTAGACGACGCACGAAAGTACCTCAAGGCATTCGACATATTTGTACTCCCCTCACGCAAAGAGGGATTTCCCTACGGGCTCCTTGAAGCGGGTGCTGCGGGACTCGCGTGTATTGCAAGTAACGTCGGCGGCATTCCTGAGATTATTACCAATAATGAAACGGGAATCCTCATCAATCCAGACGAAACGGAATCGATCGGACGAGCACTCGAATCCCTTATGAAGGACACGCCACGTGACCTCCCCCAGCAATATACCCTTGGTGCAGCTCTCCAAAAGAAAGTCTTGCATGAGTACACACTCGATAAGATGTGCGAAGAGACACAAAAGCTATATCGTTAGCTTTCAAAAATCACCCAGCTCGTCATTCTAAAACGCACGCATAAAGACAAAAGCCGCACCTTCACGTACGGCTTTTGTCTTTTGCTATGCTCGACCTGTGTGGTCTCCGCAACGCTTTTTAGAATGACGAGCTGGGTGATTGGAGTCTTAGAAAAAATGTCCGAGAAAACCGTCAGATTTTGACTCTGAATCACAACTACATATTCACTAATTGCTTTTGTACAGCATCTTGCTTTCTTGCTAACTCGTTATATCGATTTTTAATTGCATCTCGTGCTGAGTCTTCAGTATTCATACCACCGAGCGTACGCTGGCTATCAATCCACTTTGCCACGTTATTAGTTGTAATTTCAATATCAGACTTATCATACTTAGAAATTAGCAGGCCTGCAGACATAACACCCCCTGCGACCGCACCGAGTGCGGCACCTGCCAACAATTCTTTGCCACCATCGGTCCCTCCTTTCTTTCCAAGTGCATACCCAATACCAGCACCTAAAATGGCGCCTGCACTTGTGGTCTTAATTCCTGTTTCACCAACACTTATGCGATCAATATAAAGTTTAAGAATTCCCTTACTATCAGAAGACTTCACTATTTTTTGTATATCTGATTCGTCAAGTTGTGACAAAATTGTCTTTTCAATCTCTGCAAACTTATACTCCTCTTCTAGTTCAGACTTTGATCGAGGGCGCTCTGGTTCAGGAAGCTTTCCATCTGAATCACTACTCGCAGCTATTGCTTCATTTGGTACTGCACCGAGCATTGCTCCGCCTGCTAAAGCGCCCGCTCCCCGTAGGAAATTCCTACGACCAGTATCTATTGGCTCTTTATTATTGGGAGTTCCATTCGATTTCTCAAAATTCATGACGGGGTTATCTAAGTTTTCTAATATACCAATTCTACCCCCCCCCACATCCCAAAATGCAAGGTTTCAAAATCACAAAATCACCCCTCTTTTCCCAATAGTAAAGGCGACGCTCTAAAACAACAGTCACTCTAAAATAACTCTCCGAATTCTCGTGCACTGCGTTTTAAAATCGTTGCGGAGGCTTACCAAGCCGAGCATAGCAAAAAGTATAGACCACACCAAAAGGTGTGGTCTATACTTTTATGCGTGGTTTTAAAACGCTGTGTACGAGAATTAACTATTGGATTAACTCATTCGCGGTGAAATGCTGCTTCGTATACCGTGCCATTGCAATCACAATACCCACACCAAGGAATTCGGTGATGAGGTGTGACCCACCGTAACTAAGGAAAGGAATGGTGGTTCCGGTGACCGGAAGGAGCCCGATATTCATACCAATGTGAATGGTGAAGTGACTCAGAATAAGGATGGCGACACCGGTAGCAAAGAGGCGCTCGAAATTTGTTGCCCCACGTATCGCATGATAAATGAGTCGCCAAATGACGACACCAAAAAGTGTAAATAGCATTCCCACTCCGACGAGTCCCCACTCCTCCGCAAACGCGGCAAAAATGAAGTCTGTCTCGTACTCAGGAAGGAACTGAAGTTTTGATTGCGTCCCATATCCCACTCCCTTTCCGAGGAGTTGCCCAGAACCAACGGCGATTGTCGATTGATATGCGTTGTAACCTGTCCCCTGAATATCGGCGAGCGGATCAAGGAATGTGCGGATGCGATCTTTTTGGTACTCTTGAAATCCAAAGTTCCAGAGAAGCATAAATGCAATGAGTCCTGCAGTACCCACCAGTGCCAAGTGCCGAAACGAGATCCCTGCGACGAGTACCATGCCGAACCAGATCGAAAAGAGAATCATCGCAGAACCGAAGTCGGGCTGAATGAGCACCAGCCCAAAGATGATGAGCGCGTAAATACCCGAGACGAGAATATGCTGGAAATTTCCTATGAGTTCATGGCGTTTCGAAAAGTATTTCGCGAGGACGGCAATAAGTACGAGCTTCG
>JANOXF010000034.1:0-8380 GCA_031418275.1 Candidatus Kaiserbacteria bacterium
TCACCGAAATGGTACTGCAGAGTCGTGCACATCGGACCAGCGATCATGCACGCTCCCGAATGCCACTGGTGTTTCCAATTACAACGCAACAACGAACACCTGGGGAACCTGTCAGCACATCATGCAAACAACAGGAATACCGCAATGTAACGACGGTTTCCGATGGGGAGGATCAAGTCAGGGATGTATCACCGGTACGCGAGCATGTACTCCATACAACCCGTATCCGACACAGTACCCACGTGGGTCTACTGTTGCAACCGCGTCACAGACCTGGAACGCAATCCTCAATGGCTCAGGAGGATGGGATATGTGTGAAATTCAGTGTAAGCCTGGTTACACCAAACAAACACTCTATGCAGACGCACTTGGTATTGGAAATTTTGACTTCGGTGGTGGAGTTACCTCAACAGGACTTGATTATTGTTCACCTACTCAAGGGACAGTGGGCGGTGCTTCGATCAACTATCAGTCAAGCACAGGTTCTCTCTTATCGGGAGGAGGAGGTATACATTACTGTCTTATAGCCGCAGGTGGTAGAGAATGTTCAGTCTCAGTTAACTGGACAACATCAAGTGTCTCATCTGGAGCAACCCTCTATAAATTGGGTAATTCAACACCTCTTACTCTTAAGACCGGACTCACGGGATCGCATGCGTTCATGTCGGATCCAGGTGATGCTTTGGTGAGGTTTACACTCGAAGTCCAGCCTGGAAACATGAGTTATTCAGGTATGGTGGGTGCACGATGCGCTACGGGAAGTACATGGAACGGTACCACTTGTACAAATGGAACAACCGGACAAAACCCAACAGCCAGTCTTACGATCTCTCCACAGGGTACAGCGGTATATCCAACAAGTATTAGCTACACATTGTCATCACAAAATGCACAGAGTTGTCGTGTCGCTGATCAAAACGGTGCCGTCTATGTCTCTCCGAGTGAGAATGTGACTCAAAAAACCGTAACAAGTACGACGCACCCAAGTACACTCATTTTCTCAACACAGTGTTGGTCAGGTCTAAACGGGACTGGTATAGCGAGTGCTGTGTCCACACAAAGCAGCACCGTTTCGTGCCCAGCAAATACAAGCTGGAATGGTAGTGCGTGTGCTTCTGCTGTAGCTGCAAGTTCCTGTAATGTAAGTGTAAGTACGTCGAATCTCAAAGCCAACATGCCACTCGCAGTACTTGTTTCATCAACCAACCTCGCTGCTGTTCAGACAAATGTTGACTATCAGGGCCCTTGGATTTCATTTGCTAATAAGAATGGTACAAATGTTTATCCCTCAGGAACTTTCCAGGTAGGTTCATACATTTATTCATTCCGTGGAGTCAAAGACGACGGTTCAACCGTAATATGTACGCCTCCATCAATATTCTTGCAAGTCACAGCACCGTAAAGAGAAGGTAGGTGGTAGTGAATTAGTGATTAGTGAATAGTTGATAGAAAATAGAAAGTAATGGGTAGTGGGTAGGGAAGTAACGGAAACACCCGCGGCACCACAGTGCCGCGGGTGTTTTGAGAATGAATGGCGCTCACTCTTTTGTTTGGGTATGAAACATGGGTTTCTAAGATCCGCGCGTCTCTAAATCCTGCTCTCCACATATGATTGACATACTGCTAGAGCTGTAGTTGTATACTAAAGAGACACGTTCGCGATGCGTTTTTACTATTTGTACCACTCACTCATATACGTATGAAGATATTCAAATCAGCTCTGATCATTGGATGTATGGCTTTTGTGCTTTCGGCCGGGATATCTTCGGCGCAAGTACCTGAAATTCAGAGTGCTGGTGAGATGGAAACTGTGGCAGAGACCGCAACCCCCTCTCTTGAAAGTGCATATGCCACAGAGAAGGGAGGAATGGTTGATGTGGTATTTGTTGTTCAAAACGGCCCACAAATTGTCGGTGACGTCACCTACATGCTCGATCTTTCCTATCGTACGCCGACGATGCAAACCGTTCTCGTCGAGCGTACGACGTTTGACGATGTCATCACCCTTGAAGCCCTGAAGCGCCTCACAAAAAAGATACCGTACGTACTTCCCACAACACGCAGTGGTGAGTACATGCTGACGCTCGTGCTTAAGAGTGTTGACGGTACTGTATTTGATTCTAAGGTCATCCATACCGTAACGCTTACGCCCGCGTCACACCAAAACATCGTGGTGCATCCTGAAAGTTGTACACTCACGGTGCGCGGAAAGGAGGGCATAACCTACGCTCCGCATGAGGTGCCGAGTATTCTTCCCAGGGAAGTGCTCGTGAGTACCTGTAGTGTCCAGTACGCCTCGCAAGGTGGCATAGAACTTCATCCAAAGATTCAGACGTATTCGAGCATAACTCCGAACAACGCGCTCAGTCTGCAGTATGCCTCGGAGAAGAATGTGATGACATTTGGAACGCTTGAAACAAAGGATATTACAACCGAAATCAGTACTCCTTCTATTCCCGGCACCTATACGGTGTTTCTTTCCTATGGAGATGCTGAAAATGCAGTTTCGTACACCTACACCGTGGCCGAAGCCGCGCCACCGATCGTGGTGGCTCCGTTTACCAAAGAGGGGACACAATCTGTGCCAGAGACCCCACCAGCGTGGCTCCTTGCAATCGTACTCATTCTCACACTCGCTGTATTCGTATGGTACTTTATGAAGCACCGAGCAAACGGAGAGACACAAGAAAAAAAAGGAACGACACTGAAAACACCGATTGCGATCTTACTCTTTGCGACCGCATTCTTTTATGGTGGCGCATCTGAAGTACAGGCAGGATCGTCCACGGTCGTGCTTGTCTGTCGTGATGTTGGAGATGCGTTTATCTGCTCAGCTCGCCCGAATTATACGGTCACCGTCTCGACCGATAAGGATGCCTATACACCGGGTCAGACTGTCAATATCGATATTTTTGTGAAATCAATGTCAGCTGTACTTCCAGATAAATATGGATCATGGTTCATGCCAGGAGTAATTATGACCATGAATTCGGCGGGAGGGAATACCAGTGTGGCGGTACCGTTTATTTC
Source organism: Candidatus Kaiserbacteria bacterium (assembly GCA_031418275.1). Lineage (GTDB taxonomy): Bacteria > Patescibacteriota > Minisyncoccia > Phycocordibacterales > UBA918 > Damh-18. The sequence continues at coordinate 3,031 of JANOXF010000034.1, forward strand.
CATGAGTGACGATGAGATGCTCGCCGGGAAACACTACTCTGCAAGCATAAAGGCACCGTCAGCACCCGGCGCATTTAGTATAAATTTTCGAGCAGAGGAGCAACCATATAGAGTGTATGCCGATGGCACCATCAATTTGAGTGTCACGCCACCAGTCACCTGTAGTTTCAATGGAACAGTACGATGGCTCGATGGCGCAACTGGTCCGTGTACCGCGAACGCCAATGTGACCCTCAATCCTGGAGATACACATCCTGTTACCAATGTAACTCCTAATTACACTGGTTCTGCAACTTATCGTTGTGAGAGTGATGGTAGTTGGACACGACCGACAGCGATTTGTACCGCTAATCCCCCTGTCGTGAGCGGCCTCTGTGGAGCTGCAGAAACAAACTATGCATACAACGTTTCAAGCTATAGCGGAGCCCTTTGTGCACAAGGAACCCCATCACCCACAAGTCCTACATTCCCTGTACAAGGCGGATCCTCTGTCTGGAGCTGTTCTGGTTCTGGAGGAGGTTCCCCTGACTCTTGTACAGCAACGCGAGATAATCCTCCAGTGACTGATATTTGTGGACCGGCTGATACGGCAGGACCATTCACCTCGGTACCGACGAGTGGCTTATGTACAAACGGAAGCTTAGTGTGGACTGATAATGCTGGATCGGACGGCACGTATAATTGGAACTGTGGTACCGCATCGTGTGATGCACCTCGACAAGCTGACGCACAGTGCAGTTCGTATCACATGGGCACGTACGACCAGTCATTCAACGCACAACTCTGCGCTGTCGGCACCCATGGTGGTGCAGACGGTTGGATCTCAGGGGATTCATTCGATAGTAACGGCATAATGACGACGGCACCGAACCGCAATTATTACTCTGTAGGTACCTATGCGGTATGTAGTGGTCTGAATGGGGGAGTAACGAAAGGCTGCCGACATCACTTTGAGCCGTTCTGCGGTGCTGCAAATGGCGGCACGTATGCAAGTCAACCTACAGATCCCACATCCCCTGTTGTCGTAAAACAAACACTCTGTTTCCAGGGTACTCCCACATGGTCTGACTCTGTAGGTGGCGACGGAACGTTTAATTGGTCATGTTCAAATGGGGCTGGACCAACAAAATCATGTTTAGCAAATAAATCAGGACCAGGGAACACCCCTCCCACCGCGGACGCAGGCATTGATCGATCTACCAGTGTCGGCGGTTCAGTAACAGTAAGTGGTGCGAGTGTGTCTGATGCCGAGGATGCGCCGGCTACGCTCACGAAGCTGTGGTCGCAGATAGGGAATACGCCAAGCGCCGCATCTATTACAAGCGGCGGATCGCTCACACCAACCTTTTCAGGTTTGAGTGCTGTGGGCACATACAAATTTAAACTTACCGCTACGGATAGTGGAAATCTCCCAAGTGACGGTACAGATTACGGTACACAGAGTGATGCCGTGATGTACGTGATGGTGACGCAACCATGTCCAGGGTGTGGTGACGGATCTTCAGACGATGTTGATATAGATGCAACAAACTGCAAGATACAGCTTAATCAGAATACCTGTATGAACAGTGTGACGTGGGATTGGATTGTGGGACAGGTAACTACGCCGCTCATTTACCAAGGGAGCACTGTCTTTGCAGGAGCGGGTGAAATGCCGTCCAAATCGAAAGCAGGGACGCTCTTCTATGGCTCACATACGTTTTCATTCCGTGATGGAGCATCATCAATTCTCGAGTCAGTTATTGCAAATGCGAGCTGTGACGTTGGACTCACGTGGGTGGCTCCTAGTAATCGATGTGAACTGAGTGGGGGTGCTACTCCAGGAATTAATGCCCCCGACTGTACCATTGTTGCGGGACAAAACAGCTGTAATTCAACAGTGAGTTGGGAAGCAACAAGTGTCCCATCCCCAAGCATTAGGCAGAATGGAACGCAATTTTCTACCGCCGGAGTAAGTGCTGGTACCGTGCGGACACTCTCTTACGGCACACATACATTTACGATTATGGATGGAGGAACAGAACGTGCGCTCGACACAGCTGTTGCATCGTGCCCGGCCTCTGCGCCATGGAATGGCAGTATCTGCGATGGCGTGCTCCCTCCAGCACCAACACTATCGCTCACAGCGGCACCATCATCGATTATCGCTGGTAATTCTAGTACGCTCACGTGGGTCGTTACTGGTGCGACATCATGTTTTGCTTCGGGTGGGTGGAGTGGGTGGAAGGCGCACACAGGAACAAATAACGAGGCTGTCTCTCCGTCTGTCACTACGTCATACGATCTCGAGTGTTGGAATAGTGGTGTATCAAGTGGAAAGAGAAGTGTCGTCGTGACCGTTACGGGTGGAGGGCTCGAATGTGCTGGACAGACCATCGCTCACTGCGATCTTCCACCGACTCCCGATAAAGGAACTGCTGGCAGCTGCAGTATAGGCTACGGTGGGGGGTGTAGTTATACCTGTAACGGAACTGTCTGGGGAGTGCCAAGTTCAAATACGTGCTCGCTTACACCAACGGGAGACATTCGTGCAAATGGAAAAAATAGCGAGATGGTGACCTCGGGTGAAAAAGTACGACTCACCTGGAATACAGAAAATACCAATGCTTGTGAAGTAACGAGTCTCCAAACTTCTGAACGATGGACAGGAAAGGTTAACTCGACTGGTGTTATGACGAGCGCAATCGCTTCCGAAAGGATGTATGTGCTCAGTTGCGACGGTGGACTTGTTGATAGTGTTCGCATCACCGTGAGTGGAACTGGTGGAGGCGGTGATCCACAGTGCTCAGATGGGATTGATAATGGTGACAGTGAGGACACGCTCGCTGACGCACTCGATCCTGGTTGTCATACCGACGATGATCTTGCAAAACCCTATAACAGGAACGATGATAACGAAACGAATGGAGGGGGGACGAGTCAATCACAGTGTTCAGACGGCATCGATAACAATGATCCCGAAGATGCACTCATCGATCAGGCAGATCCCGGCTGTCACACTGACGGCAATCCGAATAACCCAGGATCGTATACCCCGAGTGACAGTGACGAGGTGGATGGAGGCGGTGGTGCTGGTCCGTCGCTCACCACGCGAACACCGGTGGTGCGACAAGGTGAACGTGCGACCCTTGATTGGAATACTCGCGCAGCAAATGAGGGTACCTGTAACCTTGTTGGAGGAACACTTAAAACCACGCACTCCCCAATTCCTCCATCGGGCAGCCCTACAACAGGAAGTGTGGAAACACAGATTATCGGACGGTCAGTATTCACCCTTACCTGTAACGGGCTCTCTTCTTCTGTGACAGTAGAGATGATTCCTCAAGAAAAGGAAACCTAGGACGCGTGCGGTAGAAGCGTATCGCAAAACGATCGAAAACAAGAAATAACAGAAAGCTCCCTTGGGAGCTTTCTGTTATTCTCTCTAGTATGCCTTTGGGGGATCCGGCTAGACCCACCAATAACGAGTGTATTCAAATCATTGCGTTTCTTTCATATCCACGGTATAGTGTCCGACATTCAATCTACATATGGCAATAACAAAAGGAGCAAAAAAAGCACACCGTTCGTCCCTCCGCAAGCACGTTTTTAACGTGCGCCGCAAGAGTGAGCTCAGTGATGTTGTGAAGAAGGTGAAGAAGCATATTGGAGCAGGTGAGCTCAAAGAAGCAACTGCACTCATGCCGTCTGCATACAAGGCAATCGACAAGGCAGCAAAGCGTGGCGTCATCAAGCCAAATGCAGCAGCCCGCAAGAAGTCCCGCCTCATGGGCGCTATGAAGCGCAGGGACGAAGTAGCGAAGAAGTAGTATAAAAGATCGCCGGCCTATCAGGCCGGCGTTTTTTTTGATGCGCTCACTAGGAATCTTTCATTACTAAAACAAGCGAGTCATATTGTAAAAGTTTACTTTTTTAATATGCGAGTGTCGTTTTAGAAAGCTCCGCTTACATGTTCAGTACCCGTTCAGGATATTTTTGTTCCTTACAGGAACTGTCCACTCATTGGATTTTCTTTAAACAAGAAAATCTCAATGAGTCTTGCAAAGCTCCAAGTATTCGCTCCTCACGCCTCACGGCTCCACAACTATCTCTGAACAGCTTTGATTCTGAAAAGCCCGACACAAGGTCGGACTGTTTCAACGAGTGCTCTCACCAGGAATCTTTCATTACATGAACGGTACACCTTGCGGATACTTTGCCTCATTTCATTCGCAAAGATATCTCGCCAGGTCTTCGATTCCTGACGCAACAGTCTCCCAGACTGTTGCTGTGAGAGCACATACAAAAATGGCACCTAAAGGGTGCTCGTTTTTGTATTTGTGCTCTCACCAGGAATCGAACCTGGATCGTAGGTACCGCAAACCCACATTCTATCCATTAAACTATGAGAGCATGTCGACACATTGTACTGTATTCGGTTCGATTTCAAATCGAACCAGGATCGTAGTCCTCTTACAGAGGTTGCCCACTCATTGGGTCTCTTGTTTCATTTCATTCACAAAGTCCTCAATGAGTCTTGCGAAGCTCCAGGCCTGCCTGTCGGCAGACAGGTATTCGCTTCTCACCGCTCATCCACATTCTATCCATTAAACTATGAGAGAGTGTGGAGTTTCCTCCGCTGCAGAATAATACATCAAAACCCAAAAAACTCCAGGAGGCGATGACTGAGTGGCTCGTGCATGTGTACCTCGGGGAGCTTCATACCGAGGATCGCCTCAATGTCGTCAATGTACTCCTCGGGGAGGGGAAGTATGATGAGTGGCATGAAGTAGTGTCTTGAACGGAGAATGAGCTGTGGACCTTCGGGAGCCTCTTCGTCGATTGCATACTGTTCAAGTGAATCATAGGTGTAGAGCGTTTCGCCGACACGGACACCGCGTATCGATATCTCAAAGGGAAGTATCTTTGGTTTTCGATGTCCAAAGATACCCATGGTTGTTGCTGCAAGGAGAATCACAATACTGAAGAGTATGTCATCGAGAATGATACTTACCACAGAAGCAGAAATAGCAACAATTCCAACAATCCAGTACCAGTCTGTTGTTTTTTCGATGTGGCGATGTTCGGGAGCTTCCCAGCTCACGGAACGAGTATCATTGAACATATAGAGAATTCTACCACACACCGTTTCTTCATCGGTGCCGTTTAGACACAAGAAATCCTTTTGGGACCATGTGCGAAGGAAATCAGAAAATCCGGGAAAGAATCCCGGATTTTCTGATTTTTGTGGAGGGGGAGGGATTCGAACATTACATGTTCAGTACCACTAGTGTCGCGTTAAAGTCAGTGGAAAATCCACAGAACGCTTTTATTGAACCATATTTTTAAGTTTTCTCTCCAACACGATTTG
>JANOXF010000035.1:0-4061 GCA_031418275.1 Candidatus Kaiserbacteria bacterium
TGGGTATCTCCCTGAGAAGAGTGTTGCAAAGGCAGGTATCCCAACGCTATTACGATTTGATACGAGTGGCACCTTCGACTGTTCATCATCAGTTCGCATCCCCAGTATGGATATCTCGAAGATGCTTCCACAAACAGGTACAACAGACATTGATATTGGCGTCCAAGAAGCGGGAACGTTTAATGGAACGTGTGGTATGGGGATGTATCCATTTGAGGTTGAGTTTAAAAGTTAAGTTCCCAGAAACAACGTACTACTATGTTAGTACGATACAAACTGAATTCGACGATGATCCAAAGAGTTGGGATTTTATGCTATGATGCCCCTGCGTGTCTGATACATACGCTTTACCAGTATGTCTGATACACATATGCAAAAAGAAGAAAACCATGAGGCAGAGAAGAGTGATGTGGCGCTCCGCGAAGAAGAAATACTTGCGTTCTGGAACACGCACGACATTTTTAATAAATCGGTAGAAACACCTGCGGGCAATGCGCCTATTGGTGATTTTGTTTTTTATGATGGGCCACCGTTTGCGACGGGGCTCCCGCACTACGGGCATATTCTTGCAGGGACTATCAAGGATGCAATTCCGCGCTTTCAAACAATGAATGGTAAGCGTGTCGTACGCAAGTGGGGTTGGGATTGCCACGGACTTCCGCTCGAGAATATCATTGAGAAGCGCCTCGGGCTCGCGACAAAACGCGACATCGAAGCGATGGGGGTAAAGCAGTTCAATGAAGCGGCACGCGAGGCGGTACTCGAGTATGCTGACGACTGGCGCGAGATTATTCCACGTATGGGACGTTTCGTTGATATGGAGGATGACTACCGCACGATGGACGCAAGTTATACCGAGTCGGTCTGGTGGGTGTTTAGTGAGCTCAACCGTAAAGGGCTCGTGTATGAGGGATTCAAGTCCATGCACCTCTGTCCACGATGTGGAACAACACTCTCAAACTTCGAGGTGAACCAAGGATACAAGGATATTAAAGATATTGCCGTGACGGTGAAGCTCCCACTCCTCGACGATGAGGGGAACGTGACCGACACGTCCCTCCTCGTCTGGACAACAACCCCGTGGACGCTTCCGGGCAACATGGCTGCCGCGGTGCATAACGATATAGATTATGTGAGGGTGAAAATTGATGCTAGTGAAAAAATTTCTGTTAATGATAAAAGGGAGGATGGCAGTTATGGGCCTGCGGCGGTTATGAAAGATGAGTATTTGATTCTCGCAAAAGCGCGCCTCGCACAACTTGGTACGGAGCAGTACGAAATACTCGAAGAAATGAAGGGGGGCGCGCTCGTCGGAATGCGGTATGAACCGCCCTTTGATGTGTACAAAAATCAGGACATAAAGAACAAAGAAAATGCGTGGAAGATTTACCATGCCGACTACGTCGAATTGGGGACAGAGGGTACAGGTGCAGTGCATCTTGCGCCAGCATATGGTGAAGAAGATATGGAACTTGCAAAGCGAGAAGACATTCCTGTTGTGCATCACGTCGATGTCGACGGCCGCTTCAAAGATTTTGTGACGCACTTTGCCGGACAGCTCGTGAAACCAAAAGACGACGAAAAGTCAGAGGTATCACATCTCGATGCCGATATTGAAATCGTGAAGCGACTGAAAGACGCAGGGAAACTATTTAAAAAGGAAAATATCACACACTCGTACCCGCACTGTTGGCGCTGTGATACACCGCTCCTCAACTACGCAACGACGTCGTGGTTTGTGCGCGTAACCGACATTAAAGACAAACTTGTCGAAAAAAATAACAAAGTGAAGTGGGTGCCGGAACATGTCGGCAGTAATCGCTTCGGCCGCTGGCTCGAGGGTGCCCGCGATTGGGCAGTCTCTCGTCAGCGCTATTGGGGAGCGCCACTCCCCATTTGGCGACGCGAGGACAATCTTGAATACAAAGTGTTTGGATCACTTGATGATCTAAAGCAGTATGTACCGAAGTCTGGAAATAAGTATTTCCTTACCCGACATGGTGAGTCAGAACTCAATACAAAAAATGCGCTCAACGGCGAGTTTGGTGTGAAGAATGGACTCACTGCACAAGGGAAGGAACAAGTGAAGGAAGCAGTAGCAACACTAAAATCGAAGGGGATTAACCGTATCTATCATTCACCACTCGAACGAACGACTGAGACAGCTCGTTTGGTTGCAGAAGCTCTCGGTGTCCCACAATCTGAGGTTATTGCAGATGAGCGTCTCCGTGAAATGCGTTTCGGCGAGTTTGAGGGAAAGACCGTCGATGAATATCATGGGTATTTTTGTGATGGACGCGACCGTCTCATTGATCCCCCCGAGGGAGGGGAGACATGGACAGAGGTGAAGCGACGTGTGGGAGCATTCCTCTATGAGATAGAACAGCGTGAAGAGGGGAAGCACATACTCATCGTGTCACACAACGGGGCATTGCAGATGTTACAGGGGGCAGCATATGGTGCTGATCATGACGCACTCGAAAAGACGATAGAGAATGACACCTATGATATGACAAATGCTGAAGTGCGCGAGCTTCCATTCACACCCCTTCCACATAATGATAATTACGAACTTGATTTCCATCGACCATATATTGACGATATACAACTCGTGGATACTGACGGAACAAAACTCGTGCGTGTACCGGATGTATTCGACTGTTGGTTTGAATCAGGCTCAATGCCGTATGCGCAAAATCACTACCCGTTCGAGAATCTCGACGCATTCAATGCAGAGAAAAATGTAGGATTTCCAGCGCAATTTATCGCTGAAGGGCTCGACCAGACACGGGGATGGTTCTACTCACTCATTGTGCTCGGCACCGCACTCTTCGGTAAGTCACCGTATGAGAATGTCATTGTGAACGGACTCGTACTTGCTGAAGATGGGAAGAAGATGAGTAAGTCGCTTCAAAATTATCCCGATCCCATGGAGCTCGCGCATCGTGTCGGAGTAGATGCAATGCGTTTCTACTTACTCTCGTCGCCACTTATGCGTGGTGAAGACCTTAATTTTTCTGAGAAAGAAGTACTCGAACTTCAGCGAAAAAATCTTGGACGACTCCACAACGTACTTGCGATGTATGAGATGTACAAAGACGACTCTGTTGCAGGAAGTGATGTGTCAACACACGTGCTCGATCGGTGGATGATTGCGCGTCTTAATGAAATTACAACAACGGTGACAAATGGGTATACAAGCTACGAACTCGACAAAGCAACACGACCGGTCGAAGGATTCATTGACGATCTTTCGGTGTGGTATCTCCGTCGTTCTCGCGAGCGTCTGAAGGGTGAGGATATTGCCGATAAACATGTTGCGCTTGGAACACTTCGCTATGTACTCAAGAATCTCGCGCTTCTCATAGCGCCAGCAATGCCGTTCTATGCTGAGTATTTATTCCTCCGTGTGCGTGAGAAGTCTGATGCTGAGAGTGTGCACCTTATGGCGTGGCCGAAGGGAGGAGAAGTTGATGATCTTGCGCTAAAGAAAATGAAAGAAACGCGTAGTATTGTTACAACTGCACTCGAATCTAGAATGAAAGAAAACATCAAAGTGCGTCAACCGCTAGACTCCTTCACCGTTTGTTCATATATTTTGACTTCCTTTGATACAGAGTATTTGGGATTAATCAAATCTGAGGTGAATGTAAAGAGTGTTGAGATTGAAGCACCTAGGACAACATCCCAGGAGTCTATGACAGGAGCACTTATTGTAGAACCTTTGTACGTGGAGCCGAAGATTGTAAGTTTTGACTTCAATATCACCCCCGAACTCAAACTTGAAGGAGAGGTACGTGAGCTTATGCGCGCAATTCAAGATGCACGCAAGGAGATGGGACTCTCTGCGCATGATCGCATCATTCTCCTTCTTGATGAAGAAACCCAGCTCTTGGTGCGTACTGACGAAGCCTTGTTGAGAAAGACGGTTGGTGCAAGCGAAATACGTGTTGATCAAAAGGCTGACCGCACTTTGGAGCTTGGTTTCTTCATCAAGAAGGAGAATGATGCGATCATGCGCAGAGAGTCCCATCTCCTTGCGTGCATCTTGAATTGCGCGC
>JANOXF010000036.1:0-4383 GCA_031418275.1 Candidatus Kaiserbacteria bacterium
GAAGTTCCTGATGAAGAATGTGGAACTACCTGTGCATTTTTTAAGACAAAAAATCCCTCGAAGTATTACGTTGAAGGCGCTTCTGATTTTGTGATGTTTAAGATTGTGCCCAGCTTTGTTCGTTTTGCAGACGCAACAACCGGAGAGCTTAAAATCTCCGATCTTCCGCTGGGGGTGGCACCGCTTGGATAGCGCTTGTTCTGAGCGCACGAAGCACTTCTTCATGGCACTGTCCGTTTGAAAATATAACCCCATTCTGAATGCGGTAATCTACGTTCCCGTATACAAGGGAGTTTCCAAGTCCGTCAGTTGCTGTACCGCCGGCTTCGGTGAGTATGAGCTCGGGGGCACAGATGTCCCACTCACCGAGGGCTCCCCGGGTGAGATAGTAGTCGCCAATATCTTCAGCAATGAGACCTGCTTTTACACCGACGCTTCCCATTGGAATAATTGTAGATACGTTCAGTATACCTGCGATTGTCTGCATATACGGTGCGACGTGATTGACACTATAAATTGCACGAAGATCTGGAACAATACGGTCGCTTACACGCAACTTCCTAATTCCATCTTTGTCTTCTACAAATGAACCATTACCCTTTAATGCATAGTAGAGTTTTCCTAATGCCGGTGCATATACTACGGAAAGTACAGGTTTCCCATTCTGAAGGAGTGCAATCATGACCGAGAAATCATCAGTGTTTTTTATGAATCCCATTGTCCCATCAAGCGGATCAATGACCCACATGGTTTCAGGGTAAGGGAGGGAGATGCCAAGCGTTTCTTCGGAGAGTATGGGGAAGCCAGTCCCCCTGAGCATCGAGAGAAGTATTTCATTTGCCTCTGTGTCTGCTTGGGTTACCGGACTCGAGTCCTCTTTGATGGTAATGGTTGCGTTACCATAATGCGACATAATAACACCGCCGCACTCACGTGCGGCGGTTTTTGCGAGTTCGAGGAGTTGTTCCATACCGCCAGTATAGTGAATGAAGTAACTAATGTCGATTCTGAGTAAGACCGCAGGGTACTTCTGATTTTAATAGGTGGGGGTAGGTCTGGGTTTAAAATTAGAAGTACCCTACGGTCTTTAAAAGACAGTCCATTACTTAGTAACACTCGTCACACACGGAATACATCGACAGCCGTGTGGCTTAATGTGATATTCCCAGTGCTCCTTTCCATAGTCGTAGAGTATTTCTTCACCAGGAAGAATCTTCTTTTTTGCGAGAATGCGAATTTTCATTTCGTCTTCATCCGTCTCTGCTTCAGCATTGGGCTTACATGAGTGATTAATATACCGTGCTGTATTTTCACGTCCTTTTCCATCGACAGTGATATCTTTCGTCAGTGTGAAAAGATATTGACCGCCTCTTCGATTTGCTTCCGCTTCTGAAATATGTTCGCCCGTATACTCAATAATAAAATCACCACGTTTGTACTCACGGAGTGCGAAAAGGCCGAGTCCGGCTTTTGATTTCTTAACTATGTATTCGGGAGTTGTCTTTTTCTGTACCATAACGGAAAAGAGTATAACGTATCGAAGAGGTTCTGTCTGTGGATAGTGTCCCTATATTTCCTCGGTGAGGAGCCTTAGGGTTAACCCCGTGCTCGTAGCGGTGAAGTGGCTCATGCTTGGTATGATAGTCGTATGAATCGTTCCGAATCAACCGGGCGCGCACTTTTTTTTGCACTTTTCACGTGTGTCGTATTGATAGGGGTATTTTGGTATGGGTGGGTACACCTCAGAATATCGTTTCTTCACACTGAGCAATTTCTTATCGGGATGGTTTTTCTTGCGATTGCACTCATTACCGTTGTGGTGTTTCAATCTATTCGTATTAGCATCACTGCCGCACATATTGCAAAAGGAATGGCGAAGAACATGCTCGTTGACTCAAAGGAGCTCTTTACTGAGCTCTATCGAGGAAGTCCCGTACCGTACCTGGTTATCGACGATACTCTTCATGTTGATTCTGCAAATTATGCAGCGGTACGTCTCTTTGGGGTAGAAGAGGGATGGCTTGAAGGAAAAAAAATCTTTGATTTCATAGGGGGTGATGATGAAACGAAGATTGCGCTCATCCCCGAGTACTTTTCACAGGGAGTATTTGTAAACAATGAGGAGGCGCAAATCTCTCGACCTGATGAGGGATCACGTTGGGTCATGCTTTCACTCTTCTCTTTTAACGATGCTTCGCGAAAGCATAAGGGGCTTCTCACTCTCGTCGATATCACGAAGCAAAAAGAGATTGATAAGGCAAAGACTGAATTCGTTTCGCTCGCTTCACACCAGCTTCGCACGCCAATTTCTGCAATGAAGTGGAACATTGAACTTCTGAAGACGTCGGGACTCAAGGGGGCAACTGATGGCGAACGCGCGTACGTGGACAAAGTTGAACACGGACTCGTCCGTATGGAAGCGCTCGTCGCGGACTTCCTCAGTGTTTCAAAACTCGAACTAGGGACGTTTGCTCCAAATTTTGAAACCGTATCTCTCGATGGATTTTTCGAGACGGTTCTTGATGAGCATGAGAAACAAGCAGCTGCTCGTACAATCACGATTGAACGTGAGTGGGGTAGAGATGAATCACTCAGTACTGATGTGAATCTGCTCAGTATGGCTATTGGTAACCTGATTTCAAACGCTATTAAATATACTGCTGACGGCGGTATCGTCCGCATTGAATCGTTCCATGAGGGGCAGAAACACATTATTAGGGTTTCGGACACAGGGATGGGTATTCCTGTTGACGAGCAAGATCGTGTGTTTACAAAGATATTCAGGGCAGAAAACGCCCGGGCACAGGTGCCTGATGGTACAGGGCTCGGGCTCTATATTGTTCGAGAAGCAGTGCGTGTTCTTGGTGGAGAGGTAACGTTTGTCTCTAAGGAGGGGAAAGGCACTATCTTTACAGTGGTATTGCCTCAATGAGTAGTTTGGGCGTATGATTTACAGGACCTATGAAGATGACACATTCCGTCGTTGCTCCGCGTAAAATAATATTCATCGTATAAGTTATACGCCTCATATTATTTTGCTCGAGCGCCTTGGACTGTATTCATCTGCATAAATCCTGTCACATTTAACTATTGTAAGTTTGTATTATGATTTCTGAAAAAAAGACGGTACTCGTGGTAGATGATGAAACGGATTTGCGTGAAGCTATCGCAACTGCGCTTGAGTACGAAGGGTTTGTCGTTGTAAAGGCAGTTGATGGAGATGAGGGAGTCAAACAAGCAGAGCTAACAAAGCCCGACCTCATCCTCCTTGATATTCTTATGCCAAAACGTGATGGTATCGCTGCACTTAAAGATATCCGTGGAACAGAGTGGGGTAAAGAAATTCCCGTTATCGTCATGACTGTGCTTGACGATATGGGAAAAATTGCTGAGGCAATTGAAGCGGGTGCTGATGAGTATCTCGTAAAAACAAATATTGCACTCGGTGTACTTGTCGAAAAGGTAAAGAGTCGTCTCGGAGTATAGGGTTACCCGGTCAAATCTCAGTAGTTCAGTTAAACGTGTCAGAAACGAGGATTTCTTGAGCAGGATTCAAAGGGCCCCGGCACGCGAAGCGTGCCGGGGCCCTTTGCTACATAAACGTCACAATCAGCGTTCGGAGACTCAGGATTACGATTGCTCCACCCACAAATATACCAACAGTACGTACGGGAAGCTCTTTCGTAAGCAACGCTGCTATTGGCGCTGCAATGATACCTCCAATAATCATGGGAAGAACAATAGCGAGCTCGAGTGTTGGTAAATTAAAAAGAAATGTTACTGAAATTGAGAACGTAATAAAAAACTCAGCAAAGTTCACCGAGCCAATAACCTTTTGAGGATGCGCATTACGGAGCACAAGCGTTGGCGTTGTAATTGGCCCCCACCCCCCACCACCGATTGCGTCGACGAATGCCGCCACAAACCCAAGCGGCATGAGGTGGCGGACCCGGGGTCGGTCGTATTCAGCGTCAAGCATCTCTTTTTTACGCAAGAATTTTATGATGATGAGTATGCCGAGTGTGAGCAGTAACAGAGCGATAGCTGGACGAATAAATGAGGCATTTGCAAACTTAATAGCGCTATATGCTCCAAGTACAGCACCAAATACTCCCGGGATTGCGAGAAACGCAAATATCTTCTGGTCGAAGTTGCCCATTCTAAAGTGTGATACACCAGAGAAGAGGGTAGTGAACACTTCAGCAAGGTGCACTGATGCACTCGCGACCGCAGTGCCGACACCAATTGAGAGGAGAAGTGTGGTGAGGCTTACTCCATACCCCATCCCAATGCCCCCGTCGATGAGCTGGGCAATGAATGCAAATAAGAGGATAAGTGCGTAGCGTATAACTCGTTCTTCCATGCTATATGAAACCACGCCCT
>JANOXF010000037.1:0-4280 GCA_031418275.1 Candidatus Kaiserbacteria bacterium
GTTTCGTTTAGTAGCTAAGCATACATACTATGACAGACGATACAAACACAGTAACTCCCGATGTAGTTGCTACACCAGTTGAGACTCCCGTCGAAGTTGCCCCAGAGACAACAGAAGCTACGCCTGAGGCTGAAGTAGTGAAAGAGGGTTAAATCTTCCAAAACTGAAAGCATGAAAAAACACCCGTTCGGGTGTTTTTTCATGCTCTTAGCTTGGCGACTTAGTACGCCTTACTCTTCTTGAAACAATCAACACACTTAAGATTTGACGTATCGCGCGGTTCAAATGGGAGCGAGGTAATCGCAGTACCACATCCGCTACAGGTCCAGTTACCTTCAAATTTTGGCCGGTCACCCTCTGGTCGTGGTGGGCGTGCTGCTCCCTTTTGCTTCTGGTGACATTCGCGGCACAGTAGGCCGTCGGTACGCTTTGGTTCAAATGGTAATTCGGTGATAGCAGTACCACAACCACTACAGGTCCAATTTCCTTGATGCATGATTTTAGTTCGTTAGTTTTTAGCTGTTAGTCCTTAGGTACTAGTATACGCTATTTAGGCTGGATAGGAACAATTTGCGTTAAGAATTTAGATAGAGTAGGCTTTAGACTGGCCGTAGTTCACAAGGAGAACGCCATGTTCTGGTTCATGAAACCCAAGCCCAAGCTTAAAGTCGGTGCAGTTGCCAGATATATCTATACCAAACATCTGCAATTGCGCTACTTGCTCATCGTCCATCGACAATGGGCATGTCCGGAAGGTGCTACAAAAAAACAGTGGGTGTACACAGGAACCGTCCTCTACACCAAAGGTGAGGACATCGTCCGCGGTGGCCGCGCCATAGATATAGCCGAAAACTGTCTCGTATATGTGGCCGGTCCGAAAGTGGAATGAGGTCTTGCCGGGCCCGAAGCAAAGCTTCGGGCCCTGATTGTTTCAATCATTTCTGATTGAAAGTCGAATCGTACAAGTGTCGCCCTCAAAAAGACTCTCCTTTCTTCGTACGAGTGCTTTGAGGGGGAGTATGTACGTTCCTGACTTACTGTCCGGAAAAATAGAAGTAGTCCACGTCGTTTTTCCTATCGTCACTTCGACCGGGAGCGACCCCCATCCTTTCGCAAGCCCTTTGTACGCTTCTTTTATTTCGCCCGACTCTTTCTTCGGTATGGTAAAGAAATGCCAACTCGCAAACTCCCCTGGATAGAGCCATATTTTCCCGGTGACTTTATATGATTTCTTTCCTTTTGCGCTCATTTATATGAGTATATTAAGTATCTTTTGAGCTCAGTGTAAACAGTAAAATTACCTCAGATGCTAGGCGCGCAAGTGAAATAATACGAGGCGTATTTTATATACGATGAGTATGATTTCATGTAGCGCAACAACGCAGATGGGGTAATTTTACTGTTTACTCTCATAGGATGCTTTCACAAACGCGGTAAACAGCGGGTGGGGTGTGAGCGGTCGTGCGTGGAACTCGGGGTGAAACTGTACACCAATAAAAAATGGGTGTGTAACCACCGGAAGTTCCATAATTTCCATGAGGGTTTCGTCTGGTGAGGTGCCCGAGAAATTCATTCCCTTCTCTGTAAGACGTCCAATATACGCAGGGTTTACCTCATAGCGATGGCGGTGACGTTCGGTCACTTCGCGCGTGCCTGCCTTGCCGGCAGGCAGGCCGTAGGCACGCGCGGCAAGACTCCCCTTTCTGAGCACCGCCTTGTACTCACCGAGACGCATTGAACCACCCATGTCACCTTTTGCGATTTTCTCTTTCTGGTCCGGCATCACTCCAATCACGAGATGTGCTGCTTTCGGATCAATTTCCTCTGTACTTGCGTTCTTAAGCTTAAGTACATTCTGTGCATACTCAAGAACCGCAAGTTGCATCCCATAGCAGATACCGAAGTACGGTATGCCGTTTTTACGCACATATTCAATAACATTCAGTTTTCCTTCGATGCCCGTTGCTCCAAAACCTCCTGGAATAAGTACACCATCGAACTCGCGTAATTTTTTTAGCTGTTTCTTAGCAGAAAATTCATGCGATGAAAGATACACTATTTCAGGTTTCAAATTGAGCGCATACGCAGAATACTTGATAGCTTCAAGAACCGAAATGTATACATCTGAAAGTACAAAATCACCTGAATTGAAGTACTTGCCCACAACCGCAATTTTCACTGTGTCCTTTCCATTTTTTGAGTGCTTCACAAAGTTCTTCCACGCAGTGAGATTTGCTGGTCCTCGTGTTTTAATCCCCAGGAGCTCACAGATACGGAGTGAGAGATTATCCTTTTCGAAATTTAACGGAACATCATACACACTCGCGACATCAGGAGCTGAAATAACGTGTTCGGGGCGCACATTGCAGAACCGCGCAATCTTGTCCTTTCGTTTCTGGTCGATTGCCATGGGACCGCGCGCGAGGATAAAATCAGCGAACACTCCTGCACTATTCAGCATTCGCACTGCAGTTTGTGTTGGCTTCGTCTTCATTTCTCCAATACTCCCCGGTACTGGTAGATAGCTCACCATAATAACGAGCACTCGATCGGGCATTTCTGTCTTCATCATGCGTACTGCTTCGAGGAACAGCACGTTTTGGTATTCACCCACGGTGCCTCCAATCTCAACAATTACAACATCGGCACCCGCACCGACTCCTGCCTGCTTGATACGTCGAATCACCTCTTCGGGAATGTGCGGCACCACCTCAACGTTCTTTCCCGCGTATTCTAGGTTGCGCTCTTTCCGTATCACGTCTTGGTACACACTTCCCGTCGTCATGTAGTTAATGCCCTCAATGTCTGTGCCAAGGAAACGCTCGTAGTTTCCCATGTCCTGATCAGTTTCAAGACCGTTCTTGAGCACAAACACTTCACCATGTTCTGTCGGATTCATCGTCCCTGCATCCACATTTATGTATGGGTCAATCTTAACTGCCGTAACGACGAGCCCGCGCGACTTAAGAAGGAGCGCTACTGAGGATGAGGCAATTCCCTTTCCCACACCGCTCATCACTC
Source organism: Candidatus Kaiserbacteria bacterium (assembly GCA_031418275.1). GTDB lineage: Bacteria > Patescibacteriota > Minisyncoccia > Phycocordibacterales > UBA918 > Damh-18. Next base: position 3,022 of record JANOXF010000037.1, read on the forward strand.
CACCGACGACAAAGATGTACCGTGGCTCTTTTGTCTCTTTCTGTCGTTTCGGTGGCTTTGTAGTCATGCTAAACGCGGAGATACCTTGCAATGGCCAAGATACTTGAAATGATACCGATACCAATGCCTGACCCTACGAGCACACCGAAGAGGTATGTGAAATTTTGTACAAAATAATTAAAGATATTGAAGCTGAAGAAGCTCTCCGTGGCAGGACCTAAGTAGAGTACGACAGGATACATGACGAGGAGTGCGAGTACACCCGACACGAGTCCGTACATGATACCTTGGAGAATGAAGGGGCCGCGAATGTACATATTTGAGGCACCCACGAGCCGCATAATGCCGATTTCTTCACGGGTTGTATAAATGGCGAGACGAATGGTGTTGAATGCAATAAGCACTGAGGAGACAATGAGCACAATCATGGCAATGTAGCTTGAACGTTCTGCTGCACTAATGATATTGGTGAGCTTATCAATGGCGATTTTATTCTGATTGAAATTGATGCGGTCAATGAGCGGCGCATCAGGGCTCTCATGATCCCGCTGATCACCGAGGAACGCGGCAATACTCTCATACTGCGAGGTTTCGTTTGCGCGGATAGCGAGTGAGGCACCGAGCGGATTCTCGCCGAGTTCATCGAGCGCCTGTATGGTGAGTTCATCATTCTTGTGCCGATCACGGAACATTGCAAACGCCTCATCGCGTGAGGTATACGTCACCTCCGCAACATCGGGGAGTGATTCGAGGGAGCCTTTGAGCTTGAAAATACTCTCTTCATCAGCGGTCGTCACCAAGTACACATTGATGTCGACTTTCTCCTTAATCTGATTGAGTGAGACGACGAGAAGTTCCTTTGTGAGCATGACCCCGCACACAACCGAGAGCGTAATCGTCATTACAAAAATAGCAGCGAGCGACACATACGCGTTACGCCAAAACCCTACAAAACCTGCGCGAATGATTCGCTTAATACTGGTGATCATATCTTATTAAAGCACATACCTCCCCTCCTGGTCATCCCGTACTATTCGACCTTCATCCATAGTGATAACGCGACGCCCCAATGCGTCAATCACACCCTTGTTGTGTGTCGTCATAATAACCGTCGTGCCAAGGTCATTAATCTTTTTTAGTATCTGTACAACCTCGTACGTCGCGATAGGGTCGAGGTTTCCTGTTGGTTCGTCAGCAATGATGATATCAGGCTGGTTTACAATCGCTCGCGCTATAGCTACACGCTGCTTCTCCCCTCC
>JANOXF010000038.1:0-9368 GCA_031418275.1 Candidatus Kaiserbacteria bacterium
CCTTGAGTGGACGACACTCCTCGCAATGTTCGTCTACTGGGCGGTAGCGATTGGTGTCATCAGGATATTTCTGATGAGTAAGACCGTGTCGACGCCTGAAGCTGCCGTAAAATTGAACGAGCAAGAACAGAGTTAAGATAATAAAACGCATCTCGTGTCTATTGAATGAAGTTGTTTTCTCTTTGATTATAAGAAAACGGCACCGTTCTGGTAGTTTAATGATGCATTATTGCTGAAATTGGGTCAGCCACCATTTTTTACTTCAGTATAAAAAGAAACAACCCGCCGAAACGCGCCAAGTGGCGGGTGTTCGTGCGGGTTGGTGACCTGCATTCAGTACTTGTTGATGATGTGGATGTCGGACCGGCCGTTGAACTTCTCGATCCACTTCACCGCGAGCGAAACGCGGTTCTCCGGGTTCAGCGCTTCCCAGTAGGCCTCAGCGACATCCTTCATTCCGCCTATGAGTGGCATGACGAGTGGATCGCCGCGGAACGGTGGCAGTGGGTTGCCATCGCCCGAGTACGTCGTGATGCAGAAACCAAGTCCAGGATTTACGTCTAGTTCGTAGGTGAGACGATCACACCTGCCGCTGAACTGCGACTTCCGCAAGATTGACATCAATATGAGCTGGCTCCTTCCCAGCGCAATCTTGCTCACTGCTGTGATTCGTTGAGTGAAGTTCGGTTCGTCAGGCTCGTACAGCCTTCCCATCAAAGCTGGTTCGAGTGAAAAGGGTCCGTGAGGCTGACCAAGCCATTTAACAACAGTATCCGTCTGGTCACCGTTACTCACGACGTAGTACCCCCATTCTTCGAGCATTGCGTTGTAGATGATGAGGGACGGGTCCTTCATCTTTGACGCATCCGCAGCTTCGGTGTAGAGGCGACCAGTCTGGTCGTCCGCTTTGAAGACACGGTTTCTGCTGTTCTCGCTCCGGCCCATGATCCAGTAGACCTGAATCAGATGCTCGGATGTCTCGTCGAGACCGACGACTATTCCGCGGCCGGGGTAGGGGTTCCGGCTCAAGGCCAGGAAGTTGGCTTTTGCCAACTCAGTCATCGATTGGTTATTCACGGTCGGTTCCTTTAGGTGTGCGGGGTTGAGGACTATTCCTTTCAAAGAATACCTTTATATTGCATGTAATGTCAAAAGTTCGAATCCTGTATGAGGTACCAGAAAAGAGCGCTTGTTACAGCGCTCTTTTCTTAGATGCATTCAGAACTACACACTGGGTTCGTATACAAAGGGAATTGGAGGTGGGTAGAATAAACAGTACGATATTGACGGTGTGCAAATACCAGAATATAGTGTACATATCCACCTATCGGGTTCGTCCCGGTAGATAGGTCGCACCTCGCAAGGGGTGCGACTTTCGTTATATGTACAGTGGTATGCCATCTTTGCAATCGCCGAGTGGTTCCGTAAAAATTAGGTGGTATACTCGAAATTATGTTTAGAGTGAATGTGTATATTGATGGGTTCAATCTGTATCATGCAATTGACGACTTGAATGATGACACACTTAAGTGGCTAGATTTGTTTGCACTTTCACGGAACATTCTCAATAAATACCAAACGCTCAATGAGGTGAAGTATTTCTCTGCGTATGCCACATGGAGACCAGATTCATACAGACGCCATCGCGAGTACGTCACAGCTTTAGAAGCACAAGGTGTTCGTACAATCATGGGTCGCTTTAAGGAGAAACGTATCAAGTGCAAAGCGACTTGTGGTCAAGAGTTTGTTACCCATGAGGAAAAGGAGACAGATGTAAATATCGGTGCTCACTTAATCGCTGATGCACTGCAAGATAAGTTTGATACTGCACTTATCATTTCAGCCGATACTGATTTGGCTGCAGTGATTCGCCTCGCACGTGAAATGGTGGGTGAGAATAAACGAGTTCATGCAGTTGCTCCACCTGGAAGGTATGCTCGTGCACGTGAATTGGAGCATCTTTTTGAAATTACGAAGGGTAAAATCCGTGGGGCTCAGCTTCCAAGTGCAATAGAGACTTCCTCTGGAACTATCATCCGTCCTAAAAAACATAGTTAGTTGCTCCGCGAGTAGGAGTCTCTTTCCCTACGGGAACGGTACAGTCTTCACATCTCACTTCGTCCAAAGGGCTCGTTGCGATATGCTCAGACTCTTCGAGTCCTACACGTATGCACAACTGTTTGCATACTTCGCGGAGCAGAAACGAAAACAACACCCGAGAGGGTGTGTTTTCTGTCTGCTCCCACAGCTAGAGGTCTTTCACTCACTGAACTGGAGGGAGATAGGTAACGAGGTACGATCACTCCTACAGTACAGCTCAATACACAATTCTTTCCAGAAACATCTGTCACTGCTGTCATGAGCTGTCGGAATAAAGAGGGGGGAGGGGGTGTAAGAAAACAAGCAGGTACGATTAGGTACCATATGGGGTGATACATGTGCAGAAAATTTTTGAAAATTCAATATGAATTTGTCATCAACACCTACAGTTTCCGTTTGGTGAATGAAGTCGGAACTCGTTGGTATAAAAAGAAGAAGCCGCTGGGCGAACCATGCGGACTTCATAGGTGACTTTGAATCCACTTCACAACTTTATTCAGTCGAAGAGGTGTCTCCAGGGCGTTCGTACACCTGCTCCACTCCGTACCCGAGCAGCCGGGCGAGGTCGACGACCTCAAGTTCAAGTCCACCAAGGATTCGGATCTCGCTCTCCCCAGGACGATTCTCATGACCTTCGAACCTGGTGACATCCATCACCCCGCCGTCGTTTTCGCGGCGCTGCTTCAGCGCCTTTACGATTCTTTCGTGGAGCCCGTCCACGTCATGAGAATTGAGAAGTTGGACTTGGAGAATGTGGTCAACGTCGTTTCCTGGGATAGGGATTCGCTTCAGGTACGTTTCGACGCCATCAATGGACAGCTTCATTTTGTGCTCCGTGATGAACACCCAACACCACCGCGGGTCGGGAACAGCATGTATAAAACAGTAGATTTTGACTTAAGTCAAGTTTTGCTCCAGCTACTGAACGATGTTCGAACTGCTTGTTTAGTATAAAAAGAAACAACCCGCCGAAACACAGGCCACAAGGGCGGATGTTTCGGCGGGTTGGGATTGGTGCATGAAGCGCTATCTCTTGTAACGTTCGATGAAGGCTTTGGCATCATTGATACCAAGATCGACGAGTTCGTTCAGCGTAGCGTGACCACTGTCAAACTGCCACCGGTGGGAATGTGTTGAAGACGGTGCGATGACGTGGACACGGTCAGTCATAGTCTCTGCGAGGTGAGCAACACGCTGAAGACGCTTCCAGACTTGCCGAGCACTCCCTTGATTGGTAAAGCCCGCATAGACATGCAGAAAGATGTCCGCTAAACGTCCGATATCAACCACCGGACGATTGCAGACAATCACCACTTCATCGCAACCATCAGCCAATGCCTTTTCGAGCGGTATCGGATCTGAAAGACCGCCATCGACATAAGTCCTACCCTCAATCATCACCCTGGGATGAAAAACTGGAACTGCAGCGGAAGCTCGGACCTGGAGGTAGAAGGCCTCCTCTGACTGGGGAGTGAAGTAACGAGACTGTCCCGTCTCTCTGTCTGTCGTGACAATCTCAAAGGCAGTCGGCGATTCCAACATACCCGTGATCGAGAGACGGTAACGCTCACTCCGAAGCACGTCGTTGAGGTAGAACAAGTCGAGAAGGGGGCGTCTTCTTGTAAAGACTCTCGATAAGTCGACGAGCAAATTAGAATGGACGCATTCGCGCCAGATTGATTCAATCTGGTCTGGTTGGCCACTCGCCGCATAACTTCCGGTGTAGGCGCCCGCCGAACAACCGTAGATTCGATTGAAGTACCCGTGTCCAAATGCCCGGCAGAGAGTTGCAACAACTCCACCACCATAGGCACCTCGCAGCCCACCTGGGCCGATGATTAGTGCTCTACGCATGAGTAGTCTCCGGTGGTTGAAATGAACGCTCAGCATCAACTGAGATGTGAGGTAGTAAACAGGGAAGTAAAAGAGAAGTCAACCAAAGGTTCGAATCCTCTCGGAGGTACACAGAAAAAAGCGCCTACAATAGCGCTTTTTTCTTTGGCTCCAGCTGGTAAAGGATGTTCGAAACTCATGTGATGAGTTTCGAAGCTGTTCAGAGATAGTTTTCGAATGAAGTGAAGAAAAGTATCCTGAACAGGTACTGTTCGAACTGTTTGTATAAAAGAAAGCCACCGATGCGTGATGGCAATCGGTGGTGTTGTTGTTCGGACTTTGTTATCTCTCAGAGGTTTTTATTATGTTCATCGATGAGAGTTGCACTTGGGACGGCTATTTATCGCGCCAGCTCCAAGTGATTTCCGCAATATCTCTTTCGGTTATTCCGGCCTTTTTCAGTTCACGCGTCAGGTCCGTTACCTTTGCGGACCCTGCACCAACCGAGCTTAGGGCGCTCTTTATGCCCTTGGTGTCCACTTGACCACCTCGGCAGTATTCGCCGCTTCTGATGCTCGAGGCTAGCATAGCAACCGACCAAGGTGCTCTATCAGCTTTGCTCATCAATCTTCTCCTTCGTGGGTTCAATAACAAAACCAGTATATCACATATACTGGTTTTGTCAAATATAAGCTCCGCGAGCAGGACTCTTCCATTACATGGACGGTACAGGTTTCGTATCGTCCTCGCACCGCTCCGGGCGATAAACTCAACCTCTTCGAGTCCTTAAAAATACTTTGTATTTTTTCGCGGAGCTGGTAACGCAAAATCGCCCTAAAGGGCGATTTCACTAACCAGCTCCGCGAGCAGGACTCGAACCTGCGACCAACTCGTTACACGTATCCTTAAGTTACCTAAAGGGGTGGACTATATCATCACCGGTTTTAATCTTACGATTACACTACGGTGCGAGGCGCTTCGGCCCTACACACACTGCGTGTGTCGGGACTACTCCCATGCGGGATAGTCTCTGAACCTTCAATGAGTTTTCACTCAAAGCTTGGCTGCTGATTGCCCACAATTTTACTTGTTAGGGTTTCCAGACAGTTCACCTCGTTTTCTGACCCGAGTTTCCTCTGGGTAGCTGCGATGGAACGTTGTGTTCACAGCGAGCCGCTCTACCAGCTGAGCTATCGCGGAATATGTATCTTTGAACACCTACCATATGTAGGTATCGCGGAATATGCTGGTGCTCATGGCGTATGCCATAAGCAGTGAGCATTGTACCCGAAAAATGGCTCTACGCAAATGCAGTATATTGCACATCCATACGGTATTCAGTTCCGTATCCTCACCGTACTATGTGCCATGATACGATAGGAATATGAGATGTATAGTTTTTGTTGTCGCGTTTTGCGTCCTCGCGATGTTCGGTGCATCGCAGGTCTTTGCGCACGATTCGATAGTGTCCATTGATTCAATTGGTGGCATTCTCGTTACTCCGGGAAATACCCCAATTGTAGTTCCGTATCTGCCGTACACTCTCGACATTCAGGGAACCGTTACCCACGACGGGGCAGGAGGATTGAATATCTTGTGGCTGTGGGCACAAGACAACGGAGCGTACATATATACACCGACGAGATACTTTACAGGTTCGGGCAACAGCACTCTTGGGGCGTATAGCATTCCATGGATGATTACGTCACTTGGCCAACACGTCATTACTATTAACGCGACCCATGAGGAGGGTGACGTTGGAGTAAACACTAAATGCAAAGCGGCTCCCGCACTTGCAACGGCATATCTGAAAAGTATGGGTCTTACAAATACTCTGAATGGAGAAAACCTCATCCGGAGTGTCGCAGGAGAAACAGGAAAGGGTGGTCTATTGTGGGCGAGGGAGAAGTGTAGCTCAGACTACGCCTCAAGAACCATTACCTTTGTGCTCGACTCAATGAGTCACTAGAATTTGTGGTAAAATGAACGAATGTTAGAGACCAGTCTTTCTATTAAACGAACAATTGCTTTTTTTACAATCCTCTATGGCATTATCGGTGTGTGTCTTCTTGCTGGTTCTGTTTGTCTAAGGGCTATTTGGGGAACGGACATCGATGATCTCCTTCTTGCAGTCTCAATGCAAATCTTAGATTATGTACTTCCTTTACTTTTCATAGTGCTTATCTATTGGTTTGCTCTGAGGTTTAATCTAAATAATCTATTATTCGTACCCTTCATCGTAATTTTTAGTGTAGTTCCTGGGGTGATTTTGTTTTATTCTTCAGAATTACAAGGCGTTGAATTAATGGATTTCTTACCTCCTGAAATATTGGTATTTGCACTAATTTTCATTATCCAAAAAATTGGAAGAGAAACTTTAGGAAAAGAAGAAATAACAGAGAAGGAGAATTTAAGTCTGAAATTGAAGATTATTGGTATCGTGCTTTTGTTTCTGCCAATCCTTTCATACACGATTGCCAACAGAGTTTCCCAGGATTTTATTGCTAAAAAAATAAGTGATAGAGAAAATTTAGAGAATAAGCGCATCGTTACAGTCGATCAAGTGTCTGATGAATTTATCTATACAACTAAAGGGAATCCGATTGGGATTAAAATTTCATACAACGTTAACTTTATATCCTATTACTTGGGTGACGATATGACTGAGTTAGAAAAACTTACTTTTGAATTTGACCCTGACCGATTTCTGTATGGGACGGGACGTCTTTGCCCACATCCTGTCCTAAGCTCAAGAAATCCAAACACCTCTGAACATGATTACTACGTTGTCACTGATGAATTGCTGACAAATAAAAGAACGTACCATATTGTAGAATACTTATTACCCTGCAGTTTACTGACTGAGAAGAAAAGCTCACCAATTATAGATTTAGAAAAATCGTGTTTTGATAATTTTAATGGCATTTCGAATAATGAGTTTGTAGACAAAATGAGGTCTTTACCTGATAGTAGACACTTTTCAGCAAAAATTAAAACCCCAAGCCCGTATAGATGGACGACAGCCTCGAGTATAAAAACACATAGTGAATATTCAATTGGAGCTTTTTACGACACCATGTATTCAGAAATTCTGAGAACATGTAGGGAGTCTGAACCTGATCTAGTAGAAAGGGTACGTTAAACCCCGTTCATAAGGAAACAAATGATATTATGAGAAGAGATTCCAATCGAAACTTATAGGAAGATGATTTAATGAGATAAACTTCGAATCTTAAAGCATCAGATTTCTCTGAGCGTCTTTTAGCTCTAGTCTTAGTCAAACATTTGGCCAAGACTCTCAGCGTGGTAGGGCTTAATGTAGTAAGTGTTCCGCGTTTTCGCAGTACTATAAAGTTTCCAGCACTCCTGGATGAAGATTTCCTATATCTAAACCAGCTGACGCGAGATGTGGTAAAATGAACAGATGAGACAGGCGTTCGCTCTACTGGGGCTCATGACGCTCATTGTGAGCGTGGGAGCATTCATTGCATTTAATCGTGCTGAAGCGCCGTCGTCGCTCTTAGAAGATGTAACACCAAACTCTATGGCACTTTCTATTACATCTCCCGCATTTGAAGAAGGAGGACTGATACCCGCGCGCTTTACGTGTGATGCAGAAAACATAAGTCCAGAAATCGACATTGCAGGCATACCCGAAGGAACTGTTTCATTTGCACTTGTTATGGACGACCCTGATATTCCGGACATGGTGAAGCAAGCCCGAGGTATAGAGAAATTTGATCATTGGGCAGTGTACAATATTCCGGCGGACACGACGGTTCTCCCCGAAGGGAAGTCTCTTGGTACGGGAGCGGTGAACAGTACTGGTAAGACCTCGTACACCGGTCCGTGTCCGCCGGACAGGGAACACCGGTACTTCTTCCGTCTCTATGCACTTTCAGGGACACTCAATTTCCTACAAGCTCCAACACTTGGTGAGCTTGAAACGGCCGCGCGCGGTATGATGATTGAGTCAGCGACGCTTATGGGTCGGTACGAACGCATTCCACAATAATAATTCTTTACAATGATTACCCTCTACATAAAATCAAACTGTCAGTACTCCGCTCTCGCACTCGCTGCGTTCGATATATACAACGTGCCCTTTACGGAGAAAAATATCGCTGACCCCGTCGCAGAAAAAGAGCTTATGGACATCGGGGGGAAGCACAAGGTGCCGTTTATGGTCGATGGGGATATAAAGATGTATGAGTCTGAAGCTATCGTTGCGTACGTTAAAGAGCACTATGGGCAAAATGCCGATGAATCTGCACACGAGCAGGTTCGGGTGTTTAAGTCGAATAATCCTGATGTGTGTTCAGCGTAAGGTATGTACATTCGCGTACATGTGACCCCTGGGGCAAAGAAAGAACGTGTGACCAAGACCGCTGAAGCAGAGTTTTATATAATGGTACGAGAGCCTGCAAGTCAGAACCATGCAAATCGCCGCGTTATTGCCATTCTCGCGGAAATGTTCTCCACTAGTCCTACGCAGGTACGGATACTGACGGGACACCGATCTTCGTCTAAAATGGTAAGTGTAGAGGTGTAATAGGACGTACACAAACGGTTGTGGTTCGAGGCGCGAGCGAGGCTTGTGACCAAGGTGTAGTGGACCTACTCTGCGGGAACAAACGAGCGAAGCAACAACGAAGCACTGCGTTTGTGTAGGCCCTATGTGATTAAGAGGTAATATCAGCACACTATGTCATTTCCAAGCATCGCAGTGAAAGCCACCAACATTGAACTTACTAGAGGACTCTCATCCCTCATTGACCAGAAGTTCATGGCACTCGATAAGCTCATACCGGCTCATGAGACTGATGTTCGCTGTAAAGTAGAGATTGAAAAATTAACTGAACATCAGTCCGGAAAAATCTACAGGATCGAAGCAAATTTGTTTGTTGGCGGGAAACCTTTTCGAGCTGAAGCAACGGAGGAACAAATGGAAAAGGCAATTGACGAAGTGCGCGATGAACTGAAACGTGAACTCGAGCGTGCACACGGAAGACGAAAAAGTCTCCTTCGTCGTGGGGGACAAGCGCTCAAGGATATGCTTCGCTTCGGGAAGTAGAGAAATATCAGCACTAAAAAACGGCCCCATTTGGGCCGTTTTTTAGTGCTGAGTGAGCTTCGAGTCAAATCTATTGACTATTTATATAAAAATGGTACAATATAGTCATTGTCGAAATGACAATCGCCAGAGGATGTCCTGTGGTGAATTCTCGCAAGGAGAATCAAATGTTCCGTAAAAATCGCAAAAATACCGAGATCGTCCTGTCCCGCTCTAATCTCAGTGCACTTCTGCATTCGCTAGAGGTACTGAAGGTTTGCTTTGGGCAGGACGTCGAGTTCCTTCACTCGACTATCGAACTAGAAAATGCAGACAGTGACTACGAAGTCACTGTCACGGGAAAAATCCCGATGACTGCGGG